>NZ_CP029693.1:303125-606250 GCF_003228315.1 Pseudomonas putida
AGCTCGGCAAGCACAACGTGTACTGGGGGGAAACCCTGTTCAACGCGGCCAACGGCATCAACTACGGGCAAGCGGCGCTGGACATCGCCAAGCTGTACAACGTGCCGGGCACCGAAACCAAGGAGCTGTTCCTGCCGCGTAACCAGTTGTCGATGTCGTTCACCGTCAACCCGGAGCTGACCTTGGGCGCGCAGTACTTCCTGGAGTTCCAGAACTCCCGGCTGCCCGAGGGCGGGACCTACATGGGCGGCTACGACATGCTGGGCGAGGGTGCCGATGTTTTCTGGCTGCCCTTGCCATCACTGCTGGGCGGGGCCGGCGCGTTTTACGGCGCGCCCCGTGGCCACGACGTCAAGCCGCACAACTCGGGTGACTTCGGGCTGATGGCCAAGTGGAGCCCGGATTGGCTCGATGGCACCTTGGGTTTCTACTACCGCAACACCTCGGACACGCTGCCGTCGGTGTTGATCAATGCGCCCAACCTGCACAAGCCGGGTCTCGCCGGTCTGGAAGGCATCGAGTACCTGACCGCCTACGCCGATGACATCGACATCTACGGCATCAGCCTGTCCAAGAGTGTTGGTCCGGTCAGCGTCGGTCTCGACTTGAACTACCGCGAGAACATGCCGCTGGTGAGCAACTTCAGCACCATCAACCCGACCCTGAATACCCTGGCCGGCGAAGGGCTGGTCAACGGCGCGAACCTGATCGGCGCGGTGCCGGGCAAAGGGGAAACCGGGCTCGCTCGCGGCAAGACGTTTCACGTCGTGCTCAACGGCCTGGTGACCTTTGGCAACACCGCCGTGTGGGATGCCTCATCCCTGGCGGTGGAGGGCACGCTGACCCATCTGGTCAGTGTCGACAAGGGCAAGCAGACCTTCAAGGGCGACTCCAGCTACCGGGGCGTCGACAAGGTCGATACCAATGCCTACACCATCGCGACGAACTTCACCCCGACCTGGTTCCAGGTATTCCCGGGGGTCGATCTGTCCATGCCGGTCTCCTACAACGTTGGCCTCAAGGGCAACTCGGCGGTGCAACTGGGCGGCAACGAAGACGCCGGCAGCTACTCGGTCGGCATCGCCGCGGACGTTTATTCCAAATACAAGTTCGACCTCAAGTACGTCGATGCCTTCGGCCCGTTCGATACCTGCGAAACCGGGCTCGATAACAACACCCCTGGTGCCAACGGTCGCTATGAGTGCATCCCCGGCCAGATCACTTCACAGGCAGGCCTGTCGCCGCTGCTCAAGGATCGCGGAATGGTCACGGCCTCCTTCAAAACCACCTTCTGACTGACCCTCGGATTACAACAACAAGTGGAGAGAATTCAGATGAAATTTCTTGAAAGCGTGCTGGCGATTTCCCTGGCGGGCGTCATCGCCGCCCAGGCTCAAGCCGGTGTTTCGACTGAAGAAGCGGCGAAGCTGGGCACCAGCCTGACCGGTGTCGGCGCCGAAATGGCGGGCAATGCCGATGGCTCGATCCCGGCGTACAAGGGCGGACTGACCACACCACCGGCCAGCTTCAAGGCCGGCGACAGCATGCGTCCGGACCCGTTTGCCGACGAGAAGCCGCTGTTGGTGATCGATGGCAAGAACGTCGAGCAATACAAGGGCCAGTTGACGGCCACGGCGGTGGAACTGGCCAAGCGTTATCCCAGTTATCACATCAACGTGTACCCGACGCACCGCACCGTGGCCCTGCCGCAGGCGGTGCTGGACAACAGCCGCAAGAACGCCACGGGCGCCAAATCCCTGGAAGGCGGGCTGTCGATCGATAACGTCCTGCCCGGCGTGCCGTTCCCGATCCCGCAATCGGGCAGCGAAGCGATGTGGAACCACTTGCTGCGCTATCTGGGGGTCAACCTCACGTCCAAGTATGACTCCTGGACCGTCGACGCCGCCGGTGTGCCGACGCTGGCCACCACCGGCCTGTCGTTCATGAACTATCCGGTCTACGAAGACATGTCGAAGCTGATCAGCAGCACGGACATTTTTTATCAGATGAAGCTGTATTACACCGGCCCCGCGCGCCGTGCCGGTGAGGCGATCATGCTCAAGGATTCGGCCAACCCGCTGGTGCAGCCGCGCAAGGCCTGGCAGTACCTGCCGGGGCAGCGACGGGTGAAACTGGCGCCGGACCTGGCCTACGACACACCCAACCCCGGTACCGCCGGGACCAACACCTACGACGACACCTTCGTGTTCAACGGTGCGCTGGATCGCTTCGACTGGAAGCTGGTGGGCAAGCAGGAAATGTTCGTGCCCTACAACACCTACAAGCTGACCTACGCCCAGGACCCCAAGGTCCTGACCACGCCCAACCATCTCGCCTCTGATTATGTGCGCTGGGAAAAACACCGGGTGTGGGTGGTGGAGGGCACTCTCAAGTCCGGCTCGCGCCACGTCTACCACAAGCGCCGCTTCTACCTGGATGAAGACAGCTGGATCGCTCTGGCCTCGGACCAGTACGACGCCCGTGGTCAGCTCTACCGGGGTTCCTTCGCCTTCCTCAGCCAGAGCTACGACAAGCTGACCCCCGATACCTCGCCTTTTATGATCTACGACCTGGTCGGCGGCAACTACAACATCAACGGCATCGTCGGCCCGTACGGTGGCGTGAAGTACATCGATCCTCTGTCGAAGGCGCAGTGGGTGCCGGATGCCCTGGCGGGCAGCGGCATTCGCTGAACCCGCAGCCCTGTTGTTGTAGGAGCGAGCCTGCTCGCGATAGCGAACTGTCAGTCGACATCCATGTTGAATGCCAGTCAGTCATCGCGAGCAAGCTCGCTCCCACAAGGGCAGATGTGTGTGCTCCGACGCGATTTTCCGATGAGGACGCGGTATGTGTTCGTATAAAAATAATTATTTGCAGCTGGCCTGTGGTGTGGTGTTGAGCGTGTTGCAAGGCGTCAGCTTCGCAGCCGATTACGTCGATGTACTGGACTTGCCCGCCCGGGTCAGTGCCTTGTCCGTCAACAGCCCGTTGTCCGGCATGACCCGCGCAGGTTCGCGGGTGATCAGCGTCGGCCAGCGCGGCCATATTCTGTTTTCCGATGATTCAGGGTTGCACTGGCAACAGGCCTCGGTGCCGGTCAGTGCCGACCTTACTGCCGTGAATTTCCCGACCGCGAGCCAAGGCTGGGCGGTGGGCAATGACGGCGTGGTGCTGCACAGCAGCGATGCCGGCGCGACCTGGCAAAAACAACTCGACGGTCGCCAGATCGGCAGCTTGCTGATCGAACATTACTCGGCTCTGGCCAAGGCAGAGCCGAACAACGAGCAATGGCCCCAGTTGGCCACGGAAGGCCAACGTTTAATGGATCAAGGCGCGGACAAACCGCTGCTGGACGTCTGGTTCGCCAATGAAAAAACCGGCTATGTGGTCGGCGTGTTCAATCTGATCCTGCGCACCGACGATGGCGGCCAGACCTGGACGCCGTTCCAGGACCGCACCGATAACCCGCAGGGTTTCCACCTCAATGCCATCGCCTCAACGGGTGATGCGCTGTACATCGCCGGCGAGCAGGGTCTGTTGCTCAAGTGGGACGACAGTGCGCAACGCTTCACTGCCGTAGAGACGCCGTATCAGGGCAGCTTCTTCGGTGTGCTCGGCAAGCCCGGCGAAGTGCTGGTCTACGGCCTGCGCGGCAACGTGCTGCGCAGCAGCGATGGCGGCCAGAGCTGGGCCGCCCTGGACAGCGGCCTGCACCTGAGCATCACCGCGGGGCTGATCGATGCCGCTGGTCACTACCGCCTGTTCACCCAGGGCGGGCAGATGCTGGTCAGCCAGGGGCAGGGCGCGCAGATGCACCTGGTGCAGCAGTCGGCTCCAGCGCCGGTCGCCGGTGCCACCCAGGCCGCCGACGGCCAGCTGGTGCTGGCGGGCAGCCGTGGCGCCCGCACACTGCCAGTCGCACCTGTCCCCAAAGCCGCCGCCATCGAACCCTAAGAGCGAGAACCCAGACATGGGCAATATCAAACAAGACGCCATGCCGGTGATCCGCGACCTGCGCGATTTCGACCAGCGCTCCGGCAACCTTCTGGAACGCCTGGTGTTCAACTTCCGCCCGCTGTTCATGCTGCTGATGGCGCTGACCACGGTGCTGCTGGGCTACATGGCGATCACCCGCCTGGAGCTGCGCCCCAGCTTCGAAAAAATGATTCCGCAGAGCCAGCCCTACATCCAGAACTTCCTGGAAAACCGCGCCTCGTTGCGCGGCCTGGGCAACTCGGTGCGGGTGGTGGTGGAGAACACCCATGGCGATATTTTCGACCCCGAATACCTGGACGTGCTCAAGCAGGTCAACGATCAACTATTCCTCACCGACGGCGTCGACCGCGCCTGGATGAAGTCGCTGTGGAGCCCGGGCGTGCGCTGGACCGAAGTCACCGAGGACGGCTTCCAGGGCGGGCCGGTGATGCCCGACACCTATTCGGGCAAGCCGGAGCAGATCGAACAGCTGCGCCAGAACATCGCCCGCGCGGGTCTTGTGGGCAGTCTGGTGGCCAGCGATTTCAAGTCGAGCATGCTGGTGGTGCCGCTGCTGGACAAGGCCGCCGCTGGTGGCCAACGCATCAACTACCACGCCTTTTCGCAGATGCTCGAGGAGCAGCTGCGCGACAAGATCGAATTCGCCGGTGACGCTTCGGCGCGCAAGGCGGGGAAGGAAGGCCGCTCCAAGAAACATGAGCCGCATTACAAGGTACGCGTGATCGGCTTCGCCAAGCTGATGGGCGACCTGATCGACGGCCTGATCCAGGTGATGATGTTCTTCGGTTTGGCGGTGGTCACCTCGCTGGTGATCATCTATGCCTACACCCGGTGCGTGCGCAGTACCTTGCTGGTGGTCGGCTGCTCGCTGATCGCGGTGGTCTGGCAACTGGGCATCGTCGCCTGGCTGGGCTACGCCATCGACCCGTACTCGGTGCTGGTGCCATTCCTGATCTTCGCCATCGGCGTGTCCCACGCGGCGCAGAAGATGAATGGCATCATGCAGGACATCGCCCGGGGCACCCACAAACTGATCGCCGCGCGCTACACCTTCCGCCGCCTGTTCATTGCCGGGGTCACGGCGCTACTGGCCGATGCCGTGGGCTTTGCGGTGCTGATGCTGATCGACATCCCGGTGATCCAGGACCTGGCGATCACCGCCAGCATCGGCGTCGCGGTGTTGATCTTCACCTCGCTGCTGCTGATGCCAGTGGCGCTGTCCTACATCGGCGTCGGTGCCAAGGCTGCCGAGCGCGCGCTGAAAATCGACACCCGTGCCGAGAAGAGCAAAGGCTTCGGCCGACTCTGGGATTTGCTCGACCGCTTCACCACTGCCAAGTGGGCGACCGCCGCCGTGCTGGTGGCGACGCTGATGGGCGTCGGTGGTTTCGTGGTCAGCCAGCAGCTGAAAATCGGCGACCTGGAAAGCGGGGCGCCGGAGCTGCGCGTCGACTCGCGCTACAACCGCGACAACGCCTACATTACCAGCCACTACGCGCTGTCCAGCGACCTGTTCGCGGTGATGATCAAGACCGCGCCCGAAGGCTGCCTGAACTACAAGACCCTGATCCTCGCCGACCGCCTGGCCTGGGAGCTGCAGCAGTATCCGGGGGTGCAGGCCACGGCTTCGCTGGTCAACGCGGTACGGCAGATCACCGCCGGCACCTACGAAGGCAACCCCAAGCTCAACAGCATCCAGCGCAACCAGGACGTGCTCAACTATGCCGCGCAGCAGGCCTCGGTGAACTCGCCGGAGCTCTTCAATACCGACTGCTCGCTGATGCCGGTGATCACTTTCCTCAAGGACCACAAGGCCGAAACCCTGGACGCCGTGGTGGCGATCGCCGACAAGTTCGCCCGCGAGAACAGCACCCCGGATCGGCAGTTCCTGCTGGCCGCCGGCAGTGCCGGGATCGAGGCGGCGACCAACATCGTGGTGCGCGAAGCCAACCACACCATGCTGCTGTACGTGTACGCGGCAGTGACGCTGTTCTGCCTGATCACCTTCCGCAGCTGGCGGGCCACGCTGGTGGCGCTGTTGCCACTGGTGCTGACTTCGATCCTCTGCGAGGCGCTGATGGTGGCCATGGGCATCGGCGTGAAGGTCGCGACCCTGCCGGTGATCGCCCTCGGGGTGGGCATCGGCGTGGACTACGCCTTGTACCTGCTCAGCGTGCAATTGCACTTCCAGCGTCAGGGCCTGCCGCTGTCCCAGGCCTACCGCAACGCGGTGTCCTTCACCGGCCGCGTGGTCGGGCTGGTGGGCATCACCCTGGCCGCTGGCGTGGTGTGCTGGGTGTGGTCGCCGATCAAGTTCCAGGCCGACATGGGCATCCTGCTGACCTTCATGTTCCTGTGGAACATGCTCGGGGCGCTGATTCTGATCCCGGCGCTGTCGTATTTCCTGCTGCGCAGGCCCTCGCTTATCGAACAGGTGAATCCGGCTCAGCCGGTGGCCCGTGTCGATGGTTGCGCCCCTTCCGAAAAACCGGGGGCGCGTCATGCCCTCACATTGTCTGAGTAGTTCAATCATGTCCGAATACAAAGCCCCCCTGCGCGACATGCGCTTCGTGCTCAATGAAGTTTTCGAGGTGTCCCGGCTATGGGCCAACATGCCCGGCCTGGCCGAGGTCGTTGACGAAGAGACCGCTGCGGCGATCCTCGAAGAGGCTGGCAAGATCAGCGCCGGCAGCATCGCGCCCCTGCGTCGCAGCGGTGACGAACAAGGCTGTGCCTGGGACAACGGTTCGGTGACGGTCCCGCACGGTTTTGCCGAGGCGTATCAGGCCTTCGCCGCAGGCGGTTGGGTCGGTGTCGGTGGCGAACCACGGTTCGGCGGCATGGGCATGCCCAAGGCGATCTCCGCGCAGGTAGAGGAAATGGTCGCCTCGGCCAACCTGTCGTTCGGTACCTACCCGATGCTCACGGCGGGCGCCTGCCTGTCGCTCAACGCTCACGCCAGTGAAGAACTCAAGGCCGCGTATCTGCCGAACCTGTATGCCGGCATCTGGAGCGGCTCGATGTGCCTGACCGAAGCCCACGCCGGCACCGACCTGGGCATGATCCGCACCCGCGCCGAACCCCAGGACGATGGCAGCTACAAGGTCAGCGGCAGCAAGATTTTCATCACCGGCGGCGAGCACGACCTGACCGAAAACATCATCCATCTGGTGCTCGCGCGCCTGCCGGATGCACCGCCAGGGCCCAAGGGCATCTCGCTGTTCCTGGTGCCCAAGGTGCTGGTCAATGCCGATGGATCCCTGGGAGAGCGCAATTCGCTGTCCTGCGGATCCATCGAGCACAAGATGGGCATCAAGGGCTCGGCCACCTGCGTGATGAACTTCGACGGTGCCACCGGCTGGATCGTCGACGCGCCGAACAAGGGCCTGGCGGCGATGTTCACCATGATGAACTACGAGCGTCTGGGTGTCGGTATTCAGGGCCTGGCCCAGGGCGAACGCTCCTATCAAAGCGCCGTCGCCTACGCCCGCGACCGCCTGCAAAGCCGTGCGCCCACCGGTGCGCAGAACAAGGACAAAGCCGCCGACCCGATCATCGTGCACCCCGACGTGCGTCGCATGCTGCTGACCATGAAGGCCTTGAACGAAGGTGGTCGCGCGTTCTCCAGCTACGTCGCGCTGCAACTGGACACCGCCAAGTACAGCGAAGACCCGGCGACCCGCCAGCGCGCCCAGGAGCTGGTGGCCTTGCTGACCCCGGTGGCCAAGTCATTTCTCACCGACATGGCGCTGGAAAGCACCCTGCACGGGCAGATGATTTTTGGCGGCCACGGCTACATTCGCGAGTGGGGCCAGGAGCAGCTGGTGCGCGATGTGCGCATCACCCAGATCTACGAAGGCACCAACGGCATCCAGTCCCTGGACCTGGCCGGACGCAAGATCGTCGGTAGCGGCGGGGCGCTTTACCGTTTGTTCGCTTCGGAGGTTCGCCACTTCACCGCCAATGCCGGCGCCGATCTGGGCGAGTTCACCCAGCCGCTGAACGCCGCGGTCGACACCCTCGATGAATTGACTGAGTGGTTGCTCGACCGCGCCCAACACAACCCGAATGAAGTCGGCGCGGCCTCGGTCGAGTACCTGCAGGTGTTTGGCTACACCGCTTACGCCTACATGTGGGCCTTGATGGCCAAAGCGGCCCGGGGCAAACAGGGCGAGGACGATTTCTATGCCAGCAAGCTCGGTACGGCGCGCTTCTACTTTACCCGCCTGCTGCCGCGTATCCACTCGCTGAGCGCTTCGGTCAAGGCCGGCAGTGAAAGCCTTTATTTGCTGGACGCGGTGCAGTTTTGAATCAGGAAAGCCCAACCATGCTGAAGACCAAAATCATGCCGCCGGCAGCCGGTGCCTACAGCTACCCGCTGTTGATCAAGAGCCTGCTGCTGTCGGGGGTGCGATACGCACCCGACAACGAAATCGTTTACGCCGACAAGCTGCGCTACAGCTACCGGACTCTCATCGAGCGGATCCATCGCCTGGCCAATGCGCTGACCGCCGCCGGGGTCAAGGCCGGGGATACCGTGGCCATGCTCGACTGGGACAGTCACCGCTATCTGGAGTGCTTCTTCGCGGTGCCGATGATCGGCGCGGTGTTGCACACGGTGAACATTCGCCTGTCGCCGGAGCAGGTGCTGTTCACCATGAACCACGCCGAGGACGACCTGGTGCTGGTGCATGATGATTTTTTGCCGATGATCGAGCAGATTCATCAGGGCCTGGACACCGTCAAGGGCTATATCCGCCTGACCGACGACGTCGCACCCGACACCGTGCTTCCCGTGTTGGGCGAGTATGAAAACCTGCTGTCCCAGGCAGCCAGCCACCATGACTTTGCCGATTTCGACGAGAACTCGGTGGCGACCCTGTTCTACACCACCGGCACCACGGGCGAGCCCAAAGGCGTGTACTTCAGCCATCGACAACTGGTGCTGCACACCCTCAATGCCGTGGGCACCCTGGGCGCTCACCAAAGCCTGCCATTGCTGCGCTCCAACGACGTGTACATGCCGATCACGCCGATGTTCCACGTGCATGCCTGGGGGGTGCCGTATGTGGCGACCCTGATGGGCATCAAGCAGGTCTATCCCGGCCGTTACGAGCCCAACAGCCTGGTCCGGCTGTTTCGCGAAGAGAAGGTCACGTTCTCCCATTGCGTGCCGACGATTCTGCAAATGATCCTTGGCTGCGAAGAAGCCCGGAACATCCGTTTTGATGGCTGGAAAATGCTCCTGGGCGGTAGCGCGCTGACGCTGGGCATTGCCAGTTCGGCCAGTGAGAAGGGCATTCAGGTCCACAGCGGCTACGGCATGTCCGAGACTTGCCCGATGCTGTGCCTGAGCTTCTTGCGGGGCGAGGAACTTGATCAGACGACGTCGGCGCAATTGCCCACACGCATCAAGACCGGCATGCCGATCCCGATGGTCGACCTGAAAATCATCGATGCCAGCGGCAACGACGTGGCCCATGACGGCGAATCCCTGGGCGAAATCGTGGTGCGCGCACCGTGGTTGACCCAGGGCTATCTGAAGTCAGCACAAAAAGGCGCCGAACTGTGGGAAGGCGGCTGGCTGCACACCGGCGACCTGGCTTCCATCGACAGCATTGGCCGGGTGGAAATCAAGGACCGGATCAAGGACGTGATCAAGACCGGTGGCGAGTGGATCAGCTCCCTGGACCTGGAGAACCTGATCAGCGAGCACGTGTCGGTCACCTCGGTCGCCGTGGTGGGCATCGCCGACGAGCAATGGGGTGAACGGCCGATGGCGCTGGTGGTGTGCGAGCCGGGGCAGTTCGTCGACAAACAGATGCTCGAAGCCCACCTGCAACAGTTCGTGGCCTGCGGGCGCATCAACAAATGGGCGATCCCCAAGCAGTTCAAGTTCGTCGCCGAGATCCCCAAAACCAGCGTCGGCAAAATCAACAAGAAGCTGATTCGGGAAAGCGAGTTGGGCTGAGCGCTCCAGTGATTGCTCGGTACCCACGCCTTTATCCGAACGAGAAAATACCCATGAATGAATTGATCCAATACCAGAACGAAGGCCCTCTGGCCCTGATCGGCCTTGCCCGTGCCCCCGTCAACGCCCTCGGCCAGGCATTGCGCGAACAGTTGCTCGCGGCCTGTGAGCGCGCCGCCGCCGACGCCAGCGTGAAAGCGATTGTGCTGTACGGCGAAGGTTTGCCGTTCAGCGCTGGCGCAGACATTTCCGAGTTCGGCAGCCGGGCATCGTTCGCCCGGCCGGACTTGCCGGGCCTGTTGAACCGCCTGACCGAACTGGACAAACCCCTGATCGCCGCCATCGGTGGCCTGGCGTTCGGCGGGGGGCTGGAACTGGCCCTGGCCTGCGGCTACCGGGTGGCGGAGGCGGGGGCCCGGCTTGGCCTGCCGGAAATCAAGCTCGGCTTGCTGCCCGGTGCCGGCGGTACCCAGCGCCTGACGCGCCTGATCGGAGCCTCGGCGGCATTGGAGATGATTGCGTCCGGACTGCCGATCGAGGCCAATCGGGCACTGGCGTTGGGGCTGCTGGACCGCGTGGCACCCAACGCTGAAAGCCTGCTCGACACGGCCAGGGCGCTGGCCTCCGAGCTGATTGCCGAGCAGGCACCAGCGCGTCCGGCGTGGCCGCAAGCGAACCCGGGCGCAGCCCTGCCCGCGAACTACTTCGCCGAGTATCGCGCCGCCCAACAGGCGCGCTGGAAAGGCCAGAACGCGCCGCAACGGGTGGTGACGGCCATTGAAGCCGCCTGCAACCTGTCCTTGGCCGAAGGGCTGATCAAAGAGGGCGAGCTGTTCAAGGAGGCCGAAGCCTCCCGCGAGTCCGAGGCGCTGCGCCATGTGTTCTTCGCCGAACGGGAAGTCGGCAAGCTGCCGGGGCTGTATGCCGATACACCGATCCGACCGGTTAATCGTGTCGCGGTGATCGGCGCCGGCACCATGGGCGGTGGCATTGCGATGAACTTCGCCAACGCGGGCATGGCGGTGACGCTGCTGGAACTCAAGGTCGAGGCGCTGGAACGCGGCCTGGCGCTGATCCGCAAGAACTACGACAGCAGTGTCCGGCGCGGCAAGCTCACGCCCGAACAGGTCGAGCAGCGAATGGCGCTGATCCACGGCACCCTGGACTACGCCGATATCGCCGACGCCGATCTGGTGATCGAAGCGGTATTCGAGAGTCTGCCGGTCAAGCAGCAGGTGTTCCGGACCCTGGACGAGGTGTGCAAGGCCGGGGCGATTCTGGCCAGCAACACCTCCACCCTGGATGTCGACGCCATTGCCGCCGTGACGCACCGGCCACAGGACGTCGTCGGCCTGCATTTCTTCAGCCCGGCCAACATCATGCGCCTGCTGGAGGTGGTGCGCGGCACGGCCACGGCCGCCGAGGTGCTGGCCACCACACTGAAAGTCGCCCGGCGTATCGGCAAGATCCCGGTGGTGTCCGGGGTGTGTTTCGGCTTCATCGGCAACCGCATGCTCGAACCCTATTCCCGCGAGGCGCACCGCCTGCTGCTGGAAGGCGCCACGCCGGCGCAGATCGACAACGTACTGAGCGGACTTGGCCTGGCCATGGGGGTCATCGCCATGCACGACCTGGCGGGCATCGATGTCAGCTTCCTGGTGCGCGAATCGCGCCGTGAGGTGATTGCCCATGATCCCGGCTACTGCAAGCTGGCCGATGAGCTGTACGCACTGGGCCGCTTCGGCCAGAAGACCGGCCGTGGCTATTACCTCTACGAAGGCCGCGAACGCAAGGATGACCCGCAGGTGATCGAGCTGGCCGAGCGCATTGCTGGTGAGTTGGGTATCCAGCGTCGGGTCATCAGCGATCAGGAAATCCACGACCGCTGCCTGTTGATGCTGATCAACGAAGGCATCCAGTTGCTCGATGAAGGCATCGCCCAGCGCAGCAGCGACATCGATCTGGTGTGGATCAATGGCTACGGTTTCCCGGCCTGGCGCGGGGGACCGATGCATTACGCCGAAGGGCTGGGCCTGGCCCAGGTGTTTGAACGCATCGGTCATTACCGCCAGGCACTGGGCGCCTATGGCGCGATGTGGTTCCAGCCGGCCGCGCTGCTCGAACGCCTGGTGGCCAGCGGCAAGTCGCGCATCGAACGTATCTGATCATCCGGCGGTCACCACCACGGTGGCCGCCGCACTCTGTCTCCCAAGGATTTGCACAATGAAAGAAGCCGTCATTCTGTCCACCGCCCGTACGCCCATCGCCAAGGCCTTCCGGGGCGCGTTCAACACCCTCAAGTCGCCGACCATGGCCAGCCACGCGATCCGTGCGGCGGTGGAGCGTGCCGGTATCGAAGCCGCGGAAATCGAAGACCTGGTCATGGGCAGCGCATTGACCAGCGGCACCGCTGGCCTGAACCTGGCCCGCATGGCGGCGCTGGCCTCGGGTTTGCCGTTGTCGGTCAGCGGCCAGACCCTGGACCGCCAGTGTGCCTCGGGCCTGATGGCCATCGCCACGGCGGCCAAGCAGATCATCGTCGACGGCATGCCGGTCACGATCGGTGCCGGCCAGGAAAATATCAGCGCGGTGCAGAACCGTAACATGGAGTGGGCCTACACCGAACGCGACCCGCAGGTGGAGCGCAACGCCATCCATGCCTACATGCCGATGCTGAAGACAGCGGAGCTGGTGGCGCAACGTTATGGCATCAGTCGTGAGGCGCAGGACGCCTACGCCCTGCAATCGCAACTACGCACAGCAACGGCGCAGCAGGCCGGGCTGTTCGACAGCGAGATCGTACCGGTCAGCAGCCTGCGTCAGGTGACCGATAAAGCCACCGGCGAGACGCGCCTGGAGCCGGTGACCCTGACCCGGGACGAAGGCAATCGCCCGCAGACCCGCCTGGAGGATCTGGTCAACCTCAAGCCGGTGATCGAGGGTGGCTGCATCACCGCCGGCAATGCCAGCCAACTGTCCGACGGTGCCAGTGCCTGCGTATTGATGGAGGCGCGCCTGGCCGAGCAGCGCAACCTCAAGCCGCTGGGGCTGTACCGTGGCATGGCGGTCGCGGGCCTCCCGCCAGAAGAAATGGGCATCGGCCCGGTGCTGGCGGTGCCCAAATTGCTCAAGCAGCACGGCCTGAAGGTCGACGACATCGGTTTGTGGGAGCTCAACGAGGCCTTCGCCTGCCAGGTGCTTTACTGCCGCGACACCCTGGGCATCGACGACGCCCGCCTGAACGTCAATGGCGGCGCCATCGCCATCGGCCACCCGTACGGCATGAGCGGTGCACGGATGGTCGGACATGCCTTGCTCGAAGGCCGGCGACGCGGCGTGAAGTATGTGGTGGTGACCATGTGCGTGGGTGGCGGCATGGGCGCGGCGGGGCTATTCGAAGTGTTCCAGTAAGCCCCCTATCACCTGAACGCGCGGGATTCAAACGCTGCGCGTTCGGGTCGATGCCGCTCTATTGCAGGCGCCGCCACAGCGTGGAGCGGCTGATACCCAGTTGAATGGCCGTCTGCGCCAGATTGCCGTTACAGGCCAGCAGTGTTTCGCGTACGTACTGCTTTTCCTTTTCCCGGGCGAGGTGTTTCAAGTCGCTGACGGCCGGTGCCACTTGAGCGGGTGCCTGGGCCGTGCCCTGGCTTTTCAGCAGCTCGGGGATCACCAGGGCCAGGGCCTGCTCATCGATCACGCTGCCGTGCAGCAGGTCCTGCGCCGAAATCGCGGCACGTTCAATGATGTTCTCCAGTTCACGGATATTGCCTGGCCAGGCATACGCCATGAGCTTGGGCAACAAGGCCTCCATCAGCCGCTCCTGCAATCGCGAGGGGCGTTTGTCGGCATTGAGGCGCAGCAAAATGTCGCGGGCGATATCGGCGATGTCTTCACGGCGTTCGCGCAGCGGTACCGTCTGCAAGCGCAGGATGTTCAGGCGATAGTAGAGGTCGCTGCGAAACTCCCCAGCCGCGATGGCCTGGGACAGGTCCTGGTGGGTGGCGGCGATGATCCGGATGTCGATGCTGATCGGCTCACTGGCGCCCAGGCGCAACACCTCGCGCTCCTGCAGCACCCGCAGCAGGCGCGTCTGCAACGACACCGGCATGTCGCCGATTTCGTCGAGGAACAACGTGCCGCGATGGGCGGCCTCGATCAACCCGGGTTTGCCACCTTTGCGCGAGCCACTGAAGGCGCCTTCCTGATAGCCGAACAGTTCGCTTTCCAGCAGCGATTCGGGAAAGGCCGCGCAGTTGATCGCCACGAACGGGCCACGCTGGCGACTGCTGACGTTGTGCATGCCTTGCGCCAGTAGTTCCTTGCCAGTGCCGCTTTCGCCAGTAATCAGCACGGTAGAGGAGGTGGCCGCATAACGTTCGGCCAGTGTCAGTAACTGGCGGGTGGCCAGGCTTTCGCCGCTGATTTGCTCCAGCCGGTACTTGGCCGAGAAACCCACCGGGCGGTGCGTCGAGCGAATGCGCTGGTCGGCGCGTTGTACCGCGGAGGTGTCCTGGCAGGTCAACACCAGGCCGGTGCGCTGGCCGTCTTCGAGAATAGGCAGGATATTGCTGACCACCAGATGCTGGCCCAGGCGGATGACGGTGTTCTCTTCGCCGACACCGCCTTGCAGCACGTCGTCCAGCGCCAGTTCCGGGCAAAACTCCTGCAAGGGACGGCCCAGCACCCGACGTGCCGGGATGCCCAGCAACGCTTCCAGCGCAGGGTTCAGCGATTGCACGATACCCAGATTGTCGACCGCCGCCACCCCGGTGGGGATGTGCTGCAAGACGCCGTCCAGGTGCCGGCGCTTGGCCAGTTCAATGCGCTGGCTGTGCAGGACGCCCAAGGCTTCTTCCAGCGCTTTGCGCACGGTGGCCTGACTCAATGAAAGCACGCCATGCAAGCCGATACGCTCGGCCAGTTCCACCACGGCCGATGAGCCGATCACGGTCTGGTAACCGAGGCTGCGGGCGTGCTCCACCGCCTGCCGGGCTTCTTCGAGCGTGAGGTAGGAGGCCTGATGGATCTGCACCGTGAACAGCGCGGCCATCGACTCGAGATCGGCATTGGTCCGCGCGTAACTGATGACGGCGATCTGCGGTGAGCGCAGTCGCGCCTGCTCCAGGGCCCGAAGCAGATCGACACCGCCCACGCGCATCGACAGCACCGGACGGCTCAGGTGCCGGCGCAGGTAGGCCGCAGTGGCGCCTGCGCACACAAAGACCTCGACTTCGTCGTTCTGCTCAAGCTCGCGGGCCAGTGGCAACGCTTCGGCGACCGTGGTGTCCAGCACGCGGATGCTGGTTTGTGCCGAATAGTCGGCCATCACGCCATTGACCACCCGGGCCAGATGGCTTTGTTGCAGCGGGCGTTCCAGATGGCTGATGAGCACGACGACGCGGGGTTGGCGGGGCTGCATGGCGTGGGCGATTCCGTGAGTGTTTCAACAAGGTTTCATAGTTGAATGCAGTTGTTTCAACAATGCAATGCCAGTGATTCAAATCCACATTTCCCGGAGCCGGGTGAAAGGGCTGTAGGCCTTGATTCATATGGCGTTCAGCAGTATCTCGAAGGGTCCTGGCAAAGCTGGCCCGGCAATTGCTCAAGCCCTGACTGAAGTGAAGCCAAGCTCTTCAACAATAATTCCAACAGGTCAGGTGCGGCGTCTAATGAGTGGTCCGAACGTAGCAGCGGCGAGAGTGTCGCGACCCGAAGTACAAGTGAAAAAAACCAGGCTTGAAATGTTCCTCTGCGCCCAGGCCGGCGCGCGACGGGTGACCGTCGACAATCAACAGCTGCTGTCTGGCGGCGCGATCCAGGAAAACTGGTTGCTCGACGTCAGCGTGGAGGGCGGCGCCCATGCCGGCAGCCAGCGCTGGGTCCTGCGCAGCGACGCTCAATCGGCGGTGCAGGGCAGTCTCAGCCGCGCTCAGGAATTCGCGGTGCTCAGCACCGTTCACCGTGCCGGGGTCAAGGTGCCGCGACCGCTCTGGTTGTGCGAAGACGCCTCGATCCACGGCCGGGCGTTTTTCATCATGCAGTGGGTGCCCGGTATCACCAGCGGCCATCGGCTCACCAGCCAGCTGGGTACGGAGGGCGACCTGCAACTGGTGGCCGAACTGGGGGCCAACCTGGCGCGTATCCATCGCATCGCCCCCGGCGAGCCGGGCCTGGAATTCCTCGGCGACCCGCAGCAGGTCTCGCTGCAAACCTCGATTGATGTCCTGCGGGCCATGCTCGATCGCCTGGGTTCGGCCCAGCCCGTGCTGGAGTGGGGCTTGCGCTGGTGTGAGGCCAATGCGCCGCAGAGCACCGCCCGCTGTTTGCTCCATGGTGACTTCCGCACCGGCAATTACCTGGCCGAGTCCGGCCGGTTGCAGGCGGTGCTGGATTGGGAGTTCACCGGCTGGGGCGACCCGCGCGAAGACATCGGCTGGTTCACCGCCCGCTGCTGGCGTTTCGCCCGGCCGGACCTGGAGGCGGGTGGCATCGGCCCGCTGGAGCATTTCATGCGTGGCTACAGCGAAGTGTCGGCCCTCGACATCGAGCCCGCAGAGCTGAATTTCTGGCAGGTCATGGCGACCTTGCGCTGGGCGGTCATCGCTCAGCAGCAGGCCCAGCGGCATTTGTCCGGTGAGGAGCCATCGCTGGAACTGGCCCTGACCGGCACGCTGGTCCCGGAACTTGAGCTGGACATCTTGCGAATGACCGGAGGGCTGCGCTGATGAACATTCGTCCCGACGCGAAGGACCTGTTGGCGATTGCCCGCCAGACCTTGCTTGACCAGTTGCTGCCGCAGCTGCCGGACAACCTGCGCTACCAGGCGCTGATGGTGGCCAATGCCATGGCCATTGCCGGCCGCGAGTGCGCTGCCGGCGCGCAGGCGCAGGCTCTTGAGATGGCGCAGCTGTCGGCGCTGCTCGAGGAGGTTCCGGCAGTATCGGCGGATGTCCCTCGAACCCTGTGCCGGGCCATTCGCCAGGGCCGTTTCGATACCCCGGGCGCCGAGCAGGAACACCTGCTGTCGGCGCTCTCGGCGATCACTCGGGCGCGGCTGTCCATCAGCAACCCGAAGGCGTTGGTTCAATGAGTGCCGCAGCCATCATGCGCCGTCGTTGCTACCTGGTGCGCCATGGCCATGTGAATTACTTCTCTGCCGACGGCCAGCCGCTGGATCCGCGCAGCGTGCCGCTCTCCGACTTGGGCGTCGAGCAGGTGCGGCAGCTGGCACAGGTGATCGAGCCCATCGGTTTCGACCGTGCGCTGTGCTCCGATTACCCACGCGCCCGGCAGACCGCCGAGGGGCTCTTGGGTGATCGGCAAATCGAACTCCAGGCGTGCGACCAGCTGCGGGAGGTGCGCGCCGGTCGGTTGCGGGACATTGCCCCGCAGCAGCTGCAACAGCAGGTCGGCTATGCCTATGACAGCTTTGCCGATCCCGAAGGCCGCTTCATGGGCGGGGAACGCTGGAGCGATTTCGCCCAGCGCGTCCTGACGCGCTTCGACGCAGTGCTGGCCGAGCCCGACTGGCAAAGCTTGCTGCTGGTCAGCCACGACGCCGTCAATCGCCTGTTGCTGGGCTGGGCGCTCGGTGGTGCAAGTGGTTGCGCCGCCGCCCTGGAGCAGGACAACGCCTGCCTGAACATCATCGATATCGACATGCAGGCCGGTCGCGTTCTGCGCTGCCATGTGCGTGTCGTCAACCTGACGCCCTACGACCTGGCCAAGACAGGCCAGCGCCAAACCGTGATGGAGCGCATTTACGCGCAGCTCGCACCGCTCGCCGAACGGCCTTAGCCAACCAACGACTTCAACCGAACAGACACCAGGACTTCCATGAACTTCACGATTCCCCCCGAGTTGCTGGAACTGCGCGAAAAGACCCGCGCCTTTATCGCCGAACAAGTGATCCCGATGGAAAGCGACCCGCGCCTGACGGCACACGGTCCAGACGAAACCTTGCGTCAGGAACTGCTGGCCAAGGCCCGTGACGCCGGCCTGCTGTGCCCCCATGCCAGTCGCGAAATGGGCGGTGCAGGCTTGAGCCACTTCGCCAAGGCGATCGTCTTCGAAGAGGCCGGTTATTCGCCGCTGGGTCCGATTGCCCTGAATATCCACGCGCCGGACGAAGGCAACATTCACCTGATGGACGAGGTGGCCACCGCCGCGCAGAAAGATCGCTGGCTGCGGCCTCTGGTCAGTGGGCGCATCCGCTCCTGCTTTGCCATGACCGAACCTGCGCCGGGTGCCGGCTCCGATCCGTCGATGCTGCAGACCGTCGCGGTACGCGACGGCGACCACTACGTGATCAATGGCCGTAAATGGCTGATCACCGGTGCCGACGGCGCCGGGTTCGCCATCATCATGGCGCGCATGGAGGACGGCTCGGCCACCATGTTCCTGACGGACATGAATGCGCCGGGGATTATCCACGAACGCCAGCTCAAGACCCTCGACAGCTGTTTCTCGGGCGGCCACTCGGTCCTGCGTTTTGAAAACCTGCGGATCCCGGCCAGCGATGTGCTGGGGGAAATCGGCAAGGGCTTCCGTTATGCGCAAGTGCGCCTGGCGCCCGCGCGGCTGACCCACTGCATGCGCTGGCTGGGCGCCGCCCGGCGGGCCCACGACATCGCCTGCGACTACGCCAGAACCCGTGATTCGTTCGGCAAGACCCTGGGCGAGCATCAGGGCGTGGGCTTCATGCTGGCCGACAACCAGATGGCGCTGCACGGCACGCGCTTGGCCATCTGGCACTGCGCCTGGGTGCTGGACGAAGGCGGTCGTGGCAACGTCGAGTCGAGCATGACCAAGGTGCTGAGCGCCGAGGCCCTGTGGAACGTGGTCGACCGTTGCGTGCAGATCCTGGGTGGTCGTGGGGTGACCGGGGAAACCGTGGTCGAGCGCATCTTCCGTGACATCCGCCCGTTCCGCATCTACGACGGCCCGAGCGAGGTGCACCGCATGAGCCTGGCGAAAAAAATCCTCGACGGACACAAGGAGTTTTCCTGATGAAACCTGCAATCACCGCGTTGTTTGATCTGACGGGCCGTCGTGCCCTGGTCACGGGTGCCTCCAGCGGGCTTGGCCGGCATTTCGCCCGCACGCTGGCGGCGGCGGGTGCCGAAGTGGCGGTGGCGGCGCGCCGGGTCGAACAGTTGCAGACTTTGGTCGACGAGATCGAAGGTGAGGGCGGACGCGCCCGCGCGTTCAGCCTGGACGTGACCGACCGTAGTTCGGTCAACGCTTGCCTGGCGCGGATAGGTGAGGAAATGGGGGCGCTGGATATTCTGGTCAACAACGCCGGCGTCAGCGACAGCCTGCACGTGCTGGCGTACACCGATGAGGATTGGGACCGCGTGGTCGACACCAACCTCAAGGGCGCCTGGATCGTCGCGCAGGAAGTGGCGCGCCGGATGGTCGAGGCACAACGCGGCGGCAGTCTGATCAACGTGACATCGGTGCTGGCCAGTCGCGTTGCCGGCACCTTGAGCCCGTATGTCGCGGCGAAGGCGGGCTTGAGCCATTTGACCCGTTCCCTGGCCCTGGAACTGGCGCGTCATCAGATCCGGGTCAACTCCATCGCTCCCGGCTACGTGATGACTGAACTCAACAGCGACTTCCTGCGTGGCGAGGCCGGGGAAAAGCTGCGCGCGCGAATTCCCACGCGGCGTTTTTGCACCCCGGACGATCTCGACGGCGCCTTGTTGCTGCTGGCTTCCGATGCCGGCCGTGGCATGACCGGCAGTGAAATCGTCGTGGACGCCGGGCACTTGTGCAGCACGTTGTGATGCGACCTTCAGCGTGCGTCGCACACTTCGAATCGACCGAACAGGACTGAAAGACCCACATGAATTCACTACACGACAAAGTCGCGGTGATCACCGGAGCCGCCAGCGGCTTCGGGCGTGAACTGGCGATCGCCTGCGCCCGGGAAGGCATGCGCCTGGTGCTGACTGATATCGATGAGACAAACCTGCAAGGCACCGTGCGGTTGCTGCCGGCCGGCACTCAGGTGCTGACGATGACCTGCGATGTCGCCCGTGCCGAGCAGGTCGAGCAACTGGCGGTGGCGACCTACGCGCGCTTCGACGCAGCGCACCTGCTGTTCAATAACGCCGGGGTACTGGTGGGCGGTCCGCTGTGGACTACCACTGAACAGGATTGGGCGTGGATGTTCGGCATCAATGTGATGGGCGTCGCCCATGGCATCCGCAGCTTTGTGCCGCGGATGCTGGCGCAAAAGGATCAATGCCACATCGTCAATACCGCCTCGGTCGCCGGTTTGCTCTCGGTGCCGGGCAACGGCATCTACTGTGCGACCAAGCATGCGGTGGTGACGATGTCCGAGTGCCTGCAACTTGAATTGCAGGAAGAAAACGCAGCGATCGGTGTCTCGGTGTTGTGCCCGGCCTTCGTTCCGACGGGCATCGCCGATGCCGGACGCAATCGACCGGCCGAACTGGCGGCGGCCAATCCCTTGAAGGACAAGTACGAGGAGCAGACGCGCAAGGCGACTCAGGCCGGAAAGCTCAGTGCGGCGGACATCGCACGGATCACCCTGGATGCCGTGAAGGAAAACCGCTTCTACATTTTGCCGCACCAGAGGATCAAGAGCCTGATCGAGGTGCGCATGGGCGACATCCTGGATGAGCGCACCCCGCGCAAAACCTCACGCTGAGGTGCAACTGCAGGAGCGAGCCTGCTCGCGATGGGCTTCAACGATAGCGCGTGCTGACGGGTAGAACGCGGCGTTCTTGAATCCATCGCGAGCAGGCTCGCTCCTACAGGTTTATTTAGTAGTGCAGGCAGATCTTGCCGAAATGCCCGGCGGTCTGCTGATGGGCAAAGGCCTCGGCGATTCGTTCCAGCGGATAGCGGCTGTCGATCACCGGGCGCCAGTTGAAGGTTTCCAGGGCCCGTACCATGTCCTGCTGTTGCTCGCGGCTGCCGACGATCAGCCCGCGCAGGGTCTGCTGTTTACGCATCAGTTCCAGGGTCGGCACGCTGCCGGCGAACCCGGTGAGGACCCCGATCAGCGCAATGTGGCCACCGGCTGCGCAAGCGCGGATGGATTGCGGCAAGGTACCAGGGCCACCCACTTCCACCACGATATCGGCGCCTTGGCCATTGGTCGCGGCGAGTACGGCATCGCCCCAGTCCGGCTGGTCCTTGTAATTGATGACGTGGTCGGCACCCAGCGCCAGCAGGCGCGCCTTCTTGGCCTCGGACGAGGTGGTAGCGATCACCCGGGCGCCCATGGACTTGGCCATCTGCAGGGCAAAGATCGAGACGCCACCGGTGCCCAGCACCAGCACGGTATCCCCCGACTTGATACGACCGTCGACCACCAGTGCACGCCAGGCGGTCAGGCCGGCGGTGGTCAGGGTGGCGGCCTCTTCGAAGCTGTAGCCCTTGGGCGCCAGGGTGAAGGCCTCGACGGGCAGGTTGATCAGCTCGCGGGCAAACCCGTCCACGCCGTCGCCAGGGACTGTCTGGAAGGTGGTCGGCACCACGCGGCCCGATTGCCAATGCGGGAAGAAGCACGACACCACGCTATCGCCGACGGCGAATTCGCTCACACCTTCGCCCACGGCAGTGACGACACCGGCGCCATCGGCCATGGGGATGCGACCGTTCGCTGCACCGGCGTGGCCGGTGACGACACCGAGGTCGTGATAGTTGAGCGAGCTGGCGTGGATGCGTACCTGGATCTCGCCGGCGGCGGGCGCGCCGGGGGCGGCCATGTCGACCAGACGCAGGTTGTCCAGGCCGGCGGGATGTTGCAGTTGGATGGCTTTCATGGGAGTCCTTGAGTCAGTGCGTACGGCGGGAGGATGGGAAATTGCCTGACTGCGAGCACTGCGTCCTGAAGAGCAGGCTGCGGTGATGCGCACCGCAGCCTGAGCATGATCACTGCTTCATGTCACGTCACGCAGGCTGCTCATGTCGATCACGAAGCGGTACTTCACGTCATTGCGTTGCAGGCGGTCGAAGGCGGTGTTGATGTCCTTGATACCAATCATTTCGCAGCTGGGCAACACCTGGTGTTCGGCGCAGAAATCCAGCAGTTCCTGGATCGCCTGAATGCCGCCGATCAGCGAGCCGGCCAGGGTGCGATTGTTGCGAATCAACAAGCCACCATGAATCGGCTCAAGGGGTTCGATGGCGCCGACCAGCACCAGCACGCCATTGCGCCCCAGCAGCATCAGGTAGGGGTTGACGTTGTGCCGGCTGGGGATGGTGTCGATGATGAATTCGAAGCCGTTGGCTGCCGCTGTCATCGCCGGTGTGTTGCTGGACAGCAGCACATGATGGGCGCCGAGGGCGATCGCGTCATCGACCTTGCCCGCCGAGGTGGTGATGACCGTGACGTCGGCGCCCAGCGCCACCGCCAGTTTCACCGCCATGTGCCCCAGGCCGCCAAGGCCGACCACGGCGACTTTCGTACCCTTGCCGACGCCGTAGCGGCGCATCGGATTCCAGACGGTGATACCGGCGCACAGCAGGGGCGCGGCGAACCGTGGATCGAGACTGTCCGGCATGCGCAGCACGAATTGCTCGCGAACCACGATGTGTTCGGCGTACCCGCCATAAGTGATCTCGCCGCTCTGCCGGTCCTTGCCGTTGTAGGTCGGCGTGGGACCGTGCAGGCACAGTTGTTCCTGATGCTCGGCGCAGGGGGCGCATTGCAGGCAGCTGTCGACCTGGCAACCGACGGCGACCCGGTCGCCGACCTTGAAGCGCCTGACGTTGCTGCCGACGGCGGTGACGTGCCCGACGATCTCGTGGCCGGGCACGATGGGGTAAACCGTGTTGTTCCAGTCGTTGTGCACTTGATGGGCATCGGAGTGACAGACGCCGCAATAAGCGATATCGATGGCGACGTCATCGGCGCGCAAGGCACGGCGCTCGAAGCGAAACGGGGTGAGCGCGGAGTGGGCATCGTGTGCCGCAAATCCCAGGCATGTGGTCATGGGTCAGTCCTGTGAAAATCAGTGCGTGCCCCCGGCAGTCCGGAGGCACAAGGGAGGTCAGATCGAGGGGCGCAACCACGGTGCCGGGGTCATTTCCGGCGAAGCGATCTGGTTGACGATCCACTTGCCCATGCGGCGCAACGGTTCGATGGAGTCTTGCGGCCCGGCCCATTTCAGCCCCGCCGCGTAACCCAGCGAGACAATGCGCTGGGCGCCGTACAGCGGCAGGATGTCCTTGAGCTGGTCCTTCACGCTTTCCGGATAGACCCCCACGGTCTGGGTGTAGGCATCCACCGCATCCATCATTTCGTTCAGATCATCGACCGGGACCAGGTTCGCAGTGCGGTCGTCCAGGCGGGTGGCGAATGACACCGCTTCCGGAAGCTGCGAACAGATCACGGCGCCTTCGCCATCCTGTCCGCCGATCACCTGATACCACTCGTCATCCAGGCGCAGCGCGTCGACTTCGGCCTTGAGTTGCTGGTCGTAGCGCTTGGGCACGGTGCTCAGGGTATTGGGCAATGTCTGCATGGCGTCGTAGACATAGCGGCCGAAGGTGTTGAGCTGCGTCAGGCCGGCCTCGTCGGTGCCGCTTTGCACATAGACCACTCGGGCGCATACGCAGGCCTTCTGGTTCAGTGCGCCGATATCGCTGGCCAGGCGCACGGCGGCCTCGCGCATGGTCGCCTCGCTGTCGAAAGTGGCCTTGCCGATGATGCTGGCGCTGCGCTTGGGGTCCAGGGAGATCAGTTCCAGCCCCGGCTGGATGTAGCGGGTGACGTGCTTCATCGAGGCGTAGCCGCCCCATGCCACGATCTTCTCCAGGTTCTGCGGCTGGTACAGGCGTTCTTCGAAGGCCTGATCGCCGCCTTTCCAGTAGGCGACGCTGAGGTGTTTGGTCAGTGGATGGTCCGGGGCCATATCGACCATGGTGCGGGCGATGGCCAGCGCGGTGAACGGGTCGTTGGACGGCGCCTTGATAATCGCGTCGCTGCGCAGGACCATGTTGCGCAGAATGGTCAGCAGTGACAGCCCGGTGGCGTTGCCGGCGACGATGTGCAGGGTCCGCGCGCCGAAGCAGCGCACCTCCAGTTCGGTGCCGTCAAGCAGGCGCTGCTTGACCCAGCTCTCCAGGTATTTGACGCCTACCGAGTTTTCCACCTGCTCGGTGACGGACGCGCGGGTGAGCATATGGCGCAGGCCCATGTAGCTGCCCTTGACCATGCTCGGAGTGACCGGCGCGGTCAGATAGGACAGCTCGCAGGCTTCCTGCAAAAACGGGTTCTTGTCGAACTCCAGGCGCTCGCCGAGGGCTTCGGCGTAGTCGAGGATGTCATTGAAGCTGAGGGTGTACAGGTCGGCGAGTTTCGCCGGATTGCCCAGTGGCAACTGGTCCAGGTACTGGTGCGCATCCGGGGTCTGGAAGATCAGGTCGCCGCCACGGCCGCCGACGTCGATCAGGTTGTCGGTGATGACGTTGCCGCGGATGATCATCGGCGCGATGGGTTTGCTCATGGGGTCAGCCCTCCAGGGTGTTGAGGAAGTCCATCGCCTGGCGATGGGAGTCTTCGGTGGCGGCGCAGGTGATCTTGTCGTCACCGCCATTGAGTTCGCTGTAGCGTTGAATCGGTCCGACCACGTAGCAGCTCGGCCGGCCACAGGTGCAGGGTTCATCCCATTCGACGGTGATTTCGTCGCCGGTGATAAAGCCGCCCCAACGAATCTCGGCACCCAGGTCGAAGAACGCGGCGCGACCGGTCACCCGACCGGTGCGCGGCAGCGGCTGGCTGGTTTGCGGGTCGAGCAGGTAGGGGATGACGGTCGGGGCGAAATGGAAGTGGCCGGCTTCACAGCGCGCATGGGCACCGCCGACGATTTCCGACATGGCATAGGATTCGTTGAGTGTTTTGGCCCCGGTGAAGCGCAGCACATCCTCGCGCCAACCCTCGGGCTGCACGACGCCCTTGCCACCGCCGGAGGTGTGCACGAACGAGTCGGGGTGAAACACGCCTTCCAGCCCACGTTCAAGGCCGGCCTTGGCCATGCTGTGCAACAGGTTCCAGGTGGCGCCGACGTACACGCGCTGGCCCTTGAGTTGGGTGGACATGTGGTCGAAGAAGGTCGCCAGGTGTTGGGGCATGTCGGCCTGCAACCGGTCGAAGGCCTTTTTCTTTTCCAGCAGTTCCGGACTGATCACCAGCCGATCCAGGGTGCCCTTGGATTGTGCCGCGCGCAGCTTGGCGCCCAGGTGCAGCACGTCGGTGCTGAGGGTGCTCGGGTAGGCCGCGTGGAAGTGCGATTCGTTGGGCAGCAGCGCCGGGATCATCGCCGCGTGGACGCGCACGTGGCTCAGGTAGCCCTTGCGGTAGTAGGGGTAGATCGTGTGCAGGTTGGACGAGGGCGTGTCCGGTCCCTCCATGTTCCACACCATCATCTTGCGCAGCTGGGCGAATTTGTCCCACTCATGCACACCTTGCGGCAGGAACGACAGGGTGCCGGACGTGCCCGAGGTGTGGCTGATGCGCAGTTGCGGCACACCCTCGTCCATGGTTTCGAACCACTCATCCAGGCCCTGGCAATCGCTGACGTTGACGGCGGCGATGGCCTCGGCCACCTCCGGGGTCACCAGCTTGCCCAGCCATTTGTTGATCTGGGCGAAGCTGCGCTTTTCCAGCAGCGAGGGCGGGTAGGACTTGTAGACCGTGTGTTCGAACAGCAGCGGTACGACGTCGTCGAGCTGGTCGATGTGGTCGATGCCCTGGGCGTCGGCGAGTTTCTTCAGCACCGGTATGCGCTGGCGCAGTTCGGCGAAACGCAGCTTGAGACCATTGAGTTGCAGCGCATCGATTTCGGCGCGTGGCAAATGGTTCCAGGCGTGCTGGGAGTAATTGACCAAGGCTGCCGGGTTGTTCAGCAGTTGCCGGGTTTTTTGTTCTATCGACAGTGGTGATGTGGGCATTGTCTGGCTCGCTACTCGTGTAATGGGAACCGGCGAGGCCGGGGAGGAGTGCGGCTCAAGTATGGGCAGGCCAATCCGGGTTTTATTCCGGATTCCGGATTTTGGCTTGGTGATTCAAGTCATTGATAAATAACGACTAAAAATGATTTTTCGACGACCTTTTCAGAGCATTCCGGATTCGTCGTGCAGACGTGTTTTTCAGGCGAAAACAGGCAGTTTGCTGACATACACTCGACCGGGAACACGCTGAAAAAACTCAGCGCAACACACCTGTTCTCGTGAGGTTTGCATGTTGAAAATGGTATTTCGGACCACGCCATCAATGATCATTGAACGCGGTGCCGCGACCCGTCTCGGTGAGCACGTTCGCGCCATGAATTGCAGGTCGGTGCTGGTGGTGACCGATGCCGGGGTTATTGCGGCAGGGCTGCTGGAAGCGGTACTTGCCGGGCTTGAGGAGCAAGGGCTCGACGTCAGGGTTTTTTCCGAGGTTCAGGCCGATCCTCCGGAGTCCGTCATCCTGGCGGCCGTGAATGCGGCGAAAGCCTGTGACGCCGACTGCGTGGTGGGCCTGGGCGGTGGCAGTTCGCTGGATGCCGCCAAGCTGGCCGCGCTGCTGGCGCGCAGTGGCGAGACCCTGGATCAGGTGTATGGCATCAACCGGACTCAAGGCCCGCGCCTGCCATTGATTCTGGTGCCGACCACCGCAGGGACGGGTTCGGAGGTAACGTCGGTTTCGGTGGTGACGACAGGGGCGGGCGAGAAGAACGTGGTGTATTCGCCCATGTTGTTGCCCGACCTGGCCGTGCTGGACGCGCAATTGACCCTCGGTTTACCCGCGCACGTGACGGCTGCCACCGGTATCGATGCGATGGTCCATGCCGTCGAGGCCTACACCACCAAAAACCTCAAGAACCCGATTTCCGATTGCCTGGCACGCGAGGCCCTGCGCCTGTTGTCCGGCAGCCTGTTCAAGGCCTGCCTGGATGGCGCCGACCTGCAAGCGCGGGAGAACATGTTGCTCGGTGCCTGCCTGGCGGGGATGGCGTTCGCCAACGCGCCGGTGGCCGCGGTGCATGCCTTGGCCTATCCCCTGGGTGCGCGCTTCCATATCCCCCACGGCCTGTCCAACGCCCTGGTGCTGGGTCCGGTGATGCGCTTCAATCTTGAGGCCGTGGCGCCGCTGTATGCCGAACTGGCCGACATTGTCCTGCCTGGCATCCAGGGCACTCCTGTGGAAAAAGCCTCGGCCCTGGCCAATTACCTCGGCACCCTGGCCGGTGAGTTGGGGCTGGCGACCCGTCTGCGTGACCTGGGCATCGTCGAATCCGACATCGAAGCGCTGGCCATCGATGGGATGAAACAACAGCGCCTGCTCGGCAATAACCCCCGGGAGCTGACCCTGGCCGATGTGCGCTCGATCTACCGGGAGATTCTATGAGCAGCAAACCGCAGCGCCCGAGCCGGGACGCGTTTCGCTACTTCACCCAAGTGCCGACGCGCTTTGGTGACAATGACGCCTTCGGGCACGTGAACAACGTGGTCTATTACTCGTACTGCGAGTCGGCGATCACCGCGTTCCTGGTCGAGCAGGGGACCCTGGACATTGCCAGCAGCCCGGTGATCGGGTTGATTGTCAACTCCGGTTGCAGCTACTTTTCGCCCATCGTCTTCCCCGACGTGATCACGGTCGCCATGAAAATTTCCCGGCTGGGCAACAGCAGCGCACGGTACGAGCTGGCACTGTTTCGCAACGACGAACACGAAGCGGCCGCGATGGCCCATGTGGTTTATGTGTACGTCGACCGGGCCAGCAATAGCTCGGTGCCCATCCCGCCCACCGTTCGCCGCGCACTGGCGAGCCTCGCTGACTAAGCGGCAGTCCTGGGTCATACTCCGGCGTGCTGCCCGGCCCATCCACAATGACAACGGGCAGCCATCCGGGGGAATGCTCAGCATGATCAAAGCGAACCGTGACAAGAACGGCGTGCACGTCGAAGTGCCCGCCGAGCCTCGCAAGGCGCCACGCCAGGCGCGCTCGGTCGCGTTGGTCACGGCCGTCAAGCAAACCGCGCTGAAGATCATCGACAGCGAAGGCCGCGAAGCCTTGAGTGCGGTGCGCCTGGCCGAAGACTCGGGCGTGGCGATCAGCTCGATCTACGAGTACTTCCCGACGATGGAAGCGCTGATCGCGGCGATCTTCGATGACTACCGCACGCAAGCCCATGCCGAACTGTTCGCCAGCATCATTGCCTTGCCGCCTGACACCACGCTTTACGAGGGGATCTTGTTGGCCTTGCGCGTGGTGCTGGCCAGCCACTACAAGAAAACCCTGCTCGATCCGCAGTTCAGCGTGCGTTCCACCCACTATGACGAGCTGGTACGGCTGGATGTGGTCAAGGCCAAGCAACTGTGGCCCGCCACGGCAAGCTCAGCGCTGATGCAGCGCTTCGCCAGCGAAATCACGGTGAAGAACCGGGACAAAGCCGAGTTTCTGGTGTACCAGACCCTGTCGGCGATCACCCGGGCGCTGCTGCTGGAAAAACCGGCCTACCTGACTGATGCGGACACCCCGAAAATGATGGCGCGGATGCTCCACGCGATGTTGACGGATGCCAGTGACTGAGCGCTGAACACTGCTTCGCCAGAGAACGTTCAGCGAGATGCCCGGGGCGCTTGGGTGCCCCGGGTGTCGATTTGGCCGGTCGTTACTTTTCCCACTCGGCCTTGGGGATCAGCAGGCCGTGGTTGCCGTTGTAGGCGGCGCGCTCGGGTTGTTTCCAGCCCTCCAGCAGCGACTCGTCGAGGCGGTAGATTTCCACCCCCAGGGGGCGGCAGACCTTCAGCGGATCCTCGGCATCCGGACCCCACATCGGCAGCGACAGGTCACCGCCCGGGCACGTGGAGAGCGCACACAGCAGATCGATTTCGGCGAAGAACTCCAGGTAGTCACCCTGTTTCGCCGGGCAGGCTTTCATGAAGTACATGTCGTCGTGATTGAGGCCGGTGCACTGGAAGATGTTCAACACGTCGTGCACGTCGAACTCGGTCAGGCCATGGGGCAGCACGGCACGCGTCAGGTTCGAGTGGCAGTGGTGGTGGAAGTCCTCGCCGGTGAGCATCTTGTTCACGTAAGGGTCGCACCGGGTACCCAGCAAGTCGTGCAGACGACCACCGTGTTCGTCGATGCCGTAGCCCGCCAGGCTGTCGTCGGTGATGGTGACCATCGGCCTGAGGAAAGGCAGGTTCGACCACAGGCGGTCGTAGGTGGTGACGTGGGCGCCTTGAAGTTGGCGAGTACGGGATGCCCACATGCGTTCACGGGGGTCGTTGGCGCTCCATACGTTGAAGTCCCCGACCTGCGGGCCGACCGGTGTGGTCACGCGAAACACATGGCCTGCCGGCACTTTCCAGGCGCGGCCGGTGCGGATCGGCACTTCGAATTGCTCGATCAGGGTGCGGCCATCTTTTGACTCGCGCACGCGGTCATAGAAGGTTTTGTCGACCTGCAAGGCGGCGCCTTTGCTGACTTGGTAGGCCGCTGGATAGTCTTTGTACATGGGGGATCCTCTTCTCAGTGTTTTGGGATGCTGCTCAGAATGTCCAGCAGCACCAGTTCGGAGTCGTTGAGGTAGCTGCTCATGGCTTCCTCGGCCTCTTTCTTGCGACCGTCACCCAGCAGATCGTGGATATGCCGGTCGCGTTCGAGCCAGGGTTTCTGGAAGGTTTCCTCGCTGGGCGCGTTGGAAAACACCAGGCGCATCTGGGCAGCCACGTGGGTGAAGAATTCGTCGAACAGCGGGCTGCGCAACAGGCCGACGATGTGCTGGTGAAAGCGCAGGCTGTGGGTGCCGAAGGCTTGCCAGTTCTCGCGATCCTGGGCCAGTTGCGCGGCCTCGATGGCTTCGAGCATTCGGTCGGACTGGTATTCGCGCAGCGGCTTGCTGGCGGCAATCGCCTGCAATTCGAGGGTGCGGCGGACCTTGAAGATATCGCGCACGTCGTCGATACCCATCCTGCGCACCATCACGCCCTTGTTGCGCACGTAGCTGGTCAAGCCTTCACGACCCAGCTGGTGCAAGGCTTCGCGCACGGTATTGCGCGAGGCGTTGTAGGCATTGACCAGTTCGCTTTCCACCAGCGGCATGCCCGGCAGCAGGCGCCCGCCAATGATGTCTTCGCGCAGTTCGATGGCCACCTGATCGACCAGCGACAGGCTTTTTTCCTTGGGTTGACTCAACGTAGTGCCCCCTCGGCTCACGCCAGTTGTACATCTTTGAGGAACCGGGTCATGCGCTCGCTGCGCTGTTCCAGCATCTCTTTTGGCGCGGCGTTCTGGATAATTTCGCCGCCTTCCATGAACACCACCCGATCGGAGAGCTTGAAGGCGAAGTTCATTTCGTGGGTGACGATCACCATGGTCATGCCTTCGCGTGCCAGCTCCTCGATGACCGCCAGTACATCACCGACCAGCTCCGGGTCGAGGGCCGAGGTCGGCTCGTCGAACAACATCACCGAAGGCCTCATTGCCAGTGCCCGGGCAATCGCCACGCGCTGCTGCTGGCCGCCCGAGAGCTGGTGCGGGTATTTGCCGGCATGCTCGAGCATGCCGACCTTGCGCAGCAGCGCCAGGCTCAGCAAACGCAGCTCTTCACCACCGCTGTGGGCGTGATGGACCGGTGCGAGCATGACGTTTTCCAGGGCGGTTTTGTGCGGGAACAAATTGAAGCCCTGGAAGACCATCCCGACATGCACGATGCCCTGCATGTGTACTTTGCTGCCCAGAGGGCCCTGCGGTGTTTTGCTGCCGCGCAGGAAGGGTTGGCCTTGCAGGGTGATCTCGCCGTGATCCAGGCTTTCCAGGCCATTCATGGTGCGAATCAGCGTGGTTTTACCCGAGCCCGATGGGCCGATGATCGACACCACCTCGCCCCAACGCACATTCAAGTCGACGCCTTTGAGGACTTCCAGTTCGCCATAGGACTTGCGTACACCCCGCGCCTGCAGGGCGAACTCGCCTGGCGAGGTCTGGCCGCCGGCACGCCGGGTCGTCACCTGCCCGAGTTCGACGGGGGCGATGCGCTTGGGTTTGCGACGGGTCACGTCCAGGTGGTTCTCCAGCAGGCGCAACAGGCGGCTGAACACGGTGACGATAAACACGTAGTAGAAGGCCACCGCGAACATGGTCTCCATGACCAGGAAGTTCTGGGTGTAGAGCTGCTGGCCTACCAGAAGGATTTCCGACAGCGAAATCACCGACACCAAAGAGGTGAGTTTGACAATGGTGATGTACTCATTGGCCAGGGTCGGCAGGGCGACGCGTAGCGCCTGGGGCACCACGATCAGTCGCTGAACGCCGCGATAGCCGATGCCCAGGGCCTTGCCCGCTTCCAGTTGACCCTTGGCCACCGCCAGCAGGCCGCCGCGGTGAATCTCGGCGATATAGGCCGCTTCACTCATCACCAGGGCGATCAGGCCGGCCGAGTAGGGGTTGGACAGCAGTGCACTGGTGGAGGGAAACACCTGGGGCAGGTTGTAGACGAAAATCAGCAGCACCAGCAGCGGCAGGCTGCGGAAAAACCAGATATAGAGGCCGGCCGCATCCCGCAGGAAACGCCGCTGCGACTGTCGCGCCAGGGCCAGAAAAAAGCCGAAGACGATACCCAGCAGCCAGGTTTCCAGGCTCAGTTCGACCACGGTTGCCACGGCTCGCCAGAAGTCGCCGTTCCACAACAAGCCCAAGGTGTAATGCCAATCGAATTGCATGTACTTACTCCGCGTTACTGTGATTTTTCCGCGCAGCGGAAAGAACCCATTGATTCACTACCGGGTGCGCCCGGTGCCGGGCGTCAGGGTGTGGTGATGCCCAGCGCCGTGTTGATTTCCTGGGCATTGGGTTCATCCAGGTTGTAGCGGGCGAGCAGTTCGCCGTAGCTGCCGTTCTGTTTGATCTGGTCGAGCGCGGTGGTCAGTTCTTCCCGTAGCGCCTGGTTGCCCCTGCGCAGCGCCAGCCCGATGACCACGGGATAGATCAGCTCGCTGGAGCTGATAACGGTTTTGCCCTGGAGTTTTTCCACGGTGATTTTCGCGACGGCGGGGTCTTCCATCTGCACATCCACGGCCTGGGCCAACAGGGCCTGTGCCACTTCGGGCGAAGTCGGGAATTCACGCGACTGGATCGGCGGTTTGCCGGAGGGCAGGCAATATTCGGTGGAAACCTTGTTGAGCTTGGGAATCCATGAGGCGCCCTTGATCGAGCCCACGCGCTTGCCGCAAAGGTCTTCGGGCTGCTGTGGCCTGAAGTCGCTGGCACTGAGCACCATCAACGAAGAGCCGGTCTTCAGGTAGCTGATGAAGTCCACCTGTTTGGCGCGTTCCGGGGTGACATACAGCGCCGAGGCAATCACGTCGAAACGCTGGGCATTGACGCCCATGATCAGGTTGGCAAAACGCGTGTCGAGAAAGCGCGGTTCCAGGTGCAATTGTTTGCCCATCAACTGCATGAACTCGGGGTCGAAGCCGCTGGGCTGCTTTTGTTCCAGATAGGTGTAGGGCGGATAGGTCAGGTCGGATCCGACCGACAGTTCGCCCTGTTTGAGCGTGCCCTTGATCTCTGCCGCAGACAGCAGCGGCGTCACGCAAGCCAGGGAGATCGTCAGCGCCAGGTGGCGCATGGTGTTTTTGCCCGTCAGACCTTTTTGCATGTTCGTTTCCTCAGTTTCTGAACGCAGTCAATTGGCAGGATTGTTCAACAATCCAATAACTGTGAGTATGCGGATAACGTGCCAATAGCTGGAGTGATGGTCTTTTTGAATGCTTTTTTTGTGAGGGACGCGTTTCAAGAGCAGGCGGGCGAGCCAAAACGGTGCGATCCGTTACCGAACGCAACATCGTGGGATGCCGGAAGGTATTTGGGGCGAGGGTGAGGTTTGCTGCTGTTACCGAGGGCGCGCGATGTGCGCATGGCTTGTAGCTGATGGAAGGCAGTCGCGATTGCCTTTACCGGGAGGGCGGGGATGGAGCACTCGCTGCCATGAGCTTGTTACATTTTGCATTAATTGGTTACATTTATAGGGTAAGCGTATTAATCCGCGTCATCCCCTCGAGTGTGCACCATGGCCATCAACTTCGACCTCAACGACCTGCAAGCCTTTCGCGCCGTGGTCGAGCAGGGCAGCTTTCGCAAGGCCGCCGATACCGTGCGCATCTCCCAGCCGGCCCTGAGCCGGCGCATCGAAAAGCTCGAGGACGCTCTCGGTGTGAAGCTGTTCGAACGCACCACGCGCAAGGTCAGCCTGACCCAGGCCGGGCGCGGTTTCATGCCCAGTGTCGAGCGCTTGCTGGATGACCTGGACGTGGCGTTGCTGGGCATCAGCGAAGTCGCTTCGAATCGCCTCGGCCATGTCACCGTCGCCTGCGTCCCCTCGGCGGCCTACTACTTCATGCCGAGTGTGATTGCCCGCTATCACCGCCAGTTTCCCAAGATCAAGGTCAAGGTGCTCGACTCCAGCGCCCATGAAGTGCTGAGCGCGGTGGTCAATGGCGAGGCGGATTTCGGCTTGAGCTTCATGGGCACCCTGGAGGCCGAAGTGGATTTCGAGCCGCTGGTGCAGGAAAGCTATGTGGTGGCCTGCCGGCGCGATCACCCGTTGGCCGCGCGCAGCAGCGTGACCTGGGACGAGTTCTATCAGCAGGATTACATCTCGCTGGACAAGACGTCCGGCAACCGCTTTTTGCTGGATCAGGCCCTGACGTCCGTGGTGCCCAAGCGGCCGAGTATCTGCGAGACCCTGCATGTGACGACCATGATCGGTCTGGTAGAGGCGGGATTGGGGGTGGCGGCGGTGCCGTTGATGGCGATGCCGGCGGCGGATCACCCGATTCTGACGCGGGTGCCGCTCACCGACCCGCAGGTGATGCGCAGCGTCGGCCTGATCAAGCGCCGGGGTCGGACCCTGACCCCGGCGGCGCTGGAACTGGAGCGCCTGGTGGTGGAGATGAAAGTTTTGCCGCCGTCGATTAGCGACTGACTGAGTCCAGGCCGGTGGCCTTCACATCCGCCTGGGCTTGCGCCGAGGCCATGTACTCGAGCAATGCCCTGGCTTCGGCCGGGTGTTGCGCGCCCACCGGAATGCCGGCGGCGAAACGGGTCACCGACTGCACGGACTCCGGTATCTTCGCCACAAAACTCACCCCCGGCACCGGCAGCAGTTCGCTGACCTGCTGAAAGCCCAGTTGATAGTCGCCGGTGGCAACCACCGAGGCCACGGGGATTTTCGGCACCATGGTCGATTTGGCCTTGAGCGTGTCTTCTATCCCTAAGCGTTTGAACAGCTGCTGCTCGATGTAGACGCCACTGGCGCTATCGGAATAGGCCACGGATTTGGCGTCGAGCAATGTCTTCTTCAGGCCGTCGACCGAGCTGATGTCCGGTTTCGGCGCACCTTCACGCACCACCAGGCCGATCCGCGAGTCCGCCAGTTCGACCCGCGACGCCGGGTCGACCTTGCCTTGTTTGATCAGCTCATCCAGGGCGTAGCCGACCATGATCACCACATCGGCTTGCTCGCCCCGAGCCAGGCGATTGGGGATTGCTTCCGGGGCCTTGCCCATCGATGGCCCCAAGGCAGTATCGAGAGTGTTGCCGGTGTTGGCGGCGAATTTCGGGCCGAGGACTTTGTAGGCAGCGGTGAAGCCGCCGGACGTCATCACACGGATTTCTGCGGCCTGGGCGAAGGTGCTCGCACACAGGCCGGCCAGCAGCGCCAGGGCCGTGACATTGAACAGTTTTTTCATGGACAGTTTCTCAATCAGGGCACGTTTCAAGACACGGCGGGTTGCAGGCGACCGCCAGCGCGGCGATAGAGGTACAGCGTCGCGCACAGGGCGCAGAGCGCGGCCACGCTCATCCAGTAGCCGGGCGCTGCCTTGTCGCCGGTGTACTGGATCAGGAACGTCGACATCGCCGGGGTGAAACCGCCAAAAATCGCGGTGGCCAGGCTATAGGCCAGGGAGAAACCGGCGACCCGCACCTCGACCGGCATGATTTCCGTCAGCGCCGGGATCATCGCGCCATTGTACAAACCGTAAATGAACGACAGCCACAGCAGCACCAGCAGCATGTGGAGGAAGCTCGGCGCCTGCACCAGCCAGGACAGGGCAGGGTAGGTTGATACCAACGCCAGCAGGGCCATGGCGATCAGCACCGGGCGACGGCCGATGCGGTCCGACAGCGCGCCACCGATGGGCAGCCAGAAGAAGTTCGACACACCCACCAGCAAGGTCACCAGCAGCGCATCGGACGTGCTCAGGTGCAGCACGGTCTTGCCGAAGGTCGGCGCATACACGGTGATCAGGTAGAACGCGGTGGTGGTCAGGGCGACCATCAGCATGCCGGCGAACACAATGGTCCAGTTCTGCGCCAGGGTACGGAACACCTCGCCCATGCTCGGGCGATGCTTGCGGGTGGCGAATTCTTCGGTTTCTTCCAGATTGCGGCGCAGCAGGAAGATGAACGGCACGATCATGCAGCCGACGAAAAACGGAATCCGCCAGCCCCAGTCGGCAATCATCGACGGCGCCATCCATTGGTTCAGGGCATAACCCAGAGCGGCGGCGACAATGATCGCCACTTGCTGGCTGCCCGATTGCCAACTGGTGAAAAAGCCCTTGTGGCCGGGCGTGGCGATCTCCGAGAGATACACCGAGACACCGCCCAGTTCCGCGCCGGCCGAGAAGCCTTGCAGCAGGCGGCCGATCAGCACCAGGGCCGGGGCGAACAGGCCAATGGTTTCATAGCCGGGCACCAGCACGATCAGGATCGTGCCGCTGGCCATGATCGACAGGGTAACGATCAGGCCTTTGCGCCGACCGACGTCATCGATGTACGCACCCAGCACCACCGCGCCCAGTGGACGCATCAGGAAGCCTGCGCCGAACACGGCGAAGGTCATCATCAGCGAGGCGAACTCGCTGCTGGCGGGGAAGAACACGGCAGCGATCTGCGTGGCGTAGAAGCCGAAGAGAAAGAAATCGAACTGTTCGAGGAAGTTGCCCGAGGTGACCCGGAAAATGGCGCTGGCCCGGGAGCGTCCGCGGGCGATTGTGGCTGTCATAGGTAAGTACTCCACCGCTTTTATGACGTGCGCCGACGGGTTGCGGTGCACGGTTCTTATTGGGGCGGATAGTGGCGCAGAGGGATCGATATGTTAATTGCATAGTTGGCATGCATTGATGCGTGGGGCTGATCAATACATCTGTATCGAGACCCTGTGGGAGCGAGCCTGCTCGCGATGGTCGTGAACGATAACGCGTGCAACCAGATGCCCAGCGGCGCCTGTTGGTTTTTCGCGAGCAGGCTCGCTCCTACAGGGGGCCGGCAGTCAACATCATGTCGGATGAAACACCACCTGTTCCCCCAACCGATACTGATTGTTCCCGCTGCGCTTGGCCTCATACATCGCCAGATCGGCAATGTGAATCAGGCGGTCCATGCTCGGCGCATGGTCGGGGAACATGGCGACGCCCAGGCTGCTGCCAATGTGGCGCTGGTCGTTGCCGATGGTCACGGGCGGGGCGAGTTCGACGAAGATTTTCTGGCAGATGCTGCGGGCTTCGTCCGGCAGGCTGATGCCTTGGGGCAGGTCGCGCAGAATGACCACGAACTCGTCGCCGCCGATGCGCGCGACCGTGTCGCTGGTACTGAGGATGCGCTTGAGGCGGGTCGCAGTGGCAATCAGCACGCGGTCTCCCGCTGCGTGCCCGTAGTGATCGTTGATCGCCTTGAAACCATTGAGGTCGACGAACACCAGCGCCACCCGGGTCGCACTGGCCCGCGCCTGTTCCAATGCCTCGGACAGTCGTTCCTCCAGCACCAGGCGATTGGGCAGGCCGGTCAGTGGATCGAAATGCGCCAGGTGCTGCAGGTAACTGGCCGAGGCCTTTTCCTCGGTGATGTCGCGCACCACGCCCATCATCTTCACGGTTTGATCACGCTCGTTCTTGACCACGTTGCCGGTTTCCCGCAGCCAGCGAATGGTGCCGTCGGGCCAGACGACCCGGTATTCCTCGTCATGGTTTTCGCCGGTGGCCAGGCAGCGCAGTTCGCCGGCGCGCACCCTGGCGCGGTCATCGGGGTGCACGCAGGCGCAAAACAGCGCGTAGGAGGGCGTCACCTCGCCGATCTTGAACCCGAACATGCCGTAGATCGCTTCCGACCAGTAGAGCTTGTCGGTGTCGACATCCCAATCCCAGGTGCCGATGCGGGCGAAGTACTGGCTGCGCTTGAAGCGCTCGGCGTCGCCGTCCTGGTGGATGTTGTGACCCTCGGCCAGGTCATTGATGATCGCGCGGTATTCGGCCAGTTGCCGTTGCAGCCGGCGCTCGCGCAGGCCCCATGCGACGATCACGATGAGCATCGCCGTGCCGAGGGCTGCGCAGGTCCATGACAGCATCATGCGGGAATGGCATCCATGGCGTGGTAAACCGGCGTTGGGGTTCTGTTCATGTTAGTTCACTGCGTTATGGCGTTGCAGTCGCGTTCTCTTGCGCGGGCGCTAGACTTGTCTGGCAGCCCATCCGCTTCGTGATCATCCGCCCGGCAGGAGGTCATCAACATGACAACCGGTTCTGCCACCCCGGCGCCCGCGCCTGAGAACGCGCAACTGTCGGCGCATTACGGGGGACCCGCCCTGTTGTTTGGTGCCTACCTGTTTTTCTACTCCTGGCTGCATCTGTTTTATTACTTCAAGACCTTCGGCATTGCGCTGGTTTCGCTGGATATCTCGCTGTATTTCTATCTTGCCTTTGCCTGGACAGTGGCCAAACAGTTGGGTGTCCATACGTTGTTGGTACTGGGCGTTGGTGCGCTCTTCTTTGTCGCGCTGAACGGCGCGTGGTCCTCGGACAGCAAGGGTTTTTGGTACTTTGTGCACAAGGCCCTGTTTGCGATTTTCCTGATCCTCGGCCTCTGGGGGACATCGGTGCTGGCCGAGCACTACGGCACGCTTCAGGCCCAGCAAGTGCGTGACGGCGGGGTGTTGCGCCCGATCCGCCTGCACTTCGACGACAAGCACGCCAAGGACTATCCGCCGCAGCTGACCTCGGCCACAACCAGCAAGGATGGCGGCATCACAGAGCCGGTGTTGCTGTTCGAAACCAAAGAGACCTACTACGTGCTGGTGCAGAAAGTGCTGATGAAAACCGACAGGCAGGCGCAGCGTTACGACTCGTTCGGCACGGTCTATCAAGTGCCGAAGAAGCAGGTGACTTACGTTGAAGTCGATGTGCCCAACCTGTCGCGCAAGAGCGGGGCCCTGACGTACGACGATTTTCTATAGGTACTTGATCCGGACCGGACCTTTGGCAGGTGCGCCATGACCAGATCCCTGATTGCCCTGACACTGCTGATGAGTGTCGGCGCTGCGCAAGGCGAACAGATATTGATCATGCCCAGTGGTGAGCAGTACCTGGGCAACCAGACAGTGGATCACTCGGGCATCTTCGTCGATTGCGACAAGCGCCCGCACAGCTCGGCGGACGGCAGGATTCAGCCGACCAGCCAACGTTGTACCGATAGCGTGGATATCCACGCATCCGCCCAACCGCTCATTACCCGTTCACCGATGGAAGTGGTGAGCGTGGACCCCAAGGACAAGAAAATCGAAGTCATGGAGGGCAGTACGATCAAGATCCTCGACATGACGCAGTTCCCGGATTTTCATTGGTTCGATTACAACAAGGGCGACCAGATCGGCATCGTCACCGAGAAGAAAGCCAGCGTGGGTGAAAGGCTTTTGCCTGAGGCTGTTTTCGGCAAGGACTTTGCCGTCGATGCCAAGAAGAAGGAGGACCAGCGCGTTCAAGAGGCGCTGTCTCATCCCGATAAAGGCACCTGAGTGTTGCCAGCGGGATGATTTTCTGGGAAAAACACGCCCCTCGAACACTGCCGACAGACAAACCATCGCCATGAATGAAGAACTGCACATCATCGATCTTGAAAAAGGCGACGGCAAAGCCGCCGTCAAGGGTGCGCTGATCACCACCCAATACCGTGGCTGGCTGGAGGACGGCACCGAATTCGACTCGTCTTACAGTCGGGGCAAACCCTTCCAGTGCGTAATCGGCACCGGCCGCGTGATCAAGGGCTGGGATCAGGGCCTGATGGGGATGCAGGTGGGCGGCAAGCGCAAGCTGCTGGTGCCGGCGCACCTGGCCTACGGTGAGCGCAGCATGGGCAAGATCACGCCGAACTCGAACCTGATTTTCGAGATTGAACTGCTGGAAGTGCTGACCCGGGACGACTGACCGGACGCCATCGCGAGCAGGCTCGCTCCTACAGGTGATCGCCTTCCAATGTGGGAGCGAGCCTGCTCGCGATGAACGATAACGTGGACTTTCAGGTCTGTGGCAAATCGACAAACACCGGAATCCGCCCATTCAGCGAAGGCCGGTAGTGCCACCTCAAGCCATCCAGCTGGGGATTCACCGCCAGAATCCGCGCAAGGCTGGCGCTGGCGATGCTCAAGGCCAGCTTCTGTCCCGGACATTGGTGGTGGCCCGCGCCAAAGGTGAAGCTGCGCCGGTTCGGGCGCTTGAGCAGAAAGCTATCGGGGTCGTCATTGAGTTGCGGGTCGCGGTTGGCCGAGGCCAGCAGCACCAGGATGGCATCGCCGGGATTCAGGCGGACACCCTCGATTTCACAGGCCGCACTGACGAAACGGCGGGTGTTCTGCACCGAGGGGTCGAAGCGCTGCACTTCGTCCAGCAGGTCGTCGATAGATATTGATTTCTTGCGCAGTGCCGGCTGCCGCTTCAGGGCCAGCAGGCTGTTGCCGATGAGTCCAGCCGTGGCTTCGAACGTCTGGGACAGCAGGCCGACAAGGTTGGCGGTCAGTGTTTGCGAGTCGGGGGATTGCGCGGCGAAGCGCTGGCAAATGCCCGAGAGCAGGGCCGTGCGCGGTATCTGATCATCCAGCAGCTCCAGGCAGTAGCCGTTCAACTGTTCGGCCGCAACATGAGCCGCATGCAGTTGCTGCGGGGTACTGAGGGGCGACAGGCAGGTGACGAAATCGGCGGTCAGCTCACTGATGATTCGCCCCTGCGCCGGCGAAAACCCCAGCAGCGCCGCGACCACGCAAACCGGACCACGGAACATCGCGGCGTGCAGTCCTTCGGCGCCCGGCGTGATCAGGCGCGCCGCGACCAGCGTCTCGACTTCCAGCGGGGCGAACAATTGCAACCCTGGCTCGATGGCCGAGCGCGGGCAGCGCTGGCGTTCGCCTTCGTTCATCCGCATCAACCGGCCGAACACTTCTCCGGCCATGCCGCCGGCAATCGCCTTGGGAACGGGCTCATGGGCGGGGCGGACGTGGCAATCCGGGTGCGCCAGAACCGCGGCGACCGCGCGGGCACTGCTGGCCACCCATAAATTCAGGTCCGGGTGAAAGGTCAGCCCGCCTTCAGCGCGCAATTGCGCATAGTAGGGGTACGGATCGGCGTGGGTTGCAGCGATGAGCGGGTCCATGGTCACAGCCTTTAGTTGTTGGAAAGTGTTGCTACTATCTCCAGTCCGAACAGGCGTTGATTCGTCCGGGAGCGAAATATGAACGAAGAACACTCTGACGTTGGTGTGTCGCAGGTCGCGGCGGCGATCGCGGAACCGGCGCGAACCAAGATCCTCTGTTCACTGATGGACGGCCATGCCCGGACCAGCACCGAGTTGGCCGCGATTGCCGAGGTCAGTGCCTCCACTGCCAGTGCCCATCTGGCCAAACTCAAGGAGCTGGCGCTGGTGCGCCTGCATGTTCAGGGTCGTCATCGCTATTACAGCCTGGCGGACAAACGAGTCGCCCAGGCCCTGGAAGCCTTGATGGTGATCGGCCAGAACGCCGTGCCGGCCTTTCAGTCGCGAACCCCGGGCCGATTGCAGTTTGCCCGGACCTGTTACGACCATATGGCTGGCACCCTGGCCGTGCTGCTGCATGACCGGATGATCGAGGCGGGGTGGCTGCAGGAGGTGGACGATCAGCTGTACCGGCTGAGCGACAGTGGCGAAGCCCTGATGGAGGGTTTGGGCATAGAGGTCAGGGATCTGGCCACGGCACGTCGCCGTTTTGCCTGCCCATGCCTGGACTGGAGCATGCGCCGGCCGCATCTGGGCGGAGCGTTGGGCGCCGCTTTGCTTCAAGTGGCGATCAGGCGCAAGTGGCTGACTCAGGATCTGGATAGTCGGGCGCTGGCGTTGACTGCGCAGGGGAGAAGGGAGATCAGTGCGCGGTTCGGTTTGATCGTTCCGGTACAAGAGCCTGTATCGACAGCAAAAGATCGCAACCAACGACAGTCCCAGTGAGAGCTGCCGCAGGCTGCGATCTTTTGATTTTTCAAGAGCAGGATCAAAAGATCGCAGCCTCGTTGCACTCGACAGCTCCTACGGGGTGAGGCCGCTTCTCAGCGCAGGGTGTATCCGCTATCCACCACCCAATCCTGGCCAATTACGTTGCGTGCACCATTGCCCAGCTGGAACAGGATCACATCGGCCACGGCCCCCGGCTCCAGAAACTGGCCGTCGAGCAAGCGCTGGTTGACCGTGCTGGCCACGGCGTTGAGTTCTTCGTTCTTCAGGCCGAGCGTCGACCAGATGGGTGTAGCGGTTGGCCCCGGAGACACGGTGTTGATGCGAATACCGTGGGGCGCCAGTTCCACCGCCAGCGTGCGGGCGTGGTGGATCAAGGCGGCCTTGGAGGCGATGTAGGCGGCCAGGCCCGGGAAGGTCACTTGCGCCAGGAAGGTGCCGATGAACACCACCGAAGCGGACGCCGCCAGATGCCCGCGCAGGCAGGCCAGGGTGTTCAGTGCGCCGGCACCGTTGACCGCCCATTGCCGGTCGAACGCTGCCAGGTCCAGGCCATCGGCCAGTTGCGCGATCCCGGCGTTGGGCACCAGGAAACTCACGGGGCCCATGATCGCGGCCTGTTTGGCCAGGCGCTCCAGGTCCGCAGGCTGGGTCACATCCCCCGCGACCCATGACAGTTGGGTCCTGAAGCGTTCCGCCAATTCCCCCAGGCCGCCGATCTGGCGAGACATTGCCAGCACGCGGGCACCCTGGCCCAGCAGCCGTTCGGTGACGGCCAGGCCGATGCCGGAACTGGCGCCGGTGACCACCGCCAGACGATCTTGAAAAGCGTTGCTCATACAGACGTTTCCTTTTGGTCAGTGAACTTTTTCAGGACATCTACCAAAAAGCGGGCCAATGTGACGAGCCTTGAAGTACGGGCGTTCCAGGTGGGTTGTGGTTAATTTGACTGCTTCGTAAATTGGTCATTAAGACTTCTTCGTGGTCTTTTTGACGGCCCCCTGTAGGAGCGAGCCTGCTCGCGATGGAGTGTCAGTCGACACCGATGTTGCTGATCCACCATCGCGAGCAGGCTCGCTCCTACAAAAAAAGCAAAAAAAATCGCCGCCTTCGAATGCCGAAGGCGGCGATTTTTTATTGCGGATGGGGCGTCAGGTCAAACCTTGACGATCCAGCCGGCTGGCGCTTCGATGTCGCCGGTCTGCACGCCGGTCAGCTCTTTGTAGAGCTTCTGGGTGATCGGGCCGACTTCGGTTTCGCTGTGGAACACGTGCAGGTGATCGTTGTAGCTGATCCCGCCGATCGGGGTGATCACGGCAGCGGTACCGCAGGCACCGGCTTCCTTGAAGTCCGACAGCTTGTCGATGAACACGTCACCTTCGACCACTTCCAGGCCCAGACGGGTTTTCGCCAGTTCGATCAGCGACAGGCGGGTGATGCCTGGCAGCACCGACGGCGAGTTCGGGGTCACGAACTTGTTGTCGTGGGTGATCCCGAAGAAGTTGGCCGAACCGACTTCCTCGATTTTCTTGTGAGTCATTGGGTCCAGGTAGATCGCGTCGGCGAAGTGCGCTTTCTTGGCCTGGGAACCCGGCATCAGGCTGGCAGCGTAGTTGCCACCGACCTTGGCGGCACCGGTGCCTTGTGGCGCGGCGCGGTCGAAGGTGGAGATCTGGAAGTTGTGCGGGGTCAGGCCGCCCTTGAAGTAGGCGCCGACCGGAATCGCAAACACCGAGAAGATGAATTCCGGCGCGGTACGCACGCCGATGTTGTCACCCACACCGATCACGAACGGACGCAGGTACAGCGCGCCGCCGGTACCGTATGGTGGGATGAAGCGTTCGTTGGCACGGACCACGTCCTTGCACGCTTCGATGAACTGCTCGGTGGACACGTGCGGCATCAGCAGGCGGGCGCAGCTGCGCTGCATGCGCGCGGCGTTCTGGTCCGGACGGAACAGGTTGATCGAGCCATCCTTGCAACGATAGGCCTTCAGGCCTTCGAAGCATTGCTGGCCGTAGTGAAGGGCAGTGGAGCCTTCGCTGATGTGCAGCACGTTATCTTCGGTCAGGGTGCCTTTGTCCCACTCGCCATTGCGAAAGTACGACAGATAGCGCTTGTCAGTCTTGATGTAGTCAAAACCCAGCTTGTCCCAATTGATGCTTTCGTTACCCATGACACCCTCTATCACTTAACAACCGTCGAAACGGTACAAGGCTTCTGACGTTTTTTTGGATGGGGACAACAATACTTCATTCTTGGGCTGTTTCGCAGCCTGAAATACGCTCCTTGTGGGAGCAAGGCTTGCCCGCGATGAACGATGACACGGGTTTCCTGATACACCGTGGCGCTTTCATCGCGAGCAAGCTTTGCTCCTACAGGGGTCGGGTTACAGGTGCAACGCGTGGCCCAAGGCCCGCAACGCCGCCTCCTGCACCGCCTCTCCCAGCGTCGGATGCGCATGAATAGTGCCGCCGGTGTCTTCCAGTCGCGCGCCCATTTCCAGGCTCTGCGCAAAGGCCGTCGACAGTTCGGACACCCCGACACCCACCGCCTGCCAGCCGACAATCACATGATTGTCGCGGCGGGCGACCACGCGCACGAAGCCGCTTTTCGATTCCAGGGTCATCGCCCGGCCATTGGCGGCGAACGGGAAACTGGACACGATGCAATCCCAGCCTGCGGCCTTGGCCTCATCCGGGGTCTTGCCGACCACCACCAATTCCGGATCGGTAAAGCACACGGCGGCGATGGCGGCAGGGTTGAACTCGCGGGTTTTACCGCTGATCAGCTCGGCGACCATCTCGCCCTGGGCCATGGCCCGGTGGGCGAGCATCGGTTCGCCGCTCAGGTCACCAATGGCATACACGTTGCGCATGCTGGTCTGGCAGCGATTGTCGATCTTGATCGAGGAGCCGTTCATGTCCAGGTTCAGTGCTTCGAGGTTCCAGCCCTGGGTGTTCGGCTTGCGGCCCACGGCCACCAGCACCTGATCGGTTTCCAGATTCAGGGTGCCGCCTTCAGGGTCCAGAACCTGAAGAGTATTTGCATTTGAATCAAAGCCTTGCACGCTATGCTTCAAGTAAAGCTTCACACCGAGCTTCTTCAATTCTTCGTGGACTGGCTGGGTCAGTTCGGCGTCGTAAGCCGGCAGGATGCGCTCCTGGGCTTCGACCACACTGACTTCGGCACCGAGCTTGCGGTAGGCAATCCCCAGTTCCAGGCCGATATAACCGCCGCCGACCACGACCAGGCGTTTCGGTACGGACGTCGGTGCCAGGGCTTCGGTGGAAGAAATGATCGGCCCGCCGATGGGCAGCATCGGCAGGTTCACGCTCTTGGAGCCGGTGGCCAGCACCAGGTGTTCGCAGTGGATGCGGGTGTCGCCGACGTCGACGGTCTTGCCGTCGACCACCTTGGCCCAGCCTTGAATGACCTGGACCTTGTTCTTTTTCAGCAACGCCGCGACGCCAGTGGTCAGGCGATCGACGATGCCGTCTTTCCACTCGACGCTCTTGCCGATGTCCAGGGTTGGCGCCGACACGTTGATGCCCAGCGCCGAATGCTGGCTGTGATGGCGGGTCTGGTGGAGCTGCTCGGCGACGTGAATCAGTGCCTTGGACGGGATGCAGCCGATGTTCAGGCAGGTGCCGCCCAGGGATTCGCCTTCCACCAGAAGGGTCGGGATGCCCAACTGGCCGGCGCGGATCGCTGTCACATAACCGCCAGGGCCGCCACCGATGATCAGCAGCGTGGTGTTCAAAGTCTGCATCGCTTACTCCATAAACAGCGTGGCGGGTTGTTCGAGCAGGCCGCGCACGGCCTGGATGAAGAGCGCCGCGTCCATGCCGTCGACCACGCGGTGATCGAAGGAGCTGGAGAGGTTCATCATCTTGCGGATCACCACCTGGCCTTTGATCACCATCGGCCGTTCGACGATCTTGTTCACGCCGACAATCGCCACTTCCGGCAGGTTCAGCACCGGGGTGCTGACGATGCCGCCCAACGCGCCGAGGCTGGTCAGGGTGATGGAGGAGCCGGACAGTTCATCGCGGCTGGCCTTGCCATTGCGCGCGGCAGTGGCCAAACGGGCGATTTCCGCCGCGTTGTCCCACAGGCTGCGGGCTTCGGCGTGACGCACTACTGGCACCATCAAGCCAATATCCGCCTGGGTGGCGATGCCCACATGCACCGCGCCGAGGCGGGTGATGACCTGGGCTTCGTCGTCGTAGCGGGCGTTGATCTGCGGGAAATCGCGCAGGGCGACGACCATGGCGCGCACCAGGAACGGCAGCAAGGTCAGTTTGCCGCGGGTCGCACCGTGTTTTTCATTCAAATGCGCGCGCAGCTCTTCCACCGCCGTCACGTCGATTTCCTCGACGTAGCTGAAGTGGGCGGCGCGTTGGGTGGAGTCCTGCATGCGCTGGGCGATCTTGCGACGCATGCCGATCACCGGGATCTGCTCTTCGTCGTTACGCTGGGCGTAAGCGCTGCTGACCGACGAGGCATTGGACTGACCCTGGGCCAGATAGGCATCGAGGTCTTCGTGCAGCACCCGACCGGCCGGGCCGGTGCCACGCACCAGACGCAGCTGGATGCCGAGGTCCAGTGCATGTTTACGCACCGCCGGGGAGGCCAGCGGACGCTCATCGGCTTCGCGAGCCACAATCGGGCCCTGGCAAACGGCTGCTGGACGAGGGGCGGCCACGGGTTTGCTTTCCACGACCGGTTCGGTTTTCGCTGCGGCGGCGACTGGCGCTTCTTTGACCGGAGCCGCCACGGGTGCAGCCGTTTCCTTAACGTTGCCCGCGCCTTCGACTTCAATGCTGATCAGCACACTGCCGACCGCCATCACTTCGCCGGGTTGCCCACCGAGGGCGATGACCTTGCCATGCACCGGCGAGGGAATATCCACCATCGCCTTGTCGGTCATGACATCGGCCAGCACCTGATCCTCGACGACCATGTCGCCGACCTTCACGTGCCATACCGACAATTCAACTTCTGCAATGCCTTCGCCAATGTCCGGCATCTTGATAACGTGCGTGCCCATTCAGACCTCCATGACCCGTTTCAACGCCGCGCCCACACGGGACGGCCCTGGGAAATACGCCCACTCTTGCGCGTGCGGGTAGGGGGTGTCCCAGCCGGTGACGCGTTCGATCGGCGCTTCCAGGTGGTGGAAGCAATGTTCCTGCACCAATGCCGCCAGCTCGGCGCCGAAGCCGCAGGTGCGGGTGGCTTCGTGGACGATCACGCAGCGGCCGGTTTTCTTCACCGATTTGGTAATGGTTTCCAGATCCAGCGGCCACAGGCTGCGCAGGTCGATGACCTCGGCGTCCACGCCACTTTCTTCAGCGGCGACTTGCGACACGTAGACGGTGGTGCCGTAGGTGAGGACGGTGACGTCCTTGCCCGGACGGGCGATGGCGGCCACGTCCAGCGGCACGGTGTAGTAACCGTCGGGCACCTGGGCGGCCGGGTGTTTCGACCACGGGGTCACCGGACGCTCGTGGTGGCCGTCGAACGGGCCGTTGTACAGGCGCTTGGGCTCGAGGAAGATCACCGGGTCATCGTTTTCGATGGAGGCGATCAGCAGGCCCTTGGCGTCGTAGGGGTTGGACGGCATCACGGTGCGCAGACCGCAGACCTGGGTGAACAGCGCCTCGATGCTCTGGCTATGGGTCTGGCCGCCGTAGATGCCGCCGCCGCATGGCATGCGCAGGGTCAGCGGCGCGGTGAATTCACCGGCGGAGCGATAACGCAGGCGCGCGGCTTCGGAAATGATCTGGTCGTAGGCCGGGTACACATAGTCGGCGAACTGGATTTCCACCACCGGGCGCAGGCCGTAGGCGCCCATGCCCACGGCGGTGCCGACGATGCCGCTCTCGGAGATCGGCGCGTCGAACACCCGCGAAGTGCCATATTTGGTCTGCAGGCCTTCGGTGCAGCGGAACACGCCACCGAAGTAGCCCACGTCCTGGCCGAACACCACGACGTTGTCGTCGCGCTCAAGCATCACGTCCATGGCCGAGCGCAGGGCCTGGATCATGGTCATGGTGGTCGTGGTCATGGCGGTTTCCAGCTGAATATTGTTGTTGTGATCGTTCATCTCAGATCCCCAGCTGCTGACGCTGGCGCTTCAAGTGCTCCGGCATCTCTTTGTAGACGTCTTCGAACATGGTCGCGGCGCTTGGAATCTGCCCGCCGGCGAGGGTGCCGTACTGTTCGGCCTGCTTCTGCGCGGCGATCACTTCGGCTTCCAGTTCGGCGCTGACGGCGGCGTGTTCCTCTTCGGACCAGTGGCCGGCCTTGATCAGGTGCTGCTTGAGGCGCGCGATCGGGTCACCCAGCGGGAAGTGGCTCCAGTCGTCCGCCGGACGGTATTTGGACGGATCGTCGGAGGTCGAGTGCGGGCCGGCGCGGTAGGTGACCCATTCGATCATGGTCGGGCCGAGGTTGCGCCGGGCGCGTTCGGCGGCCCAGGCGGAAGCGGCGTAGACCGCGTAGAAATCGTTGCCATCGACCCGCAGGGAGGCAATGCCGCAACCGACGCCACGACCGGCGAACGTGGTGGCTTCACCGCCGGCAATGGCCTGGAAGGTGGAGATTGCCCACTGGTTGTTGACCACGTTGAGGATCACCGGCGCGCGGTACACGTGAGCGAAGGTCAGGGCGGTGTGGAAGTCCGACTCGGCGGTGGCGCCGTCGCCGATCCAGGCCGAGGCGATCTTGGTATCGCCCTTGATCGCCGAGGCCATGCCCCAGCCGACGGCTTGGACGAATTGGGTGGCGAGGTTGCCGGAGATGGTGAAGAAGCCGGCCTCTTTCACCGAGTACATGATCGGCAACTGGCGTCCCTTGAGCGGATCGCGCTCGTTGGACAGCAGTTGGCAGATCAGGTCGACCAGCGGCACGTCGCGGGCCATCAGGATGCTCTGCTGGCGGTAGGTCGGGAAGCACATGTCGTCGATGTTCAACGCCAGGGCCTGGGCGCTGCCGATGGCTTCTTCGCCGAGGCTCTGCATGTAGAACGACATCTTTTTCTGACGCTGGGCAACCACCATGCGGTTGTCGTAGATCCGCGTCTTGAGCATGGCGCGCATGCCTTTGCGCAGAATCTCCACCGGCACGCCTTCGGCCCATGGACCCAGGGCATTGCCCTGATCGTCGAGCACGCGAATCAGGCCGCGGGCCAGGTCGGCCGTGTCGGAGGGTTCTACGTCGATGGGTGGTTTGCGCACCGTGCCGGCATCGGTCAGGTGCAGGTAGGAGAAGTCGGTTTTACAGCCCGGGCGGCCCGAGGGTTCGGGGACGTGCAGGCGCAGCGGTTCATACGCTTGGGTCATGGCTTCTACGCTCGATCTTGTGAATTTCTTGTAGTGAGCTGACAGATTTCCTTCGGTAGAAGAAATCTTGTCCTACAACAATCATAGGCCCGGCCCAGAAGAATATTTCTCTCTGTTTCGTTGCGTTGGAGACTATTTGCAGATAAAAAATCTGCATACGAATAAAAAACAGGTGGTTTTGTCTCATGCGCAAACTGGACCGTACCGACATCGGCATTCTCAACAGCCTTCAGGAGAACGCGCGCGTCACCAACGCCGACCTGGCGCGTTCGGTGAACCTTTCGCCGACGCCGTGCTTCAACCGGGTCAAGGCAATGGAAGAGCTGGGAGTCATTCGCGAGCAGGTGACGCTGCTGGATGCCGACATGCTGGGACTGCATGTGAACGTGTTCATCCACGTCAGCCTGGAAAAGCAGGTGGAGAGGGCATTGCAGCATTTCGAGGACGCCATTTCCGATCGCCCGGAGGTGATGGAGTGCTACCTCATGGCCGGCGACCCGGACTATCTGATCCGGGTGCTGGTGCCGAGCATCCAGTCATTGGAGCGGTTCATGATGGACTTCCTCACCAAAGTCCCCGGCGTTGCCAACATCCGCTCCAGCTTTGCGCTCAAGCAGGTGCGCTACAAGACGGCGCTGCCGTTGCCGGCGAACGGGTTGACCCTGGATATCTGAAATACCCCAAGCCCTGTGGGAGCAAAGCTTGCTCGCGATGGCGTTCGTCCAATCAACAACGATGGTGCCTGATGCGACGCCATCGCGAGCAAGCTTTGCTCCCACTGGGTTACGGGGCGTATTTAGAATTTATTCAGGGGAATCTTGAGGTAGGTCACGCCGTTATCTTCAGCCGGTGGTAGATTCCCCGCCCGCACATTGACCTGAATCGCCGGCAGCAGCAGCGTTGGCATGCCCAATCCGGCATCGCGCCGGGTGCGCATGGTGACAAATGCCGCTTCATCGATCCCGTCGCGAACATGAATGTTGCTTTTGCGCTGTTCGCCCACCGTGGTCACGCATTGCGGCCCACGACCCTCGGGCGGGTAGTCGTGGCAGACGTAGAGGCGCACGCCGGCGGGGAAGGTCAGCAGTTTGTGGATCGAGGCGAACATCTGGTTGGCGTTGCCGCCGGGAAAGTCGCAGCGCGCGGTGCCCACGTCCGGCATGAACAGTGTGTCGCCCACCAGAATCTGCTCGCCGTCGATCAGGTACGCCATGTCCGCCGGGGTATGGCCGGGGACGTGCAGGGCGGTCGCCTTGAGATTGCCGATCATGAATGACTCGTCGGGGGCGAACAGGTGATCGAATTGCGAGCCGTCGCTGCAGAACTGCGGTTCGAGGTTGAACAGCGCCTTGAACACGTCCTGCACCTTGCAGATCGATTGGCCGATGGCGATCTTGCCACCCAGCTCGCGGCGCAGGTACGGCGCGGCGGACAGGTGATCGGCGTGGGCGTGGGTTTCCAGCAGCCATTGCACCTGCAACCGGTGCTGGCGCACGAAGGCGATGATCCGCTCAGCCTGCACGGTGGTGGTGCGCCCGGCGGCGGGGTTGTAGTCGAGCACCGGGTCGACAATCGCGCATTGCCTGCCATCGGCTTCGTAAATCACGTAGCTGTAGGTGGAGGAGGCGTCGTCGAAAAAGGCTTCAATCAAGGCAGGCATGGGGTGGGTTCTGTCGTGGACAAGCCATGAGGTTAGTTTCATTTTCCCTGCGCTGACCAGTCCCCCGGCGCAATTCTGTTTATGAAAAACAGCGGCCGGCCACTATCCTGTCAGCTATCGATACCGGGCGTTCCCGGCCTTTGTCATGGATTACGAGCGTTTTATGTTACTGGCGAGTTTTTTTGGTGTGGTGATGGGCTTGGTGCTGGGCCTGACCGGAGCCGGCGGCGGCATTCTGGCCGTACCGGCGCTCGTGTTGGGCCTGGGTTGGAGCATGACCCAGGCGGCACCGGTCGCGCTTTTTGCGGTGGGCAGTTCGGCGGCGGTGGGGGCGATCGACGGCTTGCGTCACGGGCTGGTGCGCTATCGCGCGGCATTGCTGATTGCTGCGCTCGGCGCGGTGTTCTCGCCGGTGGGCATCTACTTTGCCCATCAGTTGCCGGAAAAGATCCTGATGATCCTGTTCAGCCTGCTGATGCTCATGGTGGCGGCGCGGATGTTGCGCCGTGAACGCAAGGAGGAGGGCCCGAGCGACCACGGCCATGCCAACTGGGGGCAGAAGAACTGCATGCTCGACCAGCACACCGGGCGGTTCTCCTGGACCGCCAAATGCACCGCGACCCTGGCGGCGCTCGGCGCGGTGACGGGTGTGGTCTCGGGGCTGCTCGGCGTGGGCGGCGGCTTTCTGATCGTGCCGGCCTTCAAGCAACTGACCGATGTGCAAATGCGCGGGATTATCGCGACTTCGTTGATGGTGATCAGCCTGATCTCGGCCATCGGCGTGGTCGGTGCCTTGCACGCCGGCGTGCGCATCGACGGCCTCGGTGCAACCTTCATCGTTTCCAGCATCGTCGGCATGATCGTCGGGCGCAAACTCTGCGCGCGGGTGCCGGCGCGGGTGTTGCAGGTGGGGTTTGCCAGTGTCTGCCTGGTGGTTGCCGTTTACATGCTGATGAACTCCGCTCTCTAAACCGAACAGTTGCCCTCCTGCAGGAGCGAGCATGCTCGCGATGGACGACAACGATAACGCTGGGCACCTGATGCCCCGCTGTGTTCTCTAGTCCATCGTGAGCAGGCTCGCTCCTGCAGGTCCATCCGCCGACAGGCGTACACCCTTGGTGGCGAGCCCTGCCGACAAGCGGTCCTACGCCGTAACTGTCGCGCGTCACCGGCCCCTCCAAAGCACCTCATAACCGCCCCCAAGGCAGCGTATGGCGCCGCCTGTCCGCTTTCGATAATCGCCTCCGACAACTCGTCCCCAGTCGCGGAGCGCGCCATGCACAACAATAAGAACTTCACGCATCGTTTTTTACCGGCCTTCATTACGAGCCTGTCCACCTTTGGCCTGGGCTCCACCGCCGAGGCCGACATCATGCTGTACGACAAGGACCAGACCACGTTCTCCACCGACGGCTACATCAACGCCTTCTATGTGAACAGCGATGTCGACCGCGCCGGCGATCAGTTCGACCGCCGCCAGTCGCGGGTGAAAATGGGGTTTCTGCCCAACTATCTGGGATTCAACATGGGCAAGCAGGTCGATGACCTCAAGCTCGGCGCCCGCGCCTCGTTCTGGGTGACGATCAACGACAGCGAGACCAATGGCACCGACACCGCCATCGATGTGCGGCAGTTCTACGGCACCGTGGCCAACCCGCAGTGGGGCGAAGTGCTGATCGGCAAGGACTTCGGCCTGTTTGCCCGCTCCAACATCCTGCTCGATGAACTGCTCGCCGGTTACGGTCAGGTCAGCGACACCCTGGGGCTGGTCGATGGTGGCGGGGTGTCATTCGGCAACATCGGCACCGGCTATCCGTATCCTTTCCCGACGTCGCAAATCACTTACCGCACACCGGTGATGGACGGTCTGCGCGTGGCGGTGGGGATCATGGACCCGGTGGACACCAACGACAGCAGTCCCACCGGCAAGGCCTATCAGGAAAACCCGCGCACCGAGAGCGAGGTCACCTATCAGTTCGACCTGGCCGGGGCGAACATCTACAGCTGGGTCAACGGCAGCTACCAGACTTCGGACAATACCGATTCCAGCGTGGCGACCGTGACGTCCAAGGGCGTCGGTTACGGCGTGCAGGCCAAAATGGGCGGCTTGTCCCTGACCGGTTCCGGCTTCCAGGCCAAGGGCATCAACCCGTTCTTCACCAACAACGCCGGCGAGCCGACCCTGCGCAATGTCGACAGCGACGGTTATCTGTTGCAGGGCTCCTACAAGCTGGGCAAAAACCGCCTGGCGTTGTCCTACGGCAAGACCAACGACGATGGCAACGGCGTGGTTGGCAGCGGCGCGGACTATGAAACCCGAGGGATTGCGCTGTTTCATGACGTCAACGACAACCTGAAGCTGGTGGCCGAGTACAACCAGTTCGAAATCAACGGCCACGACACCAATGCCCAGAACGAAGATACCGACACGTTCGCGGTGGGGGCGGTGTTGACCTGGTAAATAATCAATAGCCCTCACACCGACCACTGTAGGAGCGAGCCTGCTCGCGATGGAGTGTCAGCTACAAAAATGCCGACTGACACACCATCGCGAGCAGGCTCGCTCCTACAAGGGGAAATGTGTTGTTTGGCAGATAACGTCCAAGTCTCATCCCATCGAAGCGCCTACCCGCTACCCAAGTAGCATTCGTCCCGCCCCACAGCCTTCGTACACTCGTGCCTCATACACACGCACCTGCGGGGGTGGCGATGCAGCAGGTCCATAACGAGGGTGTCGTCAGCGCGATGTCCCTGGCCACCGATCCCCAGCAGGCCGCGCAGGAACTGGCGCGGCAGTTGCTGCATCCGAACCTGGGTTTCGTGCTGTTCTTCTGTTCCGCCGAATACGACTTGCCGGCGCTGGGCCAGGCCTTGCAGCAGGGTTTCGGCGGGATACGCCTGGCAGGCTGCACCAGCGCCGGGGAAATCACCCCGCTGGGTTATGGGCGCAATTGCGTCACGGCGCTGGGCTTCGATCATCGGCATTTTTCCATCAGCCTCGAACTGATCGACGAAATGGAGCACTTCAGCCTGATCGACGCACAGCAAATGGTCGAACGTCTGGTCAGCGGCTGTCGCAGCAACACCCTGGCACCGATCAAGGGCAACAGCTTTGCCCTGACCCTGCTCGATGGCCTGTCCAGTCGTGAAGAGATGGTGCTCGCCGCCTTGAGTGCGGCGCTGGGTGCCATTCCGCATTTCGGCGGCTCGGCCGGCGACGACAACTACCTGACCCACACCCATGTGTATTTCGACGGCGGGTTTCACAGCGGCGCGGCAGTGGTGGTGCTGGTCAATACCTGGCTGGACTTCGAGGTGTTCACTACCCACCACCTGCTGCCGCAGGCGCAAAAGCTGGTGGTCACCGGGGCCGACAGTGCCTCGCGACGGGTGTTCGAACTCAATGCCGAACCGGCCGCCGCCGAGTACGCCCGGCACATCGGGGTGCCGGTGGCCGAGCTCGACCACCGGGTCTTCGCCGCGCACCCGCTGGCGGTTCGGTTCAACGAGCAATATTACCTGCGCGCCATTCAACAGGTTCATCCGGACCTGAGCCTGAGTTTCTACTGCGCGGTGGAGAACGGCATTGTCCTGACCGCCATGACCCCGGGCCCACTGCTGCCGAACCTGCAAAGCCTGTTCGACGGCTTGCAGGAACGGCTCGGCGATTTGTTGCTGACCATCGGTTGCGACTGTTTCCTCAGGCGCCTGGAACTGGAAGACGACGGCAGCCTGGAGCAGATCGGCAACTTTTTGCGCGAGCAGCGGGTGATGGGGTTCAACACCTACGGAGAACAGTTCAATGGCATGCACATCAACCAGACCTTCACCGGCGTTGCCATTGCCCGGGGCCGGTCCCTCGCAAAACGCTGAGCTTGAGGCGCAGATCGCCGCGCTTGCGCATGACAATCAAAAGCTGCAACGCATCAACGCGGCGCTGATCGAGCGCATCGAGTCCGGCATCACCCGTGGCAACGATCCGTATGCGGCCTTCCAGCATTCGGTGGTGCTGGCCGAGCAGGTGCGAGAGCGTACCGACGCCTTGAACCAGGCCATGGCCGAACTCAAGGCCGGCAACCATTTGCTGAGCGAAGCCCGCCTGCGCGCGGAAACGGCCCACCAGCACCTGATCGATGCCATCGAAAGCATCTCCGACGCCTTTGTGCTGTTCGACGCCGAGCAGCGCATTGTCCTGTTCAACAGTCGATTCAAGGCGTTCTGGAGCAACAGCCGGGAGCGGATACACGCCGGCATGCGCCTGGTCGAGGTCAAGCGCCTGATGCAGAGCAACGGGATGTTTGCCGAAGAACCGCGCGGGCATGCCGAGGAAAACCTGCTGTACCGCCTGCAGGACGGTCGCTGGCTGCAAGTCAGCGAACGGCCGACCCAGGAAGGCGGGCGGGTGATCCTGTTCACCGACATCACCGACGTCAAACTCAGCGAAACCGTGCGTCGCGAGCAGGCGCTGGCGCAGAAGTCGCATCTGTTGCAGCGGGCCGTCGACAACCTGTCCCAAGGGGTGGCGATGGTCAACGCCGAGGGCATTCTGGAGCTGTGGAACCGACGGTTTCTCGAACTCAGTGGCCTGGCGCCGGTGGCGGCTCATCGGCCGTTTGCCGAAGTGATCGCCGACAGCGAGTTGACCCTGTTGACCCCGGCCAGCCGTGGCGTCAACGGGCGACCCGTGCAGGAATGCGAACAGCGCCTGGACGATGGCCGGGTCCTGGAAATCCGTACTCATCCGCTGCCCACCGGCGGTTTCGTCAACACCTTCACCGATATCACCGAACGCTACCAGCATGCCGAAGCCCTGAGCGAAAGCGAGCGCTGGATTCGGTTGATCACCGACCATGTGCCGGCATTGATCGCCTATCTCAATGCCGATCTGGTGTATGAGTTCACCAACAAGGTCTACGAAGAATGGTATTGCTGGCCGCGTGGCGTGATGCTCGGCCAGAGCCTGCGCGAAGTGCACAGCGAACAGCATTACCAGCGTCTGGAGCCCTACGTGGCCAGGGCGCTGGCCGGGGAGAGCGTGACCTTCGAGTTCGCCGAGACCAACGTCAACAATCAGGAGCGCTACATGTTGCGCTCCTACGTGCCCAACCGTTTGGCCAGCGGTGAGGTGGTGGGGATTTTCGTGCTGATTCGCGACATCACCGAGCGTCGCCGTACCGCCGAAGCCTTGCATCAGGCCTATCAGAACCTTGAATTGCGGGTGCGCGAGCGCACCGTCGAGCTGACAGGCCTCAACGACCAGTTATTGCGGGAAATCGATGAGCGTCGCCGGGTCGAATCACGCTTGCGCGAAGCCAAGCTGGAAGCGGAACAGGCCAACCTGTCGAAAACCAAGTTTCTCGCCGCCGTCAGCCACGACCTGCTGCAGCCCTTGAACGCCGCGAGACTGTTCACCAGTGCCTTGCTGGAGCGCCGCGAGCCGATCTGCAACGAAGTGCTGGTGCGCAATGTCAGCAATTCCCTGGATGACGTGGAGACCCTGCTGGGTACGCTGGTGGATATTTCCAAGCTCGATGCCGGGGTGATCAAGGCCGATATTGCGCCGTTCGCCTTGAGCGAACTGCTGGAAAACCTTGCCGCCGAGTACACCCAGGTGGCGCGCAGCGAAGGCCTGCAACTGCATTTCGTTGCCTGTTCGGCGCTGGTGCGCAGCGACATTCAATTGCTCGCGCGGATCCTGCGCAATCTGTTGAGCAACGCCATTCGCTACACCTGGAGCGGTCGCGTGGTGCTGGGGTGCCGACGCCATCGTCAGCGTCTGTCGATTCAGGTCTGGGACAGCGGCATGGGCATTGCCGAGGATCGTCTGGAGGAAATTTTCCAGGAGTTCAAGCGTGGCGACGTGCAACGCCCTGACCAGGATCGTGGCCTGGGCCTGGGCCTGGCGATCGTCGAGAAGATTGCCGGCATTCTCGGGCACCGCATTGATGTGCAGTCTTGGCCGGGCAGGGGCTCGATGTTCTCGGTGGAGGTGCCGTTGAGCGCCACCGCGCCCAAGCCATTGCCGAGCCCGCCGATGACCGAGCCGATGCTCGAAAGGTTGCGTGGCGCGAAGGTCTGGGTGCTGGACAATGACGCGGCCATATGCGCCGGCATGCGCACCTTGCTGGAGGGCTGGGGCTGCGTAGTGGTGACGGCGCTGTCTGAGGAAGACCTGGCGCGGCAGGTGGACAATTACCATGCCGAGGCAAATTTGCTGATTGCCGATTACCACCTGGACAACGACCGCAACGGCGTCGATGCCGTGGCACGGATCAATGCCCGTCGTTCCTGTGCAATACCGGTGATGATGATCACGGCCAATTACAGCAACGAGCTCAAACAGCAGATCCGCGAACTGGGGCATACCCTGATGCACAAGCCGGTGCGGCCGATGAAGCTGAAGACGGCGATGAGTCATTTGCTCGCCTAAGCCCTATGACCAGGCCGCGCCCTCTGTAGGAGCGAGCCTGCTCGCGATGGTGGTCAACGATGACGCTGGAGGCCTGACACTCCGCGGCGTTCTGAAGTCCATCGCGAGCAGGGATCGCTCCTACAGAGTTGGGGGGAGCGGTCACCGCCGTAGATAGGACCCGAAATCTATATCCCCGGCACTCAGGATCGCCTGCACGCGGTTATGCACGTTGAGCTTGCGCAATATCGCCGAGACGTGGGCCTTGACCGTGGTTTCGGCGATTTCCAGGGTGTAGGCAATCTGTTTGTTCGATTCGCCCTTGGTCATTCGCTCCAGCACCTGCAACTGCTTGCGGGTCAGGGCCTGCAGCAGTTCCGGCGGGATGCTCGGGGTGTCGTTCATGCGCCGGTGCGATTGGCCGTTGCCCATGCGGATGATGTCCGGAGGCAGGTAGACGTTGCCGTTGAGGATCTGCTGGATGGCATCGGTCATCTGCGTGCGGGGCGAGGACTTGGTGATGAAACCCACCGCACCGTAAGTGATGGCCTGCAGGACGACCTGCTTGTCCTGCTCGGCGGAGACGATCACCACCGGAATGGTCGGTGCTTCGTTGCGCAGGTTGATCAGGCCATTGAGCCCGTGCATGCCGGGCATGTTCAGGTCGAGGAGGATCAGGTCCAGGTCATCGTGTTCCTGGGTCAGTGCCAGGGCGCTGTCGAGGTCGGCGGTTTCCATGACCTCGCTGCCGGTAAAACCATCGCTGATAACGTTGTGTATGGCTTCGCGAAACAGCGGGTGATCGTCGGCAATCAGAATTTTGTACATGGCCTTTCACCTCATTATTTTGATTATGGTGTGGCAACAACTCGCAGGCGTAAAGCTCAGGGAAAGGGCTCGGGCCGGGCCGGGGTCAGCGGCAGGTTGGCCGCCTGCCAGGCATCCAGGCCATCGCGGTACCAGTACAGTGACTTATAGCCCAGGCGGGCCGCGCGCCTGGCGGCATTCCAGCTCAGCCAGCAATCGGCGCGGCAGTAGAAGACCAGCGGTTGCTTGAGGTTGCCACCGGTCAGCTTTTTCAGGTTGCCTTCAAAATAAGCCTGCCATTGCGGCGTCAGTTCGCCGTCGCCGGTATTGGCCAACCAGTGGCTGCCGGGCAGGTTTTCGTGGGGCTGATCTTCGATGAAGCGGCCTTGCAGCCATTGCCGGCGGTAGACGTCGATCAGCAGCGGCGGCGGGTTTTGCTCAAGCAGGGTTTGCAGGACGGGGGTATCGATGAGGGTCGCGTCCTGCATGACGTCCGGCGTCGGGCTGCGGTACAGGTCGATGCGATAGCCATCGGGGGAAAACAGCGGGGTTTGCGCGTTTGCGCAAGCCAGGCACAGGCTGAGCGACAAAGCAGCGAGAGAGGGACGCAGCAGGCGACGTCGGGCACGCGGCATGGGGATTGATCCTTATCGTTATGCGCCCATTACATGCCAGTCGTGGCCGGTTGGGAATGCGACGATAGGCCGGTAAAACCAGTACTAAAGTCGTAATTTTTCCCCGTTCAATGAAGAACTCCTGTGGGAGCGAGCCTGCTCGCGATTGCGATTTGTCAGTCACATCAGTGTTTGATGTGCCACCGCGTTCGCGAGCAGGCTCGCTCCTACAGGGGATGGGTTTTGTCAGGTGGATTTGCGCAGGGCCGCGTGTTGGGGGTTGAAGGTCAGGACGGCAAGGAGCGCGAATACCAGCGTCAGCCCCGCACAAACGCCCAGCGCCAGCGGGTTGAACCGCTCATACAGGGCAAATCGCACCAGCTCCACCGCATGGCTGAACGGATTGATCGCGCACAGCCAATACAACCATTCACTGGCCTCGCGCATTTTCCACAGCGGATACAGCGCCGATGACAGGAAAAACAGCGGGAAGATCACGAAATTCATCACCCCGGCGAAGTTCTCCAGCTGGCGGATGGCGTTGGACAGCAACAACCCCAGGGCGCTGAGCATCAACGCCACCAGCAACAGCGCCGGCAGGGCCAGCAGCAAGCCCATGGCCGGTGGCTGCACGCCGTAGACCCAGGCAATCGCCAGGAAGGCATACACCTGCACCAGCGAAATCAGCGACGTCGCCAGCAGCTTGCTGCACAGCAGAAAGATCCGGGGCAGGGGGCTGGTCAGCAGCACGCGCATGCTGCCCATTTCCCGGTCGTAGACCATCGACAGCGAACCCTGCATGCCGTTGAACAGCAGGATCATGCAGGCCAGGCCCGGGATGATGTAGACCTCGTAGGGAATGTAGGTGTCGTAGGGTTCGATGATGGCGATGCCCAGTGCCGCGCGAAAGCCGGCGGCGAACACCAGCAGCCACAGCAGCGGCCGCACCAGGGCGCTGAGAAATCGCGTGCGTTGCAGCACGAAGCGCAGCCACTCGCGCAGGACGATGCCGCGCAAACATTGCCAGTAAGCGTTCATCGGGCAGCTCCCGTGGTGGTCAGGCGAGTGAAGGCCGAGTCAAGGTCGCCGCCGTGTTCCAGGCTCAGTGCATCGGCCTGTCCGCTGGCGACCAGCCGGCCCTGATGGAGAATCAGCAAATCGTCGCAGGGCTGCACTTCATCGAGCAAATGGGTGGTCCAGAGCACGCTGATCCGTTGTTCGCGGCACAGGCTGCGAATGTGCCGGTTGAGCGCCAGGCGGCTGGCTGGATCAAGCCCCGCGCTGGCTTCATCCAGCAACAGCAGGCGCGGTTGATGGAGCAAGGCCCGGGCGATCTCCACCCGGCGGCGATGGCCGCCATTGAGGTTGCGCACCCGCTCGGCGCGACGCTCATCCAGCCCCTGGCGATCCAGTTCCGCATCGACGCGCAGGCCGGTCTCGCGTCGCGACAAACCATGCAGGGCGGCGTGATAGCGCAGGTTCTGTTCAACGCTGAGGTCCAGGTCCAGGGTGCTTTGCTGGAACACCACGCCCAACTGTTTGAGCGCTGGGCGCGGTGCCTGGCGCAATGAACAGCCACCCACCCGGATATCGCCGTGCTGCAGATCATAGAGCCGGGTCAGCAGGGCGATCAGCGTTGACTTGCCCGCGCCGTTGGGCCCCAGCAACGCGGCGAAGCGGCCCGGCGCCAGGCTGAAATTCACCTGGCGCAACGCTTCCCGGGGGCCATAGGAGAAACTCAGGTCGCTGACTTCCAGGGCGTTCATGGCGTCACCACCACACCCCAGGGATAGCGCCCGACCTTCACCGACTTGCTGACCTTGAGGCTCTCGACATCGATCACCGACACATCGCCGCTGACGCCATTGGTGGCGAGCAATTGCTTCTGGTCCGGGGTAAACGCCAGTTGCCAGACGCGCCGGCCCACCAGCAGGTAGTCGAGTACCTCGAAGGTTTTGGCATCGATGACCGCCACGTGATTGGCCGGGCCCAGGGCCACGAAGGCGTACTTGCCGTCGGCGCTGAGCTTGATGCCCACGGGCTGCACCTTGTCCGGGTGCACGCCCTTGATCTGGAAGTTCAGGGTCTTGAGGACGTGGCGGCTGGCGACGTCGAGGATCGTCACCGTGCCGCCGATTTCCGCCGAGGCCCAGAGCTGCTTGCCGTCATTGCTGAACTCGACGAAACGCGGACGCTGATCCACTAGCGTGCTGTCAGCCAGAGTCTGGGTGCTGGTGTCGATCCAGTGCAGCATGTTGGTGGTTTCGCTGGTATTCACTGCCCACTTGCCGTCGGGGCTGACCGCCATGCCTTCGGGCTCGACGCCGACGTTGATCTGGCCGAGGACCTTGGAGGTTTCGGTGTCGATCACGGTCACCAGTGCATCGTCTTCGTTGGAGACGTACAGCCAGCGGTTGTTGGGGTGCAGGGCGAATTGCTCCGGGTCCTTGCCCGAGGGCAGTTCCTTGATGATCTTGCGGGTGGCCACGTCCATCACCTGGACCCGGTCCGAGTCGCTGGCGCAGATGTAAAGGAGCTTGTTGTCATGGGACAGCAGCAGGCCACGAGGGCGCTGGCCGACGGGCAGGGTCTCGGTGACTTGCAGGGTCTGCATGTCGATCAGGCTCAGGTTGTTGTCCTTTTCATTGGAGACCCAGGCGGTGCTGGCGACGGCATGGCCGGCGACAAGCAACAGGGCGCAGCAAGGCAGGGTGTGGCGCATGGCAGTTTCCTTGTTTTAGTTGTTGTGATCAGGGAAAGCGGCAACTGACCTCGGGCTTGTCGTAACCCAGGCTGTCCATCTCGTTGAATGGGTGCAGGAAGCCGTCCTGTGGCGAAGTGCTGACCAGCGCCCGGGGCTGCACGATGGGGATCGGCTGGCGCAACTGGCCGTTCCACGGGCGGTAACTGAGCTTGCGTCCCTTGAAACCGTCCAGCGGCAACTGATCGCTGATTTCCAGGGTGCGGATCGCCATCGGTTCGCTCTGGCGCAGTTTGCTCACGGCACTGGCGACGCTGCGCACGGCCATCCACGCGGCGAAATCACGGTCGTTCATCCAGCGTCCGGCGAGGGCCTCGAAGCGCTTTTGCAATTGGGCGGCGCCATAGGTTTCCACGGTCTTGTGCCAACCTGTCGGAATCAGGCCCTGGGTGCCGGCGACCGGGCGCGGATACCAGGTCTGGTAGGGAACGTATTCGCCGAAGTCGCCACGTTCGTCCGCCACCAGCACCACGTCGTATTCGGCGGTCTGGGTGAACAGCGGCATGTCGGCCTGGGCACTGCGCCGCTGATCGTTATCGAAGCTCCAGGGTTTCTCCGCCACCAGTTGCAGGCCGAAGCGCTTGGCCGCGCGGCGCAGGGCCGCGGCGTAGGCCTGATCGTCCGGCGTCGGGCCGACGATCAGCAGCGCCCGCTGCCATTTGCGCACCACCAGAAACTGCGCCAGTGCATCGGCCAGCATCGCCCGGCTCGGCAGACTGTGCAGCACGTTTGGCAGGCAGTCGGTGGTGCGCAGGCTGTCATCGGGGCTGCCGGCGTTGAACAGCAGGCTGTCGGGCAGGGCTGCACTGAGTTGGCGCAGGCTGTCCGCCGGTGCATTCACCACGAACAGGCGCAGGCCCTGTTCATGCTGGGTCCTGGCTGCTTCGAGCAAGGCTTCGGGGCTGTCGGCGCTGGCGCTCTCCAGGCTGTAGCTGTGATTGAGAAAACGCCCGGTGCTGTTGCTGTCGATAATCGCCAGTTCAGCGCCGCGCAGTCCGGCGTCGGCGGGTTCGGGAATGACGTTGGACAGCAGCGGGCCGGGGTCGAGGCGATAGCCCAGGTAGCCGATTCGTACCTGCAAGGGGGCGTCGGCAGCCTGGCTCAGGGATGCCAGCCCGGCGGCACAGGCGATCGCCAACAGGTAGGTCAGGGCACAAGAGGCTAGCTGGCGCATGGGGCACTCCATTTCAGGTAGCGCCAGCATAGGAAGCCCTTGGCAGGGTGGAAATATGCAGAAAGTATCGACCAGCTTGTACCAAGGTAGTAACGGCCCGTGGTCGGCGCGGTTCTAGCATGGCCCTTGCAGCCATGACTCCGGAGGGACTGACCATGCGCATCGTCAAGGCACTGCTGTTGCCCTTTCTGCTGATCCTCACCCTGATCGGCGTCGACCGGCTCCACGGCCCGCGTCCCGTGCCGCCGCCATTTTTGCCCGCGCCGGCGGGGCGCTAGGGTTCCCCGTCGACGTCCCGCCGATCGCCTTACTACCAAGGGATTAGACGCCGGCCACCAAAGCAGCATGGGGCCAGTGCGCCGGGGTTTCTAAGATGGTCGCCATAGCCTCTGCCAAGAGGTTTTGCGTGCAACCTGAGGGCATAACAATGACAACGAAACGCAACGCCTTGCTCGTCACCGGACTGTTGGCCGGTCTTATCAGCGCCGGTTCCGTGTGGGCCCACGGCAATGTGGTGCCACAGGCCGTGGAGACCAAAGGACTGACCGCGATCAAGGATTCCGGCGTGCCGGTCGATGCCGACGGTTGGGCATCGGTGAATCCCTACCGTACTTCCCCTGAACACGACAAGGCCGTGGAAATCGGCTCGTCGGCCTACAACCAGAACTGCGCGGCCTGTCATGGCCTGGAAGCCAAGTCCGGCGGCATCGCCCCCGATCTGCGTATGCTCGATGCCGCTGACGCCGGCGATGAATGGTTCGTCGAGCGAGTGCGCCATGGCGCAGTGCGCGACGGTCGGGTGTACATGCCGAAAATGGCGGACTACCTGAGTCAGGAAGCACTGTGGGCGGTTCGCACTTACCTGGACACCGTGCACGTCGAGGAGTGACGCCATGCGCCTGCTTGCGATGTTGCTCGGCGCGGTGTGGCTGTGCTGCCAGTCGGTGCAGGCGCAGGTGCGCAACTACGATGAAATGATCGCCGCCGGGGAGCTGAAGGTGGCGGTGTACAAGGACTTCGCGCCCTACAGTTTCGAGCAGGCCGGCCAGCCCCGGGGCGTCGACGTGGAGCTGGCCCAGGCGTTGGCCAAGGCGTTGGGCGTGCGCCTGACGCTGATCTGGGCGCCGCCCGGCGAAAAGCTCGACGACGACCTGCGAGATTACATCTGGCGTGCCAGTGCCTTGCACAACCAGCAACTGGCCGACCTGATGATGCGTGTGCCTTACGATCGCGATTACGCGCAGAAACGCAACGAACTCGGCGAACTGGAAAACGGCCACGTGGTGATGTTCGGGCCGTACCAGAACGAGCAATGGCAGGTCGCCTATGACCGTCGCCGCCTGGACAAGGTCGCCAGTGTCGCGGTGTTCGAGCAGCACCCGATCGGCGTCGAAGTCGACAGCGTGCCGTCGTTCTACCTGACGTCGGTGTTCAACGGCATGCTCGCCGGCAAGACCCACCACTATCCGGGCGTCGCCCAGGCGTTTGCCGCCATGAAGGCCGGCGAAGTCGATGCGGTCATGGCGATGCGCGGCGAAATCGACTGGCAAGTGCATGAAGCCGCCGACCCGCAATTGGCCTTGGCGCAGAACGCCTATCCGAACATGGGCAAGCAGCTCTGGGAGATCGGCATGGCGGTGCACGAGAGCAATCGGCAACTGGCCTATGCCGTGGAGGAAGCGCTGGAGGGGTTGATCCGCGACGGTACGCTGAAAACCCTCTACGGCCATTACGGCCTGCGTTATGACGTGCCCGAGATGTATCAATAGGAGCAGGTTATGAAATGGCAAAGGAGTTGTCTGTTGGCCTGCTGTCTGAGCCTGAGCGTGCACGCCGCCGATGTCGATCCGGGCAAGGACCCGGTGCCTTCGGTGATGTGGGGCTTTTATCAGAAGCAGTTTCTTGGCGATGCGCCGTACGTGTTCGATCAGCGGGTCAAGCTGCTGGCACCGCCGTTCGCCGAGGATGCACGGCAAGTGCCGCTGGAGATCGACGCCCGGGCGTTCAAGGGCGACGTGGTGAGAATCCTCGCCTGGGCGGAACTCAACCCCTTGCCGAAAATCGTCGATTTCGAGCCGGTGGCCGGTGTGCTGCCGTGGCTGTCGATCCGTATTCGCGTGGAGCAGGCCACGCCGTTGCGCGCCGCGGTGCTGACCCGTGACGGGCTGTGGCATGTCGGCTCGACCCTGATCGATGCGGCCGGTGGCGGTTGCACCGCGCCGAGCGTGGTACGCACCGAAGCGGGCTGGGAGGAACATGTCGGCGAGGTGCTGGGTGGCCGCTACCCGCGCAAGGATTTCAGTCGCTTGCGCTTGCAGGTGGCGCATCCGATGGACAACGGCATGGTCAGCGGCATTCCCGAGTTCTACATCAATCATGCCGAGCTGCGTGATCAACAGGATCAGCTCCTGGCCCGCCTCGAACTGTTTCCCGCCGTCAGCGAAAACCCCAGCCTGGCCTTCGATCTGGAAGGGGCAGGGCAGACGCGCCTGTTGTTGCGCGATAACAGCGGCAACCAATTCGATGCGTCGATCCCCTGAGCCCCATTTTCCTGAAACAGGAGCCTGACATGCGCTGGATGCTGCTGTTGTTCCTCAGCCTGAGCCTGCCGGCCATGGCCGATCTCGAATACTCGCTCAAGCCCCGGCAGATCGCTGAAGACACCTGGCTGCTGGAAGGCAGCACGGAAAATTTCGCCAAGGACAATGGCGGCAATATCGTCAACACCGCGTTCATCGTCACCGAGCGTGGCGTGGTGGTGATCGATACCGGACCGTCCAGGCGTTATGGCGAGGCCATGCGCCGGGCCATTGCCGCTACCACCGACAAACCGGTGATCGAGGTCTTGCTGACCCATCACCACCCCGATCATGTGCTGGGCAACCAGGCGTTCAGCGATGTGCCGATTGGCGCACTGGCTGGCACCACCGAGCTGCTGCAAAAGCAGGGTGATGCGATGGCCGAAAACATGTACCGGCTGGTGGGCGACTGGATGCGCGGCACGGAAGTCGTGTTGCCGACCCGCACGCTGATCCCCGGCGTGCAAAGTTTTGGGAATCATGATCTGCGCCTGATAGATCTGGGTGGGCATACGGGTGCGGATCTGGCTATTCTCGACCAGCAAACCGGCGTGCTGTTTGCCGGGGACCTGGTGTTTTATCAACGTGCCCTGACCACGCCCAACAGTCCGGGGCTGTCGGTGTGGCTGGCCGACATCGCCACGCTGCAGGCGCTGCCCTGGACGCTGATCGTGCCCGGCCACGGGCCGGTCGCCAGCGACGCCAGGCCCTTTGCGCAAATGCGCGACTACCTGACCTGGCTCGACCAACTGATGCGCGAAGGCGCGGCCAATGGCAGCGACATGGCCGAGATGATCCGCAGCCCTATTCCTGAGCGATTCGCCGGGATCAGTTTGAGTCGCTATGAGTTGATCCGCAGTGTCAGTCATCTGTACCCGCGATATGAGCGGGCGCAGATGACGCGGGTGGATTCCAATGCGCAACAATAATCAACACCGCCCCCCCTGTAGGAGCGAGCCTGCTCGCGATGAACCCGAGAACACCGCGGGGTGTCAGGCCTCCAACGTTATCGTTGACCACCATCGCGAGCAGGCTCGCTCCTACAGGAGGGGGAGGCGCGGGATCCACACCCAACCCCATACCAAGGAACTAGAAATCTCCACATTGCGGCCAATTGTTGTCCAGGCGGCGGCGCCCAAGAATCTGCACCAGACCGGGAAAATTTTCCGGGAACAACAAAAACCGCAGAGGAAGCCGTCATGACTCAACCCGCACGTCGCCAGCCCTTCGTCTTGAGCCTGTTGCTCAGTGCCATGCTGTTGTCCGGCCAGGCATCGGCCGGGGTTTCCGACCAGGACATTCTCCAGGATCCGAAGAACCCCGAGCAGGTCGTGACCAACGGCCTGGGCGTTCAGGGTCAGCGCTACAGCCCGCTGGACATTCTCAACGTCGACAACGTCAAGGAACTGCGCCCGGCGTGGGCGTTCTCGTTCGGCGGGGAGAAGCAGCGCGGCCAGCAGGCGCAGCCGATGGTCAAGGACGGCGTGATGTACATGACCGGGTCCTACTCGCGGGTATTCGCCGTGGATGCGCGCACCGGCAAGAAACTCTGGCAATACGACGCGCGGCTACCGGATGACATTCGCCCCTGCTGCGACGTGATCAACCGTGGCGTGGCGCTGTATGGCGACCTGGTGATCTTCGGCACCCTCGACGCCAAGCTCGTGGCGCTGAACAAGGACACCGGCAAGGTGGTCTGGAGCAAGAAAGTCGCCGACCACAAGGAAGGCTACTCGATCAGCGCCGCGCCGCTGGTGATCAACGGCAAGCTGATCACCGGCGTGGCCGGTGGCGAGTTCGGCGTGGTGGGCAAGATCGAAGCCTACGACCCGAAAAACGGCGACCTGTTGTGGACCCGGCCGACGGTCGAGGGCCACATGGGTTACGTCTACAAGGACGGCAAGGCCGTGGAAAACGGTATTTCCGGTGGCGAGGCGGGCAAGACCTGGCCGGGCGACCTGTGGAAGACCGGCGGTGCGGCACCCTGGCTGGGCGGCTATTACGATCCGGAAACCAACCTGCTGCTGTTCGGCACCGGCAACCCGGCACCGTGGAACTCGCACCTGCGCCCTGGCGACAACCTCTACTCGTCGTCGCGCCTGGCGCTCAACCCGGACGACGGCACCATCAAGTGGCACTTCCAGAGCACGCCCCACGACGGCTGGGACTTTGACGGCGTGAACGAACTGGTGTCGTTCAACTACAGCGAAGGCGGCAAGGAAATCAAGGCGGCGGCCACCGCCGACCGCAACGGCTTCTTCTATGTGCTGGATCGTACCAACGGCAAATTCATCCGCGGCTTCCCGTTCGTGGACAAGATCACCTGGGCCACGGGCCTGGATAAGGACGGTCGCCCGATCTACAACGAAGCCAGCCGCCCCGGTGCGCCGGGTTCCGAAGCCAAGGGCAGCTCGGTGTTCGTGGCACCGGCGTTCCTCGGCGCGAAAAACTGGATGCCGATGGCCTACAACCGGGACACCGGCCTGTTCTACGTGCCGTCCAACGAGTGGGGCATGGACATCTGGAACGAAGGCATCGCCTACAAGAAGGGCGCGGCGTTCCTCGGGGCGGGGTTCACCATCAAGCCGTTGAATGAAGACTACATCGGCGTGCTGCGGGCCATCGATCCGAAGACCGGCAAGGAAGTCTGGCGGCACAAGAACTTCGCGCCGCTGTGGGGCGGCGTGCTGACCACCAAGGGCAATCTGGTGTTCACCGGCACGCCGGAAGGCTTCCTGCAGGCGTTCAATGCCAAGACCGGTGAAAAGGTCTGGGAATTCCAGACCGGCTCCGGCGTGCTCGGCTCGCCCGTGACCTGGGAAATGGACGGCGAGCAGTACGTCTCGGTGCTCTCCGGCTGGGGCGGCGCCGTACCGCTGTGGGGCGGCGAAGTGGCCAAGCGCGTGAAGGACTTCAACCAGGGCGGCATGCTCTGGACCTTCAAGTTGCCCAAGGACCTGGTGGCCAAACACTGATCCCGAACCCACCGCATAACCCCCTGTAGGAGCGAGCATGCTCGCGATGGACCCGAGAACACCGCGGGGTGTCAGGCTGCCAGCGTCATCGTTGGCGACCATCGCGAGCATGCTCGCTCCTACAGATAACGAATTTTATTGCCTGTCAGTTCGGCAGGCATCGACCCAGACAGAGGCCTCATCATGATCTACGCCCAACCCGGAACACCTGGCGCCGTCGTCTCCTTCAAGCCACGCTACGGCAACTTCATTGGCGGCGAATTCGTCGCGCCGGTCAATGGCGAGTACTTCACCAACACCTCGCCGGTGAACGGCGAAGTGATTGCCGAATTCCCGCGCTCCAGCGCCGTCGACATCGACAAGGCCCTCGACGCCGCCCATGCGGCCGCCGACGCATGGGGCAAGACCTCGGCCCAGGACCGCTCGCTGGTGCTGCTGAAAATCGCCGACCGCATCGAACAGAACCTGGAAATCCTCGCCGTCACCGAAACCTGGGACAACGGCAAGGCGGTGCGCGAAACCCTCAATGCCGACGTGCCACTGGCGGCCGACCATTTTCGCTACTTCGCTGGCTGCATCCGCGCCCAGGAAGGCGGCGCCGCCGAGATCAACGAGCTGACCACCGCCTACCACTTCCACGAGCCGTTGGGTGTGGTCGGGCAGATCATCCCGTGGAACTTCCCGCTGCTGATGGCCGCCTGGAAGCTCGCGCCAGCCCTGGCCGCCGGTAACTGCATCGTGCTCAAGCCGGCGGAGCAAACGCCACTGTCGATCATGGTCTTCGCCGAACTGATCGCCGATTTGCTGCCGCCGGGGGTGCTGAACATCGTCCAGGGGTTCGGTCGTGAAGCCGGCGAGGCGCTGGCCACCAGCAAGCGCATCGCCAAGATCGCCTTCACCGGCTCGACCCCGGTGGGTGCGCACATCCTGCATTGCGCCGCCGAGAACATCATCCCGAGCACCGTGGAACTGGGTGGCAAATCGCCGAACATCTTCTTCGAAGACATCATGCAGGCCGAACCCGCGTTCATCGAGAAAGCCGCCGAAGGCCTGGTGCTGGCGTTCTTCAACCAGGGTGAAGTCTGCACCTGCCCGTCCCGGGCGCTGGTGCAGGAGTCGATCTACGAATCCTTCATGGCCGAAGTCATGAAGAAGATCGTCAAGATCAAGCGCGGCAATCCGCTGGACACCGAGACCATGGTCGGCGCCCAGGCGTCGCAGCAGCAATACGACAAGATCCTCTCGTACCTGAACATCGCCCAGGAGGAGGGCGCCCAGTTGCTCACCGGCGGCGCAGCCGAGCGTCTTGAGGGCGATCTGTCCAGCGGCTATTACATCCAGCCGACCTTGCTCAAGGGCACCAACAAGATGCGGGTGTTCCAGGAAGAAATCTTCGGTCCGGTGGTGGGTGTCACCACCTTCAGGGACGAAGCCGAAGCCCTGGCGATTGCCAACGACACCGAGTTCGGCCTCGGAGCCGGCCTGTGGACCCGCGACATCAACCGCGCCTACCGCATGGGCCGGGCGATCAAGGCCGGGCGGGTGTGGACCAACTGCTATCACCTGTACCCGGCACATGCTGCGTTCGGCGGCTACAAGAAGTCCGGTGTCGGTCGGGAGAACCACAAGATGATGCTTGATCACTATCAGCAGACCAAGAACCTGCTGGTGAGCTACGACATCAATCCGTTGGGGTTCTTCTGATCTCCTGAAAACACCCCATCTCCACTGTAGGAGCGAGCCTGCTCGCGATGAGGCCTGTACATTCAACATTGATGTTGGATGTCAGACCGCGATCGCGAGCAGGCTCGCTCCTACAGTGGTTTTGTGTGTTCGCCATACCCCCTACCAACGCACCCCCAAACCTCCTTCGAAAGTAGCATTCGGGTGCCCGGCGCCGCGTGCATTAATGGTGCTACCGGAATCACCCGGCACAAGAAGAGGAATGACCCATGTGGACTAAACCCGCGTTTACCGATCTGCGCATTGGCTTCGAAGTGACGATGTATTTCGCCAACCGTTGATTGTTCACCCGGCCAGCGCTGCGTTGGCCGGGTCTGCCTTCTGGAGCATTGCTCATGCACATCCGGGTTCTGGGCTCCGCCGCCGGCGGTGGTTTTCCGCAGTGGAACTGCAACTGTCGGCAATGCGCCGGCGTGCGCGATGGCAGCCTGCGTGCACAACGGCGTACGCAGTCGTCGATTGCCCTGAGCGACGACGGTGTGGACTGGGTGCTGTGCAACGCTTCGCCGGACATCCGTGCGCAACTCGAGAGTTTCGCCCCGCTGCAACCGGCACGCCGCCTGCGTGGCAGTGCCATCGCCGGCGTGGTGTTGATGGACAGCCAGATCGATCATTGCACTGGCCTGCTGAGCCTGCGCGAAGGCTGCCCGCATAGCGTCTGGTGCACCGAACGGGTTCATCAGGACCTCAGCAGCGGCTTCCCGTTGTTCACCATGCTCAAGCACTGGAACGGCGGGTTGCAGTGGCAACCCGTGCGCCTGGATCGCAAGCCGTTCGCCATCGCGGCCTGCGGCCATCTGCAGTTTCGCGCGATTCCACTGGTCAGCAACGCGCCGCCGTATTCACCCAATCGCGGCAATCCGCAGCCCGGTGACACCATCGGCCTGTTCATCGAGGACCAGCGCAGCGGCGCCTCGCTGTTCTATGCGCCGGGGTTGGGACAGGTGGATGACGATGTGCTGGGCTGGATGCAGCGCGCCGATTGCCTGTTGCTCGACGGCACCCTGTGGCGCGACGACGAGATGCGTATCTGCGAAGTCGGACAGAGCCTGGGCAGTGAAATGGGTCACCTGGCGCAAAGCGGGCCGGGTGGCATGCTTGAGGTGCTGGAAGATTTCCCCCGCCAGCGCAAGGTGCTGATCCACATCAACAACACCAATCCCATCCTCGACGAAGACTCGGCCGAACGGGCGCTGCTGGCGCGGCGGGGGATCGAGGTGGCGTATGACGGCATGGATATTGTGCTGTAGCGGATGGCCCCATCGCGAGCAGGCTCGCTCCCACAAGGTTTTGTGTGCTGACCAGTTCCATTGTAGGAGCGAGCCTGCTCGCGATAGGGCCATACCAGACACCGAAGATTTCCCGGAGAAAGACAATGACCCAGGCTCCAATGAACCCCACCGAATTCGAAGCCGCCCTGCGCGCCAAGGGCGCCTACTACCACATCCATCACCCGTACCACGTGGCGATGTACCAGGGCCGCGCCACCCGCGAACAGATCCAGGGCTGGGTCGCCAATCGCTTCTATTACCAAGTAAACATCCCGCTCAAGGACGCCGCGATCCTCGCCAACTGCCCCGACCGTGAGATCCGTCGCGAGTGGATTCAGCGCCTGCTGGACCACGACGGCGCCCCCGGCAGCGAAGGCGGCATCGAAGCCTGGCTGCGCCTGGGCGAAGCGGTGGGGTTGGATCGCGAGCAAATCCTTTCTCAGGAACTGGTGTTGCCCGGCGTGCGCTTCGCCGTGGACGCCTACGTCAACTTCGCCCGCCGCGCCAGTTGGCAGGAAGCCGCCAGCAGTTCGCTGACCGAGTTGTTCGCGCCGCAGATCCATCAGTCGCGCCTGGACAGCTGGCCACAGCACTACCCGTGGATCGACCCGGCTGGCTACGAATATTTCCGCACGCGCCTGGGCCAGGCCCGGCGCGATGTCGAGCATGGTTTACGCATCACCCTGGCCCATTACGTCACCCATGAGGCTCAACAACGCATGCTTGAGATCCTGCAATTCAAGCTCGACGTGCTGTGGAGCATGCTCGATGCGATGAGCATGGCCTATGAGATGGAGCGCCCGCCTTATCACACCGTCACCCGCGACAACGTCTGGCATCGGGGGATTGCCCTGTGAGCCTGATCAAGCGCGAACAGTCACCGTCGTTGCGCCGGGGTTTTCGCCTGCAATGGGAACCGCGCCAGGCCTGCCATGTGCTGCTGTACCCCGAAGGCATGATCAAGCTCAACGGCAGCGCCGGGCAGATTCTGACTCTGCTCAATGGTGAGCGCAGCGTCGCCGCGATCATCGATCGGCTGACGGCGGATTTTCCGGGTGTACCGGGAATCGACGAGGATGTGCTGGCGTTTCTGGAGGTGGCCCATGCGCAGTTCTGGATCGAATGATGCACTGCCGGGGCCGCCGTTGTGGTTGCTGGCGGAGCTGACTTACCGCTGCCCACTGCAATGTCCGTATTGCTCCAACCCGCTGGACTTCGCCCGGCACGGCGAGGAGTTGAGCACCGAAGAATGGATTCGCGTCTTTCACGAAGCGCGGGAGATGGGCGCCGCGCAACTGGGGTTTTCCGGCGGCGAGCCGCTGGTGCGCCAGGACCTGGCGCTGCTGATCAAGGCCGCGCGGGACATGGGTTACTACACCAACCTGATCACCTCGGGCATCGGCCTGACCGAACAGAAAGTGCACGATTTCAAGGTGGCCGGGCTCGACCATATCCAGATCAGTTTCCAGGCTGCCGATGAGGCGGTGAACAACATGCTGGCGGGTTCGCGCAAGGCGTTCGCGCAGAAACTGGCCATGGCCCGGGCGGTGAAAGCCCAGGGCTATCCGATGGTGCTGAACTTCGTGACCCACCGGCACAACATCGACCGGATCGACCGGATCATTGACCTGTGCCTGGAGCTGGAAGCGGATTTCGTCGAGTTGGCCACCTGCCAATTCTATGGCTGGGCCGAACTCAACCGTGTTGGCCTGCTGCCGACCCGCGAGCAATTGCAGCGCGCCGAGCGCATCACCAACGAATATCGCCAGCGCCTCGAGGCCCGGGGCCATCCGTGCAAACTGATCTTCGTCACCCCGGACTACTACGAGGAACGTCCCAAGACTTGCATGAACGGCTGGGCCAACCTGTTTCTCGACATCACCCCCGACGGCACCGCGTTGCCTTGCCACAGCGCCCGGCAGCTGCCGGTGCAGTTTCCCAATGTGCGTGAGCACAGTATCGAGCACATCTGGAACGATTCGTTTGGCTTCAACCGTTTTCGTGGCGATGCGTGGATGAAGGAGCCGTGTCGCTCCTGTGATGAGAAGCACAAGGACCTGGGTGGCTGCCGCTGCCAGGCGTTCATGCTGACGGGCGATGCCGAGAATGCCGACCCGGTGTGCAGCAAGTCGCCGCACCATGGCGTGATTCTCAAGGCCCGGGAGGAAGCCGAGGCGCCGGGGCAGGGCATGGAGCACCTGACGTTGCGCAATGCGAAGGCTTCACAGTTGATCTATCGCGGATAGACCAAACACCGCGAATCCCGTGTAGGAGCGAGCCTGCTCGCGATGGTGTGTCAGTCGACACGTGTTTTGCTGATACACCATCGCGAGCAGGCTCGCTCCTACAGGGGGGCTGCGGCGAATTCGCAATCCCGGCAGATGACCTTGGTCTGATTGCATTCGCAGCCGGATGCTTTAGTGTGGACGTTACCTTTCAAAACAATAAAAAACAGGCTTCCAATGAGCCAGAGTCTCAGTCAGCTGCGTAAGTTCGTCTCGCCTGAAATCATCTTCGGTGCCGGTTGCCGGCACAACGTTGGTAACTACGCCAAGACCTTTGGCGCGCGCAAGGTGCTGGTGGTCAGTGATCCGGGGGTGATTGCCGCCGGGTGGGTCGCCGACGTCGAGGCCAGCCTGCAAGCCTTGGGCATCGAATACTGCCTGTACAGCGCCGTGTCGCCCAATCCACGTATCGAAGAGGTCATGCTCGGTGCCGAGATGTACCGGGAAAACCACTGCGATGTGATTGTCGCGGTCGGCGGCGGCAGCCCCATGGATTGCGGCAAGGGCATCGGCATTGTCGTCGCCCACGGGCGCAACATCCTCGAATTCGAAGGGGTGGACACCATTCGCGTGCCCAGTCCGCCGTTGATCCTGATCCCGACCACCGCCGGCACCTCCGCCGATGTCTCGCAGTTCGTGATCATTTCCAACCAGCAGGAACGCATGAAGTTCTCCATCGTCAGCAAGGCGGTGGTGCCGGACGTGTCGCTGATCGACCCGGAAACCACCCTGAGCATGGACCCGTTCCTCTCGGCCTGTACCGGCATCGATGCGTTGGTGCACGCCATTGAAGCCTTCGTCTCCACCGGTCACGGGCCGCTGACCGATCCCCATGCACTGGAAGCGATGCGCCTGATCAATGGCAACCTGGTGCAGATGATCGCCAACCCCACGGACATCGCCCTGCGGGAAAAAATCATGCTCGGCAGCATGCAGGCCGGGCTGGCGTTTTCCAACGCGATCCTCGGCGCGGTGCATGCCATGTCCCACAGCCTGGGCGGCTTTCTCGACCTGCCCCACGGCCTGTGCAACGCGGTGCTGGTGGAACACGTGGTGGCCTTCAACTACAGCTCGGCGCCGGAGCGTTTCAAGGTCATTGCCGAGACCTTCGGCATCGATTGCCGGGGGCTGAACCAGCGGCAGATCTGCGGGCGTCTGGTGGAGCACCTGATCGCGTTGAAACACGCCATCGGCTTCCACGAAACCCTGGGCTTGCATGGGGTCAGCACCTCGGACATTCCGTTCCTGTCGCAACATGCCATGGATGACCCGTGCATCCTGACCAACCCGCGCGAGTCCAGTCAGCGTGATGTCGAGGTCGTTTATGGCGAAGCCCTCTGACGAGCAGCAACGCGCGGCACTGACCGGGCTGCTGGGGCTGGGCAGCCACTCGGCGCGCAAGAGTCATTACCCGGAACTGGCGGCGCGCCTGGATGAGCTGGAGGCGGAGCGCAACCGCTACAAATGGTTGTTCGAAAACGCGGTGCACGGGATTTTCCAGGCCAGCCTGCAAGAGGGCATGCGCGCAGCCAACCCGGCGCTGGCGCGCATGCTCGGCTATCAGGACCCGCAGGACGTGCTGTTTTCCCTGAATGACCTGGCCAGCAAGCTGTTCTGCGGTGGCCCGCAGGAGCTGCAAGCCATCGGTGAAATCCTCCAGCAGCAACGCAGCCTGCACGGTTACGAAACCCGCCTGCGGCGCAAGGACGGCAGCCCTATCGATGTGTTGATGAACCTGTTGCTCAAGCCCGGCCAGGAAGGGCTGGTGGAAGGTTTTGTCGCCGATATCACCGAGCGCGTGCAGGCTCAGCAACGCCTGCAACAACTCAATGACGAACTGGAGCAGCGAGTGATCGCGCGCACCAACGAATTGCTGGAAGCCAACCGCAACCTGCAGCAGCAGATCACCCAGCGTAAACAGATCGCCCAGGCCCTGCGCGATGCCCGTGATGCCGCCGAGGCCGCCAACCGCAGCAAGGACAAATACCTGGCGGCGGCCAGTCATGACCTGCTGCAACCGCTGAATGCGGCCAGGCTGCTGATCTCGACCCTGCGCGAACGCCGGCTGCCGGACGTCGAGCAAGTGCTGGTCGAGCGTACGCACCAGGCCCTGGAAGGCGCGGAAGACTTGCTGACCGATCTGCTGGACATTTCCCGGCTCGATCAGTCGGCGGTCAAGCCGGACATCGCCTCCTACCGCCTGGATGAACTGCTCGGGCCGCTGGTCTCGGAGTTCCAGTCGGTTGCCCAGGCGGCAGGCTTGAACCTGCGGGTGCACATGGGCGATCACGCCATCAGCACCGACTTGCGCCTGATGACCCGCATCCTGCGCAACTTCCTCAGCAACGCCTGCCGCTACACCGACGCAGGCAGCATCCTGCTCGGCGCCCGGCGCCGGGGTGAGTCTCTGCGACTGGAAGTGTGGGACACCGGGCGCGGTATCCCGGCGGATCGGCTCGACTCGATCTTCCTCGAGTTCAACCAGCTGGATGTCGGCCGCGCCGCGGACCGCAAAGGCGTGGGCCTGGGGCTGGCGATTGTCGAACGCATCGCCAGGATCCTCGGCTATCCCGTTGGCGTGCAGTCACGGCCCGGACGCGGATCGATGTTCAGCATCGAGGTGCCGCTGGCCCATGACATCCCCTTGCCGATCGGCCAGGCCGCCCCTCAGCCGAGCACCGGAGACCCGTTGCCGGGCCGGCGTTTGCTGGTGCTGGACAATGAAGTGAGCATCCTGCAGAGCATGGGCGCGTTGCTCGGGCAGTGGGGCTGCGAGGTGGTCACGGCCACCGATGAAGGTTCGGCGCTGGCGGCCTTGGCGGGAAATCCGCCGGAGCTGATTCTGGCCGACTATCACCTTGATCACGGCGTGGTGGGTTGTGATGTGGTGCGTCACCTGCGCGAGCATTTCCACCAGCGTATTCCCGCGGTGATCATCACGGCGGACCGTACCGATCAGTGCCGGCGTTCGTTGCAGCGGCTCGATGCGCCACTGCTGAACAAGCCGGTGAAGCCCGGCAAGTTGCGTGCAGTGCTGAGTCAGCTGTTGGGCGCACCGGCCTGAAACACCCGGTATTGCAAGGCGAAGCCCAGTTCAACGGATTGACCTTGCTCCAGTAGACGCAAGCCCGGCCGACCGGGCAAGTGATGGGCGTTGACCGGGTGGCTGACCGGTTCGAGGCAGAAAAAATCCAGGCCGGGCGGGCAGTAGAGCAGGTAGTAGTCACTGCCGCTGGCCTGGCATTGCAGTTCATGGCCCAGGTCCGGTTGCTGGATCAGGCAGTGGCCGTTCCATTGGCAGAAGCCGTTGTCGACCAGTGAATCGGGCAGCGCGGCCGATTGCTGGAAATTCCATTGCGCTGGCAGGCTGTCGAGCGCTGTCGGCAGTTTCGATTCATCACACAACCAGACCTGCTCGGCCTGCGCCTTGAGCCGAGTACTCGCCGTGCGTGGAAAGTAGGGATGCAAACCCAATCCGTGCCACGCAGCGCGCTCGGCCAGGTGGGTCACCTGCAGTTCGATGCTCAGGCGGCCGGCGCTCAGGTGGAAACGCTGACGGGCGCGGTAGGCGAAGGGTGTGGTGCTGTGCAGTTGCAGGATCACTTCTTTCGAGGATTGGCTGAGCACTTGCCAGGGTTGCTGCCAGGCGCTGCCGTGAATCGGTAGCGGGTCGGTGAGGCTGTTGGGTGTCAGTGCCAGCCAGCCATCGGGGCAATCGAAGCCGCCTTCGGCAATGCGGTTCGACCAGGGTGCCAGGGGGAAGCAGGCGAGCATGCCGGGCAGGCCGGTGTTCAAGGCATGCGAATCGGTATGGCGTAACAAGGGCTGGCCGCTGTCACGAACGGTCCAGTTGACGATGCTGCCGCCGAGTTCGGGCGCGAGGGTGAGGTGGGTGAGGTCGTCTTCGAGCTCGAGCAGGGTCATGGGATTTCGTCTTGTGGTGAGGGGGGAAAAGATCGCAGCCTGCGGCAGCTCCTACAGGGGTACGCATTCCAATGTAGGAGCTGCCGCAGGCTGCGATCTTTTAATGCAATGCACACCAAAATCAAGGGCGAGCAGGCTGATCAACCGGGCATCATCGGCGGCAGGGTGCCCAGCAACGAAACCGCCGCCACCGCGCCCATCCCCAGCAACCACTCCAGCAGCACACTGCGGCGCAATGCCGGCACATGCTGCTGACAATCGTTGATCCGCAGACGATTGAACAGCGCCAGCCCGAGCATCGCGCCCACCAGCGAGACCTTGATCAACAGGATCAGGGCAAAGCCGGTCAGCAGGGGCGTCGGCCAGAAGGCACCGGTGAGGGCCCGCACATTGATCAGGCCGGTGACCAGCAGACCGGCCACCAGGCCATAACCGACACCACTGAATCGCCGCAACAGCCTCTCAATGGAATGCCCGTCCGGTCGGCGCAGGATCATGAACAGCAGCATCAAGCCGCCGAGCCACGCGCTGACGCAGGTCAGGTGCAACAGTTGATTGAAGATCAGCAATCGGCCCGCGACGCCATCGAACATGGCGCCATGACCGACCGGGGCCAGGGTTGCCAGCAGCAGGCTGCCGAGGATCAGTTGCAGGGCTCGGCTGGCTCGCAACGGTGACAGCAGTAACACAAGCAGCAGGGCGTTGATCAAGAGGTGCCAGCGCCACACCTGGCCAAAAAAGGTGCGGCCCAGCACCAGATTCAACGTTGACGGTTCGAGTGCCGCGCTCCAGGCACCGGCCATGCTGGCGGTGACCAGCAGCAGCCAGCCGACACCGCTGGCCAGTGCCATTGCCACCAGCCAGCGGCCGATGCGCGCCAACGATTGATCCAGCGTAATATCGCGTCCCAACAGCAGCGGTTTGAAGACCCACGCCCCGAACAGCATCAGCACCATGGTGAAATGCAGGAAGCGGCACAGCACCATCGCGTCGGTCATGTATTACTGGCCCACCTTGAAGGCGTAGGCACCTTCGCTTTTGTGGGTATCGACCGACACCACATGCCATTCGACCTTGTACGAGCCTGCGGTCAACGGCACCGCCGGCGTGACGATCAGGGTCTTTTTATCGCCGCCTTGAGTGGCGAGGCTTTTTACCAGGATCTCGGTACCGTCCTTGCTGATCGTCACTTTGGAAAAGTCGGCTTCGACCCCCTCGGAAAAAATCAGGCTCAGCTCCGCCGGCGGGCTGACTGTGCTGTCGGCGGCGGGTGTCTGGCTCTTCAAATGCGCGTGGGCCCACACCGAGGAAGCGGCGAGCAACGAGCCGAGCAGGGCGGCGGTGGTCAGGGTTTTCTTGAGCATGTCAGTTCCCTCTGTAGCAGGTTGGATGTGAACGCAAGTCTAGTCGTGAAGAGCCGGTTGCAGGAAGTTTGCCTTTGCCCTGTCGCCGCGCGGTAGAGCGGATGCTAGTCTTGTTTAACGCTGTTGTCAGGGAGCCCACATGGGCAATCACAAGATCGGGATTCGTCGCAGTAACGTCGAGAAAATTCTGCTGGGGGCCGAGAAGGTCTTCGCCGAAAAAGGCTTCGGCAGCACGGCCATGGCCGACATCGCCGCTGAGGTGCAACTGCCTCGTTCCAACCTGCATTACTACTTCAGCACCAAGACCGAGTTGTACAGCGCCGTGCTGTTCGACCTTTTGGAAGTGTGGAAGCAGGACGCGCTGTGCTTCGAGATGTTCGATGACCCGCGGGTGGTGCTCAGCAGCTACATCCGCGCCAAGATGAATCACTCCCGCAGTCGCCCCTATGGCTCGAAAGTCTGGGCCAATGAAATCATCCACGGCGCACCGACCCTGGGCTCGGCGCTGGACGCCAGTCTCTACGATTGGGCCAAGATGAAGGAAGCGAAAATCCGCCAGTGGGTGGACGACAAACGCATCCTGCCGGTGGAGCCATCAAGCCTGCTGTACATGATCTGGGCCTCGACCCAGCACTACGCGGACTTCGATCATCAAGTGAACATTCTCAATGATCACCAGCCGCTGTCGGATATGCAGTTCGAGCGGGCGGTGCAGACGGTGACGAGTGTGATTTTGCGGGGGATTGGGTTGGAGCCGTAGGCTTCGTCGCCGGTCAGATCGCCATCGCGGGCAAGCCATGCTCCTACAGGTCTAGCGTCGTTCACAAAATTGTGAATTGACTTCAATCCTGTAGGAGCAAGGCTTGCCCGCGATGGCGTCCGCTCAGGCGCCGGTGAACTCAAACGGCAACGTGATACGGATTCCTCGGATCATGGTTCCAGTCCAGGAATGGCTTGCCTGTCTCCACCGGCACCATCTCGATGCAATCCTGTACCGGGCAGGTGATCTGGCACAGGTTGCAGCCCACGCATTCCTCATCGATCACTTCATAGCGGTGGGTGCCGTCGGCCTGTTTCAGGCTGGCCACCGCCTGGTGCGAGGTGTCTTCACAGGCGATGTGGCAGCGGCCGCAGCCGATGCAGGCGTCCTGGTCGATTTTCGCGATCACCTGATAGTTGATGTCCAGGTACTTCCAGTCCGTGGTGTTGGCCACGGCGCGCCCGGAAAACTCTGCAATGCTGGCGTAGCCCTGACTGTCCATCCAGCGCGACAGGCCGTCTTTCATTTCCTCGACGATGCGGAAACCATGGAGCATCGCGGCCGTGCACACCTGCACCGAGCCGCTGCCCAAGGCCATGAACTCTGCTGCATCGCGCCAGTTGCCGATGCCGCCGATGCCGCTGATAGGTAACCCGGCAGTCTGCGGATCGCGGGCGATTTCGGCGACCATGTTCAAGGCAATCGGCTTGACCGCCGAGCCGCAATAACCGCCGTGGGTGCTTTTGCTGCCGACCACCGGGTTGGCCACCATGCGCTCCAGGTCGACGCTGGTGATCGAGTTGATGGTGTTGATCAGCGACACGGCATCGGCGCCACCGCGATGGGCCGCACGGGCGGCGACGCGGATGTCGGTGATGTTCGGTGTGAGCTTGACGATCACCGGCAACGAGCAATACGTCTTGCACCAGCGGGTGACCTGTTCGACGTACTCTGGCACCTGGCCGACCGCCGCGCCCATACCGCGTTCCGGCATGCCGTGGGGGCAACCGAAATTCAGTTCTATGCCATCGGCACCGGTGGCCTCCACCAGCGGCAGGATGTGTTTCCAGGATTCTTCGACGCAGGGCACCATCAGCGACACGATCAGCGCGCGGTCCGGCCAGTCCTTTTTCACCTGGGTGATTTCCCGCAGGTTGATTTCCAGCGAGCGGTCGGTGATCAGTTCGATGTTGTTGAAGCCCAGCACTTCCCGGTTGGCCCCGTAGTGCGCCGAATAGCGCGACGAGACGTTGACCGCCGCCGGATCTTCTCCCAGGGTTTTCCAGACCACGCCACCCCAACCCGCCTCGAAGGCACGGACCACGTTGTAGGCCTTGTCGGTCGGCGGCGCGGAGGCCAGCCAGAACGGATTGGGGCTTTTGATGCCAGCGAAGACAATCGACAGATCGGCCATTTACGCAGCCTCCACGTTAAGCATCAGTTGAGCATGAATGGCCTCGGCGGCCCGTTTGCCGTGCTGCACCGCCTGCACGGTGAGGTCCTGGTCGAGGCTGGTGCAGTCGCCGCCGGCATACACACCGGGGATGCTGGTGCGCAGGTGTTCGTCCACTTGAATGCGATCGCCCTGGCGCTTCAATTCCCGGGCCAGTGGATCGGTGAGGGTGCTTGAGTCGAAGGATTGGCCGATGGCCTTGAAGATCGCGTCGGCGGCCAGCTCGAAGGTTTCGCCGGTGGTTTGCAGGCGGCCTTCGACCAGATGGGTGCGGGCGAAACGCATGCCACGCACGTTGCCCTGATCGTCGAGCAGCACTTCGTCCGGTTGCGCCCAGGTCAACAGGCGCACCTGATTGGCCTTGGCGATCTCCTGTTCGTGGTGGGTGGCGCCCATGTCATCGGCACCACGGCGGTACACCAGGTTGACGTCACGGGCACCGAGGCGGGCCATTTGCACGGCCATGTCGATGGCGGTATTGCCAGCACCGAGGACGATGCAGTGGTCGGCCAGCGGCAGTTGGCTCAGGTCATCGGCCTGGCGCAGTTCGCGGATGTAGTCGGTAGCGGCGAGCAGGCCGGGGGCGTCTTCATGAGGCAGGCCGAGTTGTTTGCTGGCATTGAGTCCAAGGCCGAGGAACACCGCATCGAATTGTTGATGCAGTTCGCTCAGGCTCAGGTTGTCGCCGAGCTTTTGCCCGTGGCGGATTTCAATGCCGCCGATCTCCAGCAGGAAATCCAGTTCCTTCTGCGCGTAATCGTCCACCAGTTTGTATTTGGCGATTCCGTATTCGTTGAGGCCGCCGGCCTTTTCCCGTGCTTCGAAAATCACCACGTCATGGCCGTGCATGGCGCTGCGATGGGCGCAGGACAGCCCGGCGGGACCCGCGCCGACCACGGCAATGCGCTTGCCGGTGGCGGCGGCGCGAGGGAAGGGGTGTTGGCTGAAATGTGCGTTGTCCACGGCGTAGCGCTGCAGCAGGCCGATCAGCACCGGCGCGCATTCATGGGCGCTGTTGCGCACACAGGCCTGCTGGCAAAGGATCTCCGTGGGGCAAACCCGCGCGCAACTGCCGCCGAGGATATTGGCCGAGAGGATCTTCTGCGCGGCGCCTTGTACGTTGTCCTGATGGATGTTGCGGATGAACGAGGGAATGTCGATTTCGCTGGGGCACGCGTTGACGCAGGGGGCGTCGTAGCAATACAGGCAGCGCGAGGCTTCCAGGTGAGCCTGCCGGTCATTGAGCGGGGGTGCCAGGTCGGTGAAATGGCTGGCGAGGGCCGCTGCATTTTCGTAAGGGTGCGGAAGATGGGTCAGGGACTTGATCACGGTTTTTAGCCTCACGGTGATGGAGGTTATGCCTCTGTCGGGCACTGGATTTTTGTTGTCTGGGCGGGCCTCTTCGCGAGCAGGCTCGCTCCCACAGGGGTACGCATTCCAACTGTGGGAGCGAGCCTGCTCGCGATGGCCGAAGGCCTCGATTTCAGCGTTTCACAGCCGTTGGCTTGTGCAGCTCAGCCCGCTTGCTCAGCAAATCGAACACCGCCGGATACGCCGGCCGTTCGATGTACCGCCCGGCACCCCGTTCGGCGCGCAGGTCGCCGTCGGCCCAGACCACCCGGCCCTGGCTGATGGTGTGGCTGGGCACGCCGCGTACGGTCTTGCCTTCGAAGATGTTGAAATCGACCTGCTGGTGGTGGGTCTTGGCCGAAATCGTTCGTGTGCCTTGCGGGTCCCACAGCACCAGATCGGCATCGGCGCCCACGCGGATCGCGCCTTTGCGTGGGTAAAGGTTGAAGATCTTCGCGGTGTTGGTCGACGTCAGGGCGACAAAGTGCTGCATCGACAGACGCCCGGTATTGACCCCTTCGTCCCAGAGCACGGCCATGCGGTCCTCGATGCCGGCGGTGCCATTGGGAATCTTGCTGAAGTCGTCCTTGCCGGCGGCTTTCTGCTCGGCGCAGAAGCAGCAGTGATCGGTGGCGGTGGTGTGCAGGTTGCCCGCTTGCAGACCATGCCACAGGGCTTGCTGATGACCGAGGGGGCGGAACGGCGGGCTCATCACGTAGCCGGCGGCGGTTTGCCAGTCCGGGTGTTGATAGACGCTCTCGTCCAGCAGCAAATGCCCGGCCAGCACTTCGCCGTAGACCGGTTGGCCCTTGGCCCGGGCGTAGGTGATTTCGTCCAGGGCTTCCTTGGTCGACACGTGCACCAGGTACAGCGGCGTGCCGAGGGTTTCGGCAATGCGGATCGCCCGGCTGGCGGCTTCACCTTCCACTTGGGAAGGGCGCGACAGTGGATGCGCTTCCGGCCCGGTCATGCCCTGGGCCATCAGCTTGCGTTGCAGGTGATAGACCAGCTCGCCGTTTTCCGCATGCACCGTGGGCACCGCGCCCAGTTCCAGGCAACGTTCGAAGCTGGCCACCAGGGTGTCATCGGCGGCCATGATCGCGTTTTTGTAGGCCATGAAATGCTTGAAGCTGTTGACCCCGTGATGGTTCACCAGCTCGGCCATTTCCTCGCGAACCTGCTCGCTCCACCAGGTGATGGCGACATGGAAGCCGTAGTCGGAAGCTGATTTCTCGGCCCAACCGCGCCATTGATGGAAGGCCTCCATCAAGGATTGCTGGGGGTTGGGAATCACGAAGTCGATGATCGAGGTGGTACCACCGGCCAGGCCCGCCGCCGTGCCGCTGTAAAAGTCCTCGCTGGCCACGGTGCCCATGAAGGGCAGTTGCATATGGGTGTGGGGGTCGATGCCGCCGGGCATCAGGTATTGGCCGCTGCCGTCGAGAACTTCGGCGCCTGCGGGTATATCGAGGTTGTCGCCGATGGCCTTGATCACGCCGTCTGCGCAATACACATCGGCGCGATAACTTTCATCATGGGTAATTACGGTGGCGCCACGAATCAACAGAGACATTCCGGATTCCTCGCAGGCATGACCGACTGATGCCGGTTCTAGATGTTTTATATAAAGCCATCGTTGACCGTTTATTCCTGTCAACGCTGTCAGGAATAAACGCTAGCTGCAGTTCATCGAATCAGCAAGATTATTTTTTATATGCTTATACGTGTTTTAACTATTTGAATATTAAGGATTAAAAATACAAATAAACAAAATGGTGCAGCGTTTCACCATTTTGACGCACTTGACAGGATCGAAATATGGTCGAGATTTCCTATGTGAAATCAGCTGTTTGAGGCGGCTGATTGGTTGATGCGCAGTATTGAGAGAAAGATTCACGCACCAGATTGAGTCTCGAAATTCTGGATGACGGGCGTTGCATTCGGCCTGAGTGACAACACAGTCAAATCCGCGGCTCAACAATAAAACTGATAAACATCAGTTGCTTACAAAGTGTTTATGGAACTGCCCGATGCGCAGTCGTAAAGCGCGGCACAGTTATTGATGTCGCCAGCTTTCGATGAGCAAAAAATAATTCAAAGAACAGTGGAGCGGCCATGCAACAGAACAGATCGCAAGTGATCGAGCGTAACGGCTTGTTTGAGCTGGAAGCCGGCAGCGATGTCCTCGACAGTCCCCGTTTTAACCACGACATGGCACCGACCAAGGTGCGTGAACGAACCTGGAACAAATGGCACATCACCGCCCTGTGGGTCGGCATGTCGATCTGCGTGCCGACCTACACCCTGGGCGGCGTGCTGACAGCCTATTTCGGCCTGACCGTTGGTGAGGCGCTGCTGGCGATCCTGTTCGCCAACATCATCGTGTTGATCCCCCTGACCCTGAACGCCTTTCCCGGCACCAAGTACGGCATTCCGTTCCCGGTGCTGTTGCGCTCGTCATTCGGCATCCTCGGCTCGAACATTCCGTGCCTGATCCGCGCCCTGGTGGCGTGCGGCTGGTTCGGTATCCAGACGATGTTCGGTGGCCTGGCCATCCACCTGTTCCTGGGCTCGGTGTTCGAAGGCTGGAAATCCCTGGGCGGCACCGGTGAAGTGATTGGATTCATGATGTTCTGGGCCTTGAACCTGTGGGTGGTGATTCGCGGCGCCGAGTCGATCAAATGGCTGGAGACCCTTTCTGCGCCGTTGCTGGTGGCGGTGGGTGTGGGCCTTCTTGTTTGGGCGATGCCTAACGTTTCGATGACCGAGTTGCTGGCGATTCCGGCCAAGCGTCCGGAAGGGGCCAGCGTGGTCAGTTACTTTGCCGCCGGACTCACCGCCATGGTCGGGTTCTGGGCCACGCTGTCGCTGAACATCCCGGACTTCAGCCGCTATGCCGAAAGCCAGAAAGCGCAGATCGTCGGGCAGATCATGGGCCTGCCGCTGACCATGTTCCTGTTCGCCGCGCTGGGCGTGGTGATGACCGCCGCCTCGGTGAAACTGGTGGGGGTGACGGTGTCCGATCCGGTGACGCTGATCGGCCATATCCAGAGCCCGGTCTGGGTCGCGGTGGCCATGGCGCTGATCATTATTGCCACGCTGTCGACCAACACGGCGGCGAACATCGTATCGCCCACCAACGACTTCCAGAACATCGCGCCGAAGGTGATCAACCGCACCAAGGCGGTGATGCTCACCGGCTTCGTCGGCCTGGCGCTGATGGCTCATGAACTGCTGAAGAAACTCGGCCTGATCGTTTCCGACATCAGCCTGGAGACGGTGTATTCCAACTGGCTGCTGGGCTATTCCAGCCTGTTGGGGCCGATCGCCGGGATCATGGTGGTGGACTATTTCCTGATCAAGAAACAGCAACTGGACCTGGCCGGCCTGTATCGCGATGACGTGTACCCGGCGTGGAACTGGAACGGGTTTCTCGCGTTTGGCGTGCCGGTGGTATTGACGCTGTTGTCGCTGGGCAGCGATGCGTTCAGCTGGTTCTACAGCTATGGCTGGTTTACCGGCTCGGCGCTGGGTGGGTTGATTTATTACGGTTTGTGCGCGATGCGGGCGCAGCCGTCTGCCGTGAAATCGGCGGTGTAGCGGATGGCCTCTTCGCGAGCAGGCTCGCTCCTACAGGGGAATGCATTTCAACTGTAGGAGCGAGCCTGCTCGCGATAGCGGTCTCAAATACACCGAGAATTTGCCTGAAGAAACTATAAGAACAGCCTGAGGAGATCCCCATGAACGCAGCCGTCGACGTTCTGCAGTCCACCCATCAGCACATCAACCGCGATCGCCTGTGGCAGTCGCTCATGGAGCTGGCCAGGCTCGGTGCCACGGTCAAGGGCGGTGTCTGTCGCCTGGCCCTGACCGACCTCGATCGCCAGGCTCGCGACATCTTCGTGAAGTGGTGTGAAGAGGCCGGCTGCACCGTCAGCATCGACGCCGTGGGCAATATTTTTGCCCGTCGCCCGGGGCGCAATCCGGACCTGCCGCCGGTGATGACCGGCAGCCACATAGACACCCAGCCCACCGGCGGCAAGTTCGATGGCTGCTTCGGCGTGCTGGCCGGCGTCGAAGTGCTGCGCACCCTCAATGACTTGAACATCGAAACCGAAGCGCCGCTGGAAGTGGTGGTGTGGACCAACGAAGAAGGTTCGCGTTTCGCCCCGTGCATGATGGGCTCCGGCGTGTTCGCGGAAAAATTCACCCTCGAAGAAACCCTGGCCAAGGTCGACGCCGACGGCGTGACGGTGGGCGAGGCGTTGAACGCCATCGGCTATGCCGGGCCGCGCGCGGTCAGCGGGCACGCGGTGGGTGCCTATTTCGAGGCGCATATCGAACAGGGGCCGATTCTCGAAGACGAGCGCAAAACCATCGGCGTAGTGATGGGCGCGTTGGGGCAGAAATGGTTCGACCTGAAACTGCGTGGCGTCGAAGCCCACGCCGGTCCGACCCCGATGCACCTGCGCAAGGATGCACTGGTGGGTGCTGCGGTGATCGTCGGTGCGGTCAATCGTGCAGCCCACGGCCATCAACCCCACGCGTGCGGCACCGTCGGTTGCCTGCAAGCCTATCCAGGTTCACGCAACGTCATCCCCGGGGAAGTGCGCATGACCCTGGACTTCCGCCATCTGGAACCGGCGCGCCTGGACTCGATGATCGCCGAAGTCCGCGAAGTGATCGAAACCACCTGCAAGGAACACGGCCTGACCTTTGAACTGACCCCAACCGCCGACTTTCCGCCACTGTATTTCGACAAGGGTTGCGTCGAAGCGGTGCGTGGCGCGGCGCAAGGCCTGGGCCTGTCGCACATGGACATCGTTAGCGGCGCTGGCCACGACGCGATCTTCCTCGCCGAGCTCGGCCCGGCCGGGATGATCTTCGTCCCGTGCGAAGGCGGCATCAGCCACAACGAAATCGAAAACGCCGCGCCGGATGACCTGGCGGCCGGGTGTGCGGTGTTGCTGCGGGCGATGCTGGCGGCGTCGGCGGCCGTGGCTAAAGGCGAACTGGCCGCTTAAGTACAGTCCTGCCATTTGTAGGAGCGAGCCTGCTCGCGATGGAGGACCAGACACCCCGCGTCGTCTGGCACACCATCGCGAGCAGGCTCGCTCCTACAAAAGGGCGGCGGCGTTTTTGTCGCACGATTACAGGGCCCCGCGGTCGACATCTTCACAACACCGTCGCACCCGGGGAGAACCAATGAGCCAGGACGTCCTGAGCACCGAAACCAGTCGCCGTCAGTTGCAGCAGATCATCACCGGCCTGTCCGACGGGGTGATTCTGCTGGAACTCGACCAGACGATCGTCTGGGCCAACAACGCCGCGCTGGCCATGCATGGTGTGCAGCGGATCGGGGAGCTGGGGGGCAATGCCAGGGAATACGCACAGCGTTTCGCCCTGCGTTATCGCAACAATCACCCGGTGCCGGTGGCGAATTATCCGATCAGTCGTGTCGCGCGCGGCGAGACCTTCAGCGATGTGCTGGTCGAGCTGACCCCGGCCCATGACGAAGAGCGCACTTGGGTTCATCGTGTGCGCAGCCTGGTGGTCACCGACAGCCATGGCGAGCCGGAGTCCCTGGTACTGATCATGGACGATGTCACCGACTGGGCCAGCGCCGAGCAGCGCTTCGAGAAGACTTTCGCCGCCAACCCGGCGCCGGCGGTGATCTGTCGTCTCAGCGATTTGCGCTACATCAAGGTCAATCCGGGTTTTCTGGAGATGACCGGTTATGCCCGGGATCAAGTGATCGGCACCTCCACCTATGAGCTGGATGTACTGGAGCACGCACAAAACAAGGACCTGGCCAAGCAACGCCTGCTTGAAGGCCTGACCATTCCGCAGATGCAGGCCGAGCTGCGCTTGGCCGATGGAGACAGCAAACAGGTGATCGTCGCCGGCCAGCCCCTGGAGCTCAACGACGAAGCCTGCATGCTGTTTTCTTTCGTGGACATGGAGCCCAGGCACAAGGCGGAAATGGCCCTGCGCCAGAGTGAGGAGCGCTTTGCCAAGGCGTTTCGGTTGTCACCGGTGCCGATCCTGGTGTGTGGCGCTGGTGATCAGGTGGTGCTGGATGTCAATGAAGCCTTCCTCGATACCCTTGGCTATGGCAGTGAAGAATTGGTCGGCGAAAGCATTACGCACATCGATTTCATCGAAGACAAAAACGCCGGCGTGCGCCTGTTCGCGGCGCTGGAGAAAGCCGGGCGACTGGACCGCATCGATGTGCGGGTGCGTAAAAAAGATGCCGGGCTGATTGATTGCGCCGTGTCGGCGGACACGGTGAACATTCAGGATCTTCCCTGCTATCTGCTGGTACTGATGGACATCACCGAGCGCAAGCGCACCGAACTGGAGCTGGTGTCGGCGATTGAAGAGGTAATGAAGGACGCTTCCTGGTTCAGCCGCACGCTGATCGAGAAGCTTGCCAATGTGAAAAACGTCAATTCACCGCAACTGCCCAGCGTGTCTCTCACTGATCTGACCGCCCGCGAGCGCGATGTGCTGGGGCTGATCTGCGAAGGCCTGGCGGACAAGGAAATCGCCGCGCGCTTGAAGCTGGCGCCGAACACGGTGCGCAATCATGTGGCGACGGTGTACTCCAAGCTTGATGTTCACAGCCGCAGCGAGGCGATTGTCTGGGCGCGGGAGCGGGGGTTATTTTCCGGTGCGAGGAAGCCGAGGGGATAACGGTAAGGTGCAAATGCACTAGTTTTCGCGGTGCAATTACATGTGTTGACCTGGTGCAACGGCTCCTAGGATGAATCACTGTAAAAGGCATTTTCCACTGCCTGCGTATTTCCTGCGAACCGCCGAAGGAACACTTGATGAATCTGCAGCCTGCAAAATGGCGCCGCCTGGGTGGGTGCCAATGATGACCCTGGCTCAGCTGCGCATGCTGATCGAACACAGTTTTTCGCCACTGGCCTGTGATTGCAGCATCTCGGGCGATCATTACCTGACGGTCAAGCTTTATCACCCTGTATCCGGGCAGGTGGATCTGGTGGTCAGTGGTTTGAATATGACGACGCTGCAGTCAGCCGAAGCGGTGGCCGCGCTGATTGAAGAACTGCGCTACGAACTGGAGACCAGCAGCCTGAATCGCCCTGATCCGGTGATGTAGTTTTTGTCGGTTTTGAATATCGATTGGGCCTGAAGACCCATAAAAACAGCTTTTCTGTCGGCTACCCGTGAACTTTTTGGCAGTGTTTTGTTGTCACAAACTTGTCGATCACTTTTCGCGGGTCATCCTATGAACAGTCTCGGGAAGCGCGTTTTTGCACCTCTGGCCCTCTGCACTGCGGTTCTTGCCGGGTGCGCCAGTCCGCCACCTCCACCGCCCGCTGCGCCACCGCCACCTCCTGAGCGCACCTGCCAGGCCATGGATAAAACCGATGTCATCGGTGATGTACGAGGTGAAGATGGCCAGGTCACACGGCTGACGACCACAACCCGGTGCGTCACTCAATAACCGTGCTTTTGTGGGAGCAAGGCTTGCCCGCGATGGGGTCCTCAAGATCGCTATCGCGGGCAAGCCTTGCTCCTGCAAAAGCACCTGTAAATCAGGACAGGAAACCGCCATCCACATTCAGCGAAACGCCGGTGGTGTAGCTGGAGGCATCGCTGGCCAGGTACAGCACCGCGCCGGCCATCTCACTCGGGTCTGCCACGCGCTTGAGCGGGATTTGCGCCAGCGCGGTGTTGAGGATGGCTTCGTTCTTCACCAGGGCCGAGGCGAACTTGGTGTCGGTCAGGCCCGGGAGGAGGGCGTTGCAGCGAATGCCGAACTGCGCGCATTCCTTGGCGAAGACCTTCGTCATGTTGATCACGGCCGCCTTGGTCACCGAATAGATGCCCTGGAACACGCCCGGCGAGATGCCGTTGATCGACGCCACGTTGATGATGCTGCCGCCGCCGTTCTCGCGCATCAGCTTGCCGGCTTCCACCGACATGAAGAAATAACCGCGAATGTTGACGTCGACGGTCTTCTGGAACGCGCCCAGATCGGTGTCCAGCACATTGCAGAACTGCGGGTTGGTCGCCGCGTTGTTGACCAGGATATCCAGGCGACCGAACTGCTCCTTGATGCCGGCGAAGACCTGGCTGATCTGTTCCATTTCCCCGATATGGCACGCGATGGCCGTGGCCTTGCCACCGGCGGCGATGATCGCGTCGGCTACGTGCTGGCAACCTTCGAGCTTGCGGCTCGAGACGATCACATGGGCGCCTTGCTGGGCCAGCAGTTTGGCGATGGCCTCACCGATGCCGCGGCTGGCGCCGGAGACGAAAGCGATCTTGCCGTCGAGGTCGAACAACTGAGTCTTGGACATGGGATTTTCCTTATTGGAGATCTGGCTCAGAGGCCGATTCTGTTCACTGTAGGAGCGAGCCTGCTCGCGATGGACTCAGGAGCGCCGCAGGGTGTCAGGTGCCCAGCGTTATCGTTCACGACCATCGCGAGCGGGCTCGCTCCTACAGAGGATTGGGGTCAGAGGCTGGATTTGTGGATGACCTGCAGGCTCATTTGTTCCAGCAGTTTGTTCATGTGAATGAACTGCGCGAAGCGTTTGTCCTGGGTCTGGCCATGGTAGAAGCGGTAGTAGATCTGCTGCACGATGCCGGCCAGGCGAAACAGGCCGTAGGTGTAGTAGAAGTCGAAGTTGTCGATCTGGATGCCGGAGCGTTCGGCGTAGTAATCGACGAATTCGCGGCGGGTCAGCATGCCGGGTGCATGGCTTGGCTGGCGACGCATCAGTTGCACGGGTGCCGGGTCGCCGGCTTCGATCCAGTAGGCGAGGGTGTTGCCCAGGTCCATCAACGGATCGCCAAGGGTGGTCAGCTCCCAGTCGAGCACGCCGATGATCTGCATCGGGTTGTGCGGATCGAGGATCACGTTATCGAAGCGATAGTCGTTGTGCACGATGCTGGAGGTCGGGTGATCGGCCGGCATCTTGTCGTTAAGCCAGGCCTTGACCGCTTCCCAATGGGGCGCGTCCGGGGTCAGGGCTTTTTCGTAGCGCTCGCTCCAGCCCTTGATCTGCCGTGCCACGTACCCCTCGGGCTTGCCCAAGTCGCCCAGGCCGTAGGCGTTGTAATCGACCCGGTGCAGTTCGACGAACTTGTCGATGAAGCTTTTGCACAGCGCTTCGGTTTTCGCTGCATCGAGCCCCAGTTCCGGCGGCAGTTCCGAGCGCAGGATGATGCCCTTGACCCGTTCCATCACGTAGAACTCGGCGCCGATCACCGATTCGTCGGTGCAGTGCACGTAGGCTTTGGGGCAATACGGAAAACCGTCGCGCAATTGATTGAGGATGCGGAATTCGCGGCCCATGTCATGGGCGGACTTGGCCTTGTGGCCGAAGGGTGGTCGGCGCAGGACGAACTCCTGTTCCGGGTATTCGAGCAAATAGGTGAGGTTCGACGCGCCGCCGGGAAACTGGCTGATCTGCGGCAAGCCGGTGAGGCCGGGAATGTGCGCCTTGAGGTACGGATCGATCAGGCTGGCATCGAGTTCTTCGCCGGAGCGGATACGGGTGGACTGGTCAGTAAGCGCCATGCTTATCCCTTCTGCTTATTCTGGAGGCCTGCAACTATTGGCTAATCTAATGCGCGCTCCCGGCAGCCACAACCACGAACCGCCCTTATAGGTGAGCGTGTTGCCGGGCAATCATTGTTTTTGATACACCTGTTTGAATTGTCCTACACCGCGGCGTTACTGAGGCCGCGCGGCAGTTCGATCGGGGTAAGTACAGGCTTGCCGGAGAAGAACGCCACCAGGTTGCGGCCCACCAGCTCGACGGTGCCCTGGGTCGCCTCTGGCGACAGGCCGGCGACATGTGGGGTCAGGATGACGTTGCTCAGGGTCTTGAGCGCATCCGGCACCTGAGGCTCGGCATCGAACACGTCCAGTGCGGCGCCGGCGATACGCCGTTGCTCGAGGGCGGTGATCAGATCGGCGGTGACCACCACGCTGGCCCGGGCGATGTTGACCAGAAAACCGTTGGGGCCCAGGGCGTCGAGGACCTGGCGATTGACCAGGTGTTGGGTGCCCAGGCCACCGGGGGTGGCAATGATCAGGAAATCCGAGGCGCGTGCCAGTTCGGTGGGGGTGGAGCAGAACTCGTAGGGCACGTCATCGCGATGCTGGCGGTTGTGGTAGCACACATTCATGTCGAACCCGCCGGCGGCGCGTTTGGCAATGGCCATGCCGACTGCACCCAGACCCAGAATCCCCAGGCGTTTGCCGGCCAGGGAAGGGCGCATGATTTTCGGCCACTCGCCCCGGCGCACGGCGGCGTCGCACCGGGGCACGTCACGCACCAGCGACAGCAGCAGGGCCATGGCGTGGTCGGCGACGGACGAGGCATTGACCCCGGCGCCATTGGTGACGGTGATGCCCCGGTCGGCGGCCGCCTGCAGGTCGACCATTTCATAGCCGGCGCCGATCACGCAGATGATTTTCAGCTTGGGCAGGGCGGCGATTTCATTGGCATGCAGGCCCAGCGGGCCGCGGGTCAGGACCGCGTCGATCCCGGCGCCATGACGTTTGATGGCTTCGGCGCGCTCGGCAGGGGTAGGGGCCAGAATCAGGTGGAAACCCTGATGTTCGAGGATGGGCAGGTAATCGTTGATGGTCTCAACCAGTACCAGTACGGTTGCGGGCATGCTTGGCTCCTTTGGGCATGGGTGATGGGCTCGAACGTCGGGTGAGATTGCTGCCTCCCGAGCATTTTGGCAATCGTCATGTCCGAGCCGCATCCATCAGTGTAGGAGCTGCCGCAGGCTGCGATGGGTGTTAACGAGAACGCGGGGTTTCTGGATGCCCGCGTTGTCTGGGCGTTCTTCGCGAGCAGGCTCGCTCCTACAGGGTCAGGAAGCGTCGTTGGTCAGGAAGCGTCGCGCCGCTTCGAGGATTTCGTCCGACAGGGCCTCGCCCCGGGTGGCACGGGCCAGCGTCAGCGCGCCGACCATCAGCGAATACTGCACGAGTGCCTGTTGGCGCTGTTCCTCGGGATCGTCCGAATCCATCAACTGGCCGAATGCATCGAGCAGTCGGTTCAGCCCCGCCATGAACGGCTCGCGCAAGCCGCTGTCGGCGCTCTCGTGGCACATGTCACCGGCGAAAGCCACCACCGGGCAGCTTTCACCGGGATTGTCACGGCTATGGGCCGAAAGGTACGGCTCGATCAACGCCTGACGCGCAGAGGCTTTGTCCTGGCCGGTATCGCCCCGTAGCTTCCAGCGCTCACCCACTTGCTTGAACGCCCGCTCGCTGGCCTCTTTGGCCAAGGCTTCCTTGGACTCGAAGTGGCCATAGAAACCGCCATGGGTCAGGCCGGCCGCCGCCATCACATCGACGACGCTGATTCCGTGCAGCCCGCGTTCGCGGAACAGGCGGGTGGCGGCGTCGACAATGATTTCGCGGTTGAGATCGGCTTGCTTGCGGGAAACTCGAGGCATGGGTGGCTCACAGGTATTTGAATGGAACGTCAGAGGGCGTACTGGGCGATGCCGTTGCCGAACGACCAGTTTTCCTTCTTCACTTCCACCAGATTAATGAAAACATCCTCCAGACGCACGGCCAGTTCCTTGTTCAGGCTTTCGGCGATGGTCTTGTAGAGCAGTTTTTTCTTCTCGACAGTACGCCCCTCGCTCATCGTGATCTGGATGATGACCAGCTTGTCGGTGCGGGAAATGCCGAGGTAGGTCGGATCGAAGATGAAGTGATGCTCGTCGTGTTCGGCGAGGATCTGGAAGTTATCGTCCTTGGGCACGTCAATGGCGCTGTGCATGGCGGCGTAGACCAGTTCGCCGATGCGCTTGGCGTAGGTAGGGTCCTGTTGCTTTTTGATCTCGATGCGAACCAGTGGCATGACGTGACTCCGGATTGAGGGCAGGTGCATTAAAAATACATGATGAATAACCTTTATCAAGTGCGGACTGACGTTTACCGATGAACGACGCGAACCCCTGTAGGAGCGAGCCTGCTCGCGATGGACGCCAACGATTACGCGGGAAGCCTGACACCCCGCGGCGCTCTCGGGTTTCTCGCGAGCATGCTCGCTCATACAGAAAGGGGGGGCGGTGCAACCTGGTACAACCGTTCCTCATCTAAGTCTTTGCTTCTGTTCATTAATCTTGGACAATCGCGCCCCTGTTTCGGCCGGGCGCTGCCTGTCGGGTACTCCGACGCGTTCTGGCCGGGTGGCAAGTGACCGGAATGTGGAGATCCCACCGGATGAATGATCAGGCCAATAGCGTTAACGAACGCTTTGTATCGGCGACACCAGCAACGCTTTCGAGCTGGAATCGTCATGACACCACCTGGATGCTGGGCCTGTTTGGCACGGCGATTGGTGCGGGTACCCTGTTTTTGCCGATCAACGCGGGCCTTGGCGGTTTCTGGCCGCTGCTGATCCTGGCGTTGCTGGCGTTCCCGATGACCTTCTACGCGCACCGTGGCCTGACCCGCTTCGTGCTGTCCGGTCGTGAAGGTGCGGACATCACCGAAGTCGTGGAAGAGCATTTCGGCATCAAGGCCGGCGCGCTGATCACCTTGCTCTACTTCTTTGCGATCTTCCCGATCCTGCTGATCTACAGCGTGGCCCTGACCAACACCGTGGGCAGCTTCCTCGAGCATCAACTGCACATCATGCCGCCACCGCGCGCGGTGCTGTCGCTGGTGCTGATCCTCGGCCTGCTGGCCGTGGTGCGTTGCGGCGAGCAGATGATCGTCAAGGCCATGAGCCTGATGGTCTACCCGTTCATCGTCGCCTTGCTGTTCCTGGCGGTGTTCCTGATTCCGCACTGGAACGGCGGCATCCTGACCACCGCCAGCACGATGCCCGAGCCGTCTGCCTTGCTGCATACCCTATGGCTGGCAATCCCGGTGATGGTGTTCTCGTTCAACCATTCGCCGATCATCTCGGCGTTCGCGGTGGACCAGAAGCGTCGTTATGGTGAACACGCCGAACAGCGCAGCTCGCAGATCCTGTCCCGCGCCCACGCCTTGATGGTGGTGATGGTGCTGTTCTTCGTCTTCAGCTGTGTGCTGACCCTGTCGCCGGCGCAACTGGCCGAAGCGAAGGCGCAGAACCTGTCGATCCTGTCCTACCTGGCCAACCACTTCAGCAACCCGACCATCGCCTTCGCGGCGCCGTTGATTGCTTTCGTGGCCATCTCCAAGTCGTTCCTGGGCCATTACATCGGTGCCAGCGAAGGCCTCAAGGGCCTGATCGTCAAAAGCGGAAAGCGTCCGGCGGCCAAGACCCTGGATCGCATGACCGCCGCGTTCATGCTGGTGGTGTGCTGGATCGTTGCCACGCTGAACCCGAGCATCCTGGGCATGATCGAAACCCTGGGCGGCCCGGTGATCGCGGCGATCCTGTTCCTGATGCCGATGTACGCCATCCGCAAGGTGCCGGCCATGGCGCGCTATCGCGGCCAGGCGTCGAACGTGTTTGTGGTGGCGGTCGGTCTGGTAGCGATTTCGGCGCTGATTTATTCGTTGACGGCGTGATCGTTCGCCGGCTCGCGCAGAGCCGGTTTGACAGCTACAGTGGCCGCTGCGCGTGATGCGCGCAGCGGCTTTTTTTCGCCTGGAGACACTGGATTGTCGAGCGCCTCGCCTCAAAACCCCTCCGAGCAGCCCAACCGTTGGCAGGACCTGTTGGCCGGGTTGTCGATTGCCGGACTGCTGCTACCCGAAGCGGTCGCTTATTCAAGCATCGCAGCACTCGCTCCCCAGGCGGGCGTCATCGCCCTGTTCGCCGGCCTGTTGTGCTACGGCCTGTTCGGCACCAGCCGCTTTGCCATTGTCTCGGCGACCTCATCCTCCGCCGCCGTCCTGGCCGCCGCCACCGCGACCCTGGCCAATGGCGACCCGCAACTGCGCTCGGCCCTGGCGATCGGACTGGTGATGATGACGGGGGCATTCTTTTTGCTGGCGGGCTTGTTCAAGCTCGGCAGCGTGACGTCATTCATCGCCAAGCCCGTGTTGCGCGGTTTTGCCTTTGGCCTGGCGCTGACCATCATTTTCAAGCAGGTCGCGAGTGTGGTCGGGGTGCATCTGAGCGATGCCAATCTGGTGCGATTCCTGCCGCAATTGCTCGAACAATTGCCGCAATGGAACTGGGTGGCAGCGGGCGTCGGCTTGGTGGCTTTGCTGCTGTTACAGCTGTTTGCGCGGTTTCGACGCCTGCCTGGCGGTTTGCTGGTGGTGGTGATCGGCATCGCCGCCGGCCATTGGCTGAACCTGCCTACGTACGGCGTGAAGTTAATCGGGGTGATCGACCTCAGCCTTGAGGTGCCAACGCTGCCGGTTCTGCCGTTCGCCGACTGGTTGCGCCTTGGGGAGCTGGCGTTTGCCATGGTGATGATCCTGTACGCGGAGTCCTACGGCTCCATCAGTGCCTACGCGCTTAAACACGGCGATCGCATCACCTCCAATCGGGACCTGCTGGCGCTCGGTGCTTCCAATCTGCTGTCCGGCCTATTCCACGGTATGCCCGCGGGGGCAGGGTATTCGGCGACATCGGCGAATGAAGCCGCCGGTGCGACCTCACGGCTGGCCGGTGGGGTGGCGGCACTGGTGGTGCTGCTCATTGTCTTGACGGTGCTGCCTTATATCGCCCTGACCCCGGAGCCGATTCTCGCCGCGATCGTCATCCACGCGCTGAGCCGGGGCTTGAGCCTGCAACCATTGGGGCGTTATTTCATCTGGCGGCGTGACCGTCTGCTGGTGATTTGCGCCGTGGGGGCGGTACTGATGCTGGGTGTGCTCGACGGTTTGCTGGTGGCGGTGGCCATCAGCGTGTTGTTGATGCTCAAGCAGATGTCGGCGGCGGACATCCAGATTCTCGGTCGCATCGATGACGGCCACGATTTTGTCGACCTGCAGCGCCATCCGACGGCGAAAGCGCAGCCGGGTGTGTTGATTGTGCGTCCGGGTGAAGCGTTGTTCTTTGCCAATGTCGAGCGGATTCTCGGCGGCGCCTTGCGCCTGATCCGGCATGCGCAGGCGCCGATTCATACGGTGATTCTCAGCCTGGAAGAGTCGCCGGATCTGGATGGCACCAGCATTGAGGCGCTGCAGGAGTTCTTTGTGCGCGTGAATCTGGAGGGCAAGCGGTTGATTCTGGCTCGTCTGAAGGACAGTGCTGAAACCGCATTGGCGGCGTTGCCCGAGGTGAAGGCCTGCAAGGTGATGTTGAGTGGGTTGAGTGTGGATGGGGCGGTGCAGCAGGCCTTCAAGCTGGACTCATAGCCTTCTGTAGGAGCGAGCCTGCTCGCGATAGCAGGCTGTCGGTAACATTTTCATCGACTGACCCGCCGCTATCGCGAGCAGGCTCGCTCCTACAGGGGGAAATGGTGAAATCACAGGCATAAAAAAACGCCGCTCATCTCACGATGGGCGGCGTTCTTCATTGCTTTGTAGCGTTAGGCTTGAACGACCGGGATGTTGGCGTTCGCTGCAGCTTCACGGAACTCGGCGATCTGGTCGAAGGACAGGTAGCGGTAGACATCGGCCGCCATGCTGTCGATCTTGCCAGCGTATTCCATGTACTCCTCGACGGTCGGCAGGCGACCCAGGATGGAAGCCACGGACGCCAGCTCGGCCGAAGCCAGGTAGACGTTCGCGCCGTCACCCAGACGGTTCGGGAAGTTACGGGTCGAAGTCGACACTACAGTCGAGTTCGGCTCTACACGTGCCTGGTTACCCATGCACAGCGAGCAGCCTGGCATTTCCATGCGGGCGCCAGCCTTGCCGTAGATGCCGTAGTAGCCTTCTTCGGTCAGTTGGTGAGCGTCCATCTTGGTCGGAGGCGACAGCCACAGACGGGTTGGCAGCTGACCCTTGACCTGATCCAGCAGTTTACCGGCAGCGCGGAAGTGACCGATGTTGGTCATGCACGAACCGATGAACACTTCGTCGATCTTCTCGCCCTGTACGGAGGAGAGCAGACGGGCGTCGTCCGGGTCGTTCGGCGCGCAGAGCACAGGCTCCTTGACGTCGGCCAGGTCGATCTCGATGACTTCGGCGTATTCGGCGTCCTTGTCCGCTTCCAGCAGCTCAGGGTTGGCCAGCCAGGCTTCCATCGCTTGAGCACGACGCTCCAGGGTACGGGCATCGCCGTAGCCTTCGCCGATCATCCAGCGCAGCAGGGTGATGTTCGACTGCAGGTACTCGGCGATCGACTCTTTGGACAGCTTGATGGTGCAACCGGCAGCCGAACGTTCTGCCGAGGCGTCGGACAGTTCGAAGGCTTGCTCGACGGTCAGGGTTTCCAGACCTTCGATTTCCAGGATGCGGCCGGAGAAGGCGTTCTTCTTGCCTTTCTTCTCGACGGTCAGCAGGCCTTTCTGGATCGCGTAGTAAGGGATGGCATGAACCAGGTCACGCAGGGTGACGCCAGGCTGCAGCTTGCCCTTGAAGCGGACCAGGATCGACTCAGGCATGTCCAGCGGCATGACGCCGGTGGCAGCGGCGAACGCGACCAGGCCGGAACCGGCCGGGAACGAGATGCCGATCGGGAAACGGGTGTGGGAGTCACCACCGGTACCGACGGTGTCTGGCAGCAGCATGCGGTTCAGCCACGAGTGGATGATGCCGTCGCCCGGACGCAGGGACACGCCGCCACGGGTCATGATGAAGTCAGGCAGGGTGTGGTGGGTGGTCACGTCGATCGGCTTAGGATAAGCCGCGGTGTGGCAGAAGGACTGCATCACCAGGTCGGTCGAGAAGCCCAGGCACGCCAGGTCTTTCAGTTCGTCACGGGTCATTGGACCGGTGGTGTCCTGAGAACCCACGGTGGTCATTTTCGGTTCGCAGTAGGTGCCCGGACGGATACCGGTCACTCCGCAAGCCTTGCCGACCATTTTCTGCGCCAGGGTGAAACCCTTGGTGCTTTCAGCCGGTGCTTCTGGCTTCTTGAACAGAGTCGAAGGTGGCAGACCCAGCTCGGCGCGAGCTTTTTCGGTCAGGCCACGGCCGATGATCAGCGGAATACGGCCGCCAGCACGTACTTCGTCCAGCAGGACCGGGGTCTTCATTTCGAAGGTGGTCAGGACTTCGTCGGTGCCGTGCTTGCAGACTTTGCCAGCATGCGGGTACAGGTCGATCACGTCGCCCATGTGCATGTTGGAAACGTCGAATTCGATTGGCAGTGCGCCAGCATCTTCCATGGTGTTGTAGAAGATCGGAGCGATCTTGCTGCCGAAGCAGAAACCGCCGGCACGCTTGTTCGGCACGTAAGGAACGTCGTCGCCGAAGAACCACAGTACGGAGTTGGTTGCCGATTTACGCGAAGAACCGGTACCGACAACGTCGCCCACGTAGGCGATCGGGAAGCCGGCGTTGCGCATTTCTTCGATCTGCTTCATCGGGCCGGTCTTGCCTTGCTCATCCGGAACGATGCCGTCACGGGCCATTTTCAGCATGGCCAGGGCGTGCAGCGGGATGTCAGGACGGGACCAGGCATCGGGAGCAGGGGACAGGTCGTCGGTGTTGGTTTCGCCGGTGACCTTGAACACGCGCAGGCTGATCTTGTCGGCCAGGGTCGGACGCTTCACGAACCACTCGGCGTCAGCCCAGGACTGCAGCACGGCCTTGGCGTGAACGTTGCCGTTCTTGGCTTTTTCAGCCACGTCGTGGAAAGCATCGAACATCAGCAGGGTGTGCTTGAGTTCTTCGGCGGCTACTGGTGCCAGTTCGGCGTCGTCCAGCAGGTTTACCAGAGTCACGATGTTGTAGCCGCCCTGCATGGTGCCGAGCAGTTCAACAGCGCGCTTCTTGTCGATCAGAGGGGAGTTGGCTTCGCCTTTGGCGATGGCGGAGAGGAAGCCGGCCTTGACGTAGGCTGCTTCGTCCACTCCTGGCGGAACGCGATTGGTGATCAGGTCAACGAGGAAAGCTTCTTCGCCAGCCGGGGGATTTTTCAGCAGCTCGACCAGGCCTGCAGTTTGTTCGGCGTTAAGCGGCTGGGGAACGATACCCAGTGCTGCGCGCTCTTCGATATGTTTGCGGTAGGCTTCAAGCACAGTTATTACCCTCATCAGTGGTCCCAAATGGGTGTCCGGGACGCTCATCCCGAAATTGCCGTACTCATGCGCTGCATGGCGTTGTGAGCCACTTAGCCAGAATTACCGACAATTCCTTACAGAAGCTGCTTTCAAAGTTTTACGCCTGCAGAACGGGAGCTGATGAGGGTTGGCGTTGGGCTTTTCCCCGCTGGAAAAACCCTCCGCCAACACCGCTCTGAAGGAACGACTGTGCTCGTGACGCTTTGAAAACAGCTTCTAACGGACATTGGCGCCTAAAAAGGCTGGCTGATTCTACGGCAAAAAAAAATTAAAGGTAAGCCGGTGTGTATTGGACTTTGGTGGAGGCGTTGTTCAGGGCGCGATTGGCCATGGCCCTGAACCTGGAGGGGTGATCAATGGCGGACAAAGGGCTAACATGCCGGCCTGTTTCACTTTTTTGCGTTTGCCTACCTATGCCCAATCAGACCATCAAGACCCCCTGCGTCGGCCTTTGCTCCACTGTTTACGGTGATCTGGTCTGCCGTGGCTGCAAGCGTTTCCACCACGAAGTGATCCACTGGAACGGTTACAACGAGGAAGAAAAGCGCGCGGTGTGGCTGCGTCTGGAGCAGTTGCTGTCCCAGGTGATGGCGGCCAAGGTGGAGATTTTCGATACGGCGTTGCTGCGTACCCAGCTGGAGCAACGCAAGATCCGCTTCGTGCCCCATCAGTCGGCGTATTGCTGGGCCTACCAGTTGATCGCCCGGGGCGCCCGGGTGATCAACAACCTGGAGGCCTACGGGATGGTCTTGCTGCCGGAGTTTCGCGAGTGGAACCTGCCGGAATTGCGCGATGCCATCGACCGGGAGTTTTTTCTGCTGTCCGAGGCGCATTACCAGCGATATATCGCACCCGGTTTCCTCAAGGACGCGTTTGGCGCCTGATTTCAAAAGCTTCGCGAGCAGGCTCGCTCCCACAGTTCGATATGCAATTCCCTGTGGGAGCGAGCCTGCTCGCGAAGGCGTCCTGACAGGCGCCGTAAATTTCAATGCCTGCCAGCAATCTCCTCCAAATGATCCTCAATCTCCTGCGGCTTGAGCACCAGCACGTCGCTCTCCACCGCATCGAGCACCACTTCCGCCGTATTGCCGATCAACGTCCCTGAAATCCCGCTGCGCGCCACGGTGCCGATCACCGTCACCGCTGCCTGCAGTTTGTGGACCATGAACGGAATCAGCACATCCGCCGGACCTTCCTCGATGTGCAGGTGCGCATCGTCGATATCGAACTCCGCCTGGAACGCCTGGCATTGCTCGCGATAGCGCGCCTCGATGGTTTCCTTGAGCTGGAAGGTCGGGTCGGCGGACGACAGCATCGGCGAGGGATGGGCGCTGATCACGTGCAATTGCGCCCTGGCCAGGCTGGCGATGTCGTAACCGTGATCGATGATGGTGTTGTGCAGGTGGCGGTGCTCCGGGTCGGAATTGCCTACGTCAATGGCCGCCAGAATCACTTTGTCCTTCCAGGAACCGGCGGTTTTCACCAGCAGCACGGGCGTTGGGCAATGGCGCAGCAGTTTCCAGTCAGCCGGCGTCAGCAGGGCTCTTTTCAACGCGCTGTCGGGGAAGTGCTGCTTGATGACCAGCCCGCAACCTTCGGCCTGCTGCACATCGACGATGGTTTCATGCAGGCTCGAATTCCAGGCCTGTTCGGTGGTGACGCTGAAACCATCCTCCAGCAATGCCGCCTTGAGCACGCTCAACATCGCGCTGTGGTCATGCTTGGGGTCGCACACCAGCAGATGCAGATGCGCCTGGGTCACGCCGGCAATCAATTTGGCCCGTTTGAGCGCCAGGCTTTCCGCGTGTTCGGGTTCGATGACCACCAGAATGCTGCGAATGGCTTGCATGATCGGGATCTCCTGAAATGAAAAAGCACGGCGTTGCACAACTATAGTTGCTGGCTGCCGACCGGTGCGTTGATACATATCAACGGTTGGCGGCTGGTGGTCTGCGGGCAGGCCGGTATAATCGGCGCCCTTCGTTTTGAACCTTTATCCCGTGGGCCCCATGATCCTTCCCGAAATTCACGAATTCCTTGGCTGTCGCACCCCCGATGGCTGGGTCCAGGCCGCGCTGGCCGATCAGGAAACCCTGCTGATCGACCACAAGAATTGCGAATTCAAGGCCGCCAGTACCGCGCTGAGCCTGATTGCCAAGTATCACTCCCATGTTGATCTGATCAACATGATGTCGCGGCTGGCCCGGGAAGAGCTGGTGCATCACGAACAGGTCATGCGCCTGATGAAAAAACGCAAGATCGAGCTGCGCCAGCTGTCCGCCGGGCGTTATGCCTCGGCGCTGCGCAAGGTGGTGCGCAGTCACGAGCCGGTCAAGCTGGTGGATACCCTGGTGGTCGGCGCGTTCATCGAGGCTCGCAGTTGCGAGCGTTTCGAGGCGCTGGTGCCGCATCTGGATGAAGAGCTTGGCAAGTTTTACTTCGGCCTGCTCAAGAGTGAAGCGCGGCATTTTCAGGGGTATTTGAAACTGGCTTACCAGTATGGGGAGGCCAAAGACATCGCCAACGTGATCGACCGCGTGCGCGCCGCCGAGCAGGAACTGATCGAATCCCCGGACGTTGAGTTCCGCTTCCACAGCGGTATCCCGACCGCCGCCTGACCCTTGTAGGAGCGAGCATGCTCGCGATGGTCGTGAACGATAACGCTGGTTGTCTGACACCCCGCGTTGCCTGTGCCTCCATCGCGAGCATGCTCGCTCCTACAGGTTTAACCCCAATCGTTCATGCCAATCCGCAATGGATTCTTCGGGGTATCCATCAAACTGCTTATCCCCCGGTCGGACGTCGACCTCCACCCAGGGTGCCCTGGAGTCGAGCAGCAAATGCGTGTGCTCCGGCGGCACCGGCAGCGGCGTATCAATGGCAGAGGCAAAAGGGTGGATCAGTTCCGGCCACTCCGGGCTGAACAACCACAAACCCGAACCACACACCGAGCAGAAATGCCGTTCGGCACTGCTACGGTGGGCACGCGCCTCGCCTTCGCCCTTGAGCAGCGCATGGTAGATCGCGATGTTCTTGCGCCCGCGCACTTTCAGGCTGTCGGCGTCACCGGCGATGTTGATCGCGTAACCGCCGCCGCCCTGGGTCTTGCGGCAGATCGAGCAATAGCAGCGTTGGTAAGGGTAGGGGTGGGCGCTGGTCAGGCTGAACGACACCGCGCCGCAATGGCAGGAGCCTTCGAGATGCATGATCGCCTCCGGTGGCTGAAGTTGTTCGGTTCAGCCTAGAAGATCTCTGGCGACGGTGCCGACGCCTTCGCGAGCAGGCTCGCTCCCACAGGTGATCGCATTCCAAATGTGGGAGCGAGCCTGCTCGCGATGAACGATGACGCGGTGTCACTGGACGCCCACCGATAGCCGGTTCAGCATGTGCGGCTCAAAAATGAGATCACAACAATGCGCCGACTCCCTTCACTGGCAGCCCTCAAAACCTTCGAATGCGCCGCGCGCCACGCCCATTTCGGCCGGGCGGCCGCCGAGTTGTGCGTGACCGACAGCGCCGTCAGCCATCAGATCCGTCAGTTGGAAGAACAACTGGGCGTCTCGCTGTTCATCCGCGAAGGTCGCCAGGTCCGTCCAACAATGGCCGCCGGACGGCTGATGCAAAGCTTGCAACAGGCCTTCGAAATGATCGGCGAAGCCTGCGACGAGCTACGCGATCCGGCATCCCTCGCAGTGTTGCGTCTGGCGGTCACAGCAGAACTTGCGCAAAAGTGGCTGATGAACCGGCTCACGGATTTCTACGCGCGTTACCCGCACATCACCCTGCACCTGTACGAACAGCCCATCGATGCCACCGCGCCGGGTGAGGACATCGACCTGGCGATCACCTATGGCACCGGTCCCGTGGACAGCACGGCGTATTTCGTGCGGCCGCTGCCGGCGTTGCAGTTCTTCCCGGTCTGCAGTCCGGGTCTGTTCAACCAGGGCACCCTGAAAACCCCGAAGGATCTGGTCCGCCATTGCCTGTTGCACGACGATCAGGACGGCAAGACCTGGACCGCCTGGCTCACCAGTCACGCCGGCGACCTGCGTGCGCAACGTCAACTGTACTTTGCCCATGCCGGCTTGGCGCTTGAGGCGGCGGCGCAAGGGCAGGGCGTGGCCATGGGCGATAACCTGACCGCCCAGGAAGATCTGCTCAATGGCCGATTGGTACGGCCGTTCAACGCCAGCATGACCGCGCTGGGTCAATACGCGCTGGTGTGTGAACGGGTGCGGCTGGAGCGTCCGGCGGTGGCGCAGATGCTGGAATGGTTCAACTATCAGTTGGCCGATTGATGAGTTGAATTCAAGTATTCCGAAATAATCATCGTTGGTGGGGAGGGCGCCGGCGACCTTAGCCTGTGGTCATTCCAATCCCCGCTGATGAGGTTTGACCATGGCACGCTTGCTCGACTCCACCCCCAAACTCGATGGCTTCCGCTTGCCCGGCGAATTCGAAGCCAAGTCCGGCTGCTGGCTCGGCTGGCCGGAGCGCACCGACGTCTGGCGCAACGGCGCCAAACCGGCGCAGAAAGTCTGGGTGCAGATCGTCACCGCCATTTCCATGAGCGAGCCGGTCACTGTCTGCGCCTCCGCCGCGCAGTTCGCCACCGCTCGCCGGCAGTTGCCGCCGCAAGTGCGTGTGGTGGAAATGACCTGCAACGACACCTGGTTCCGCGACAGCGGCCCGTGCTTCGTGGTTAATGACCAAAGCGGTGAAGTGCGCGGCGTCGACTTCGAATTCAATGCCTACGGCGGCCTCGACGGTGGCCTGTACTACCCGTGGGACAAGGACGACCAGATCGCCAGCAAAATCCTTGAAATCGAACGATTCGACCGCTATCGCGCGCCGTTGATCGCCGAGCTTGGCGGCATCCAGAGCGACGGCCAGGGCAGCATCCTCACCACCGAGCAGTGCCTCCTCAACCGTAACCGCAACCAGCATCTGGGCAAGGAAGAAGTGACTCGCCGCCTGACCGACTACCTCGGCGCCGAACAGGTGATCTGGCTGCCCCGAGGCTGCAAATTCGACGAAACCGACGGCCATGTCGACGATCTCGCGTGTTTCGTGCGCCCCGGCGAAGTGGTGCTGCAGTGGACCGATAATCGTGATGACCCGCAGTGGGAAATCTATCAGGAGGCCTACGACATCCTGCGCAGCACCCGCGACAGCCGTGGTCGCGAGCTGGTCGTGCACAAGCTGCCGCAGCCGGATGTGCTGGAGTGGACCGCCGAAGAGGCCGAAGGCCTGGACCAACTGGACAGCACCCACACCCGTCAGGCCGGCACGAAGATCTGCGCGTCGTACATCAACTACTACGCCGGCAACAGCTCGATTGTGGTGCCGCTGTTTGGCGACCGTAACGACCGGGTGGCGCTGGCAACCCTCGCCGAACTGTTCCCGCGACACCAGATCGTCGGCATCGAAAACTCCCGGGAAATCCTCCTCGGCGGGGGCAACGTCGCCTGTATCACCATGCCGCAATACGCCGGCTCCACCCGCGGGAAAAAAGGAGCGTGACCATGGGCCTGCACAAACTGACCCGAGCCGTGATGCTGGTGCTTGCACCCCTGTGTGTGCAGGCCGCCGACTCCACCCAACCGGTGGTCAACCTGTACATCTGGGGCGAGTACCTGGCCCCGGACACCCTGAAGAATTTCGAGAAACAAACCGGCATCCGGGTGGTGGCCGACCATTTTGACTCCCTGGAAACCGTCGAGACCAAGTTGCTCACCGGTCGCAGTGGTTACGACCTGGTGCTGACGGCGGGGCAGCACTTGTCCCGGGCAATCGAAAGCGGCGCGGTGCAGACCATCGACAAGCGGCAACTGCCGCACTTTGCCGGTGTCGGTGAAGAATTCCGCCAGCACATGGCAGTGTTCGATCCGGGCAATCGCTATGCCGGGATCTATGCCTGGGGCACCACGGGTGTGGGCTTTCAGGAACAAGCGGTGAAACAGCGCCTGCCCGATGCGCCCACCGACAGTTGGGCGATGCTGTTCGATCCGGCGGTGGTGTCGAAATTCGCCGATTGCGGGGTCAGCCTGCTCAACGATCCCAACGAAGTCTTTGCCGCCGTCATGAAGTACATGGGCCTGGACATCAACCGTCAAAGCCTGGACGACCTGAAACTCGCCGAGCAGCAACTGGCGAAAATCCGCCCCTACATTCGCTATTTCGACAACGACCTGAACATCAGTGACCTGGCCAACGGCAACACCTGCGTGGCGATGTCGTGGAACGGCAACGTGGCCATCGCCGCCGGTCAGGCCGAGGCGGCGCACAAACCGTACACACTGACCTACCGGATTCCAAAAGAAGGGACGCTGATCTGGTTCGATGCCATGGTCATCCCCAAGGATGCGCCGCATCCCGAGGCGGGCCTGGCGTTGATGGACTACCTGATGACCCCGGAGGTGATCGCGCCGATCACCGACACCATTCACTACGCCAATGCGATTACCGCGGCAGACAGCCTGATCGATCCGGCGATTCGCAATGATCCGGGCACTTACCCGCCGCAGGCCGTACGTGCGTCGTTGTACAGCAAGAATGACAATGGCAAGGCTTTCAACCGGGCTTTGGTGCGGGCGTTCAGTCGGTTGAAGTCGGGGTTGTGAATGGCCTGAGTTGATGTGTTGTTCTTGCTGACGCCATCGCGGGCAAGCCTTGCTCCTACAGGTTGAGTGTCGACAATAGAAACGCCGAGAACCTGTGGGAGCAAGGCTTGCCCGCGATGAACGATAACGGGGATTAGCGGGCGGGCACCCGCCACAAATACCACGAAGCCACCGTCCGATACGGACTCCACGCCCGCCCGATCTCGATCATCTGCTTGCGCGTCGGCTGCACCTCAAGGCCCTTCAGGCGCCGATACCCTTCGCGTACCCCAAAATCATCGGCGGGCAGGATGTCTGGCCGCTCGAGGCTGTAGATCAACAGCATCTCCACGGTCCAGCGCCCCACACCGCGCAGGGTGATCAGGCGTTCGATCAGCGCCTCGTCATCCATGGCCCGGGCAGTGGCGTAATCCGGTACGACGCCGTCCAGTGTTGCCTGGGCAATGCCCTGAATGGTCGCGATCTTGCTCGCGGAAAAGCCGCATCCGCGCATTTGATCGAAGCCGGTGGCAACAACCTGTTCCGGCCTGGGAAACGATACCGACGGGAACAGCGCCAGCAAGCGCCCGAGGATCGCATCGCCGGCCCTGGCGTGCAGTTGCTGGTAGGCAATCGCCCGCACCAGCGACTCATACGGATCGCGCGCGGCGTGGGGTTGGTGCAGGCAGGGGCCGATGGCGTCGATGTGGCGACGCCAGTCGTCATCCAGCGAGGCCAACCATTGCGTGGCGGACCGGTAGGGATCAGGCATGAAGCTTCCTTGGGGCTGCCCAGTGCAGCCGGTGGTCAAAAGGCCAGTTGCTCGGTGAATTGCACCGCCGCGTTTTCCAGTCGCAGCAGAAATGCCTTGCGCGGTTCGCCTCCAGCGTAGCCCGTCAGCGAACCGTCGGCACCGATCACGCGGTGGCAGGGCACCACAATCGAGAGGCGGTTGTGACCGTTGGCCAGGCCCACGGCGCGGCTGGCGCCGGGTTTGCCCAGCAGGTGGGCGATGGCGCCATAGGTAGTCGTCTGGCCGTAGGGGATTTTCGCCAGCTCGGCCCAGACCTGACGGGAGAACTCGCTGCCGGGCATGTGCAGGGCAACACTGAACTCGGTGCGTTTGCCGGCAAAGTACTCGGCCAGTTGGTGCTCGATCTGCTGCAAATGCGCGTTATGCCCCGGCGCCACCGCGTAACCGAAGCGGTTTTGCAGGGCCTCGACTTCTCCGGTGAGGGACGATTGATCGAGAAACTCCAGCAGCACCAGGCCGCGCCGTTCGGCCATGGCGATCATCGGGCCCAGCGGTGTGGTCAGCCGGGTGAACAGCAGCGGTTCACTGTTGGCGGCGCGGCCCGGGGTGATGTGGAAAGACTTTTGAAAGGCATCGCGAAAACCGCTCAGGGATTCGTAACCCGAATCGAAAGCGGCGCTGTCGATGGAGTCGCCTTGCTTGATCCCACCCAAGGCCATACCCAGGCGCCGGGTGCGCAGCCAGGCATGGAAGGTCATGCCGAAATGCTGCTTGAACCAGCGCCGCAACTTCAGTGGCTCGATACCCTCGGCCAGCAGCTGCGCGTCAGTCCAGCGTCGCTCGGAGTCGGCGTCCACCTGGGTGAGCAGCCGCTGCACCCACGACGGCGCAACGGCAGCAGCGCCCATAGGCTTGCAGCGCAGACAGGCACGATAACCCGCCGCCAGGCACTGGTCGGCATGGGCGAAGAACTCGACGTTCTCCGGTTTCGGGCTGCGAGCGGTGCAACCGGGACGGCAGAAAATCCCGGTGGTCTTGACCGCGGTAAAGAACACCCCCTCGTAGGAGGTGTCTCGGTCGAGCATGGCGCGAACCATCTCGGCGCGGGGTGGGAGTAGCGTGTCTTGTAGGTTCATGGGCGCAGCATAGAACGGGGCAGGGTGCGCCTCCACCGGAAAATCGACAGGGAATTTCCTTGCTGACAACCATTCCCCTGTAGGAGCGAGCCTGCTCGCGATGGACGTCAACGATAACGCGCCCTATCTGAAAGTTCGCGGTGTCCAGACGTTTTTCGCGAGCAGGCTCGCTCCTACAGGGGATCTGGGGGCTCAGGTGCGGCGTGCCATCAGCAGCACCGACGCAGCGGCCGACAACAGACCCGCACAGCAGCGATTGAACATCCGCTTGCCAGACGGCTTGGCGAACCAGCGGCGCATGTGCAGGCCCATGTAGGCGTAGGCCGCGATCGCGATCCACTCCAGCACCAGGAACAGTGCGCCGAGCACCGCGAACTGCGGGGTGATTGCGCGGGTCGAGTCGACGAATTGCGGCAGGAACGCGGTGAAGATCAGGATGGCCTTGGGGTTGCCGGCCGCCACCAGAAACTCTTGTCGCGCCAGCGCCAGCATGCCCACCGGCGCGCCGGTCACGACGGTTTCCACGCCGGGATCGGCACGCCACAGTTGCCAGGCGAGATAGAACAGATAAGCCGCGCCGACGATCTTGATCCCGTAGAACAACAGCTCCGAGGTTTGCAGGACCACCGCCAGGCCCGCGGAGGCGAGGGCGATCATCCCCGCGAACGCCAGCAGGCGGCCGACCCCGGCCAGGCACGCGGTACGGTAGCCGTAGCGGGTCGAATTGCTGACTGACAGCAGGTTGTTCGGGCCGGGCGCCATGTTCAGGGCGAAGCAGGCCGGAAGGAAAAGTGTGAGGGTGGCGAGGTCCATGGGCGGGCTCCTGTACAAGAGCCCGGATTTTCGCACGACACCCTGCTGTGTCGACCCATACAGTCGTGCAGGCAAGCGCCATAGCAGTGCCTAGCGAGCGAACTTCTTCGCCCCGGCCACGCACAGAATCACCGCCACGGTCACCCCGAGCATGCCGATGCTCACGTGCTCGTGCAGCAGGGTGGCCGCCAGTGCCAGACCGAAAAACGGTTGCAGCAACTGCAACTGGCCGACGGCAGCGATCCCGCCCTGAGCCAGCCCGCGATACCAGAACACAAAGCCGATCAGCATGCTGAACAGCGATACGTAGCCCAGGCTGAACCAGGCGGGTGTGCTGATGCCGCTGAACGAAATTGGCATCCGCCACCAGGTCAGGGCCGCCATCACCGGCAGCGCCAGTACCAGCGCCCAGCAAATCACCTGCCAGCCACCCAGGCTGCGCGACAGCTTCGCGCCTTCGGCATAGCCCAGGCCGCAGGCGAGGATCGCCAGCAGCATCAGGATGTCGCCCTGGGGCGAGGCGGTCAGGCCCTGGGCGATGGCGAAACCGACCACCAGCAGGCTGCCCAGCACCGAGAAGAACCAGAACACCGGCCGGGGACGTTCACCACCCCTCAGCACCCCGAACGCAGCAGTCGCCAGCGGCAGCAGGCCGACAAAGACGATGGAGTGTGCGGACGTTACGTATTGCAGCGCCAGGGCAGTCAACAGCGGAAAGCCCACCACCACACCCAGGGCCACGATCATCAGCGGGACCAGCTGATTGCGCGCCGGACGTTTTTCCCGGAACAACAGCAACAGACTCAGCGCGAGCAGGGCCGCGATGGTCGCGCGCGCCACCGTGAGAAATACCGGATCGAACTCCAGCACGGCCACCCGGGTAGCAGGCAATGAGCCGCTGAAAATCACCACGCCGATCAGGCCATTGATCCAGCCGCTGGCGCCGTTTTCCAGTGTCCGGTTTTGCAGGGTCGAGGTCCGTTCCATTTCGCTCACGCTCGTTGATGGGTTGCATGAAACCCATGCTATGGCTGAGTATCGATACAATCAAAAAATTGTCATGGATACATTTCGACATGCCCAGGTCTCGCTACAAATCATTGGTGGATGCCTTCGCTGCTGACATTCGTTCAGGCCAATTGCCGCCGGGCACACGCCTGCCGACTCACCGTCAACTGGCCACGGAGCACGGTCTGGCGCTGGTGACTGCCAGCCGGGTGTATGCGGAGCTTGAGAGCATGGGCCTGATCAGCGGCGAGACCGGACGCGGGACTTTTGTTCGGGAGACCTCGCTGCCGCCCGGTCAGGGCATCTCTCAGTCGGTGGTGGCGGCAGGGATGATTGATCTGAACTTCAACTACCCGTCGCTGCCCGGCCAGGCTGACCTGTTGCGCAGTGCCCTGCGTCAGCTCGCGCTGTCCGGCGACCTGGAATCTCTTCTGCGTTATCAACCCCACGCCGGGCGTATGCATGAGCGGATGTCGGTCGCCCGGCATCTGCAGGCACGCGGTCTCAGGGTGCCGGCCGAGCAGGTGTTGATCGTCAGCGGCGCCCAGCATGGTCTGGCTGTGGTGATGATGACGCTGCTCAAGCCCGGCGATGTGATCGCCGCCGACGCCTTGACCTATCCGGGGTTCAAGACCCTGGCCGAAACCCTGCACCTTGAAATCCTGCCCATCCCGGTTACTGAGCGGGGGCCGGATCTGCCGGCCCTGGAAAAGCTCTGCCGCAGCCGCCCGGTGCGGGCCATCTACACAATGCCGACCCTGCAAAACCCCCTGGGCTGGGTGTTGGACGCCGAACAGCGCGAACGCCTGGTGGCGATTGCCCGCCAGCATGACCTGACGATCATCGAGGACGCCGCCTATGCGTTTCTCGCCGACAACCCGCCACCACCTCTGGCGGACATGGCGCCGGAGCGGACGGTGTACGTGAGCGGCTTATCGAAGAACATCGCCACCGGATTGCGCGTCGGTTTCATAGCCGCGCCCGCACATTGGGTCGCGGGGTTCGAGCGCACGATCATGGCCACCACCTGGAACACCCCCGGCGTGATGACGGCCATTGCCACCACCTGGCTGGACGACGGCACGGTGATCAGGCTGGAGGCACAGAAGCGCGATGACGCTCAAGCCCGACAAGCGTTGGCCCGCGAGGTGCTGGCGGGGCTGAGGATCATCAGCCACCCGACCTCGTACTTCATCTGGCTGCCGCTGACCGACGATGCCCGCGCCGACCAGATCGCCATGGCATTGATGCGTGAACAGGTCTCGGTGTCGCCCGCCGAACCTTTTGCGATCACCCCTCATGTGCCCCGCGCGATCCGGCTGGCGCTGGGCTCGGTGGACATGGACTCGCTGCGCCAGGCGCTGGTGAAAGTGAAGAGGGTGGTGGGTTACTACCAGTAGCGCAAAGGCCAGGGCAGTTTTCTTCAATACGCCAGTCACGGGCCTCTTTACCTTGAGGCCTGGTTCAACTGACAGGAAGAAGGTGTGCAATGAGTCTGATGATGTCCATGGCGGCGTTTGCGCTGGCCGCTTCAATCACTCCTGGGCCGGTGAATATCGTGGCGTTGAGCTCGGGGGCGCGGTTCGGCTTTCGCGCCAGTCAGCGCCATGTGGCCGGGGCGACCCTGGGCTTCGTGCTGTTGCTGGTGTTGATGGGCCTGGGGCTGCACGAGCTATTGCAGGTCTGGCCGGCGATGACTCAAGTGGTGCAGTGGGCCGGTGTCGCGTTCCTGCTGTACATGGCGTTCAAGCTGGCGGCGGACAACGGGCAGCTTGAAGCGAAAGACGCGAGCCGCGCGCCATCGATGCTCTACGGCGCGGTCATGCAATGGCTCAACCCCAAGGCCTGGCTGGCCTGCGTCGCCGGCATGGGTGCCTTCGTGGCCGATGGCGAAGCGCGACTGGTGTGGCAGTTTGCGGCGGTGTATTTGGTGATCTGCTATGTGTCGGTCGGTTGCTGGGCGTATGCCGGGACGTTTTTGCGCAGTTATCTGAACAATCCGGCGGGGATGCGTTTGTTCAATCGGGTGATGGCGATGTTGTTGGCGGTGAGTGCCATTTATCTGATCCTGTAGGAGCGAGCATGCTCGCGAAAAACCAAAGGTCACCGCTGGGTACCTGATTTCACGCGTTATCGTTCGCGACCATCGCGAGCGTGCTCGCTCCTACAGGGGGGAGCACTCAACCGCGATACTGCCCCGGCGTGGCGGCCAGATGCTGCTTGAACGCCCTTTGAAAGTGCGCCTGATCGGCAAACCCCGCTTCCAGCGCCACGTCGGCGATCAGCTTGCCGTTGCGCAATTGATCACGGGCGAACTGGATGCGCTGGTTGATCACGAAGGCGTGGGGCGTCATGCCGTAGTGCTGCTTGAAGGCGCGGATCAGGTAGGACGGCGACAATTGCGCAGCCGCGCAAATGTCCTCGAGCTTGAGCATTTGCGTACAGTGTTCGCGGATGAAATCGGCGGCGCGTTCCAGCTTGAAGTTGGGTTCGCGCAACGCCGAATCGACCGGGTTCAGGCGCCACTGCACTTCGCTGAAAAACTCCACCGCCGCGCTCTGCTTGCGCAGGATGTCCTGCTGCGGATCGACCAGTACCTGATACAAGGCGTTCAACCCCTCGAACAGATTGGCGTCCTGCGTATGGGTGACGGCAAAGCGGCGAAACGCCAGGTCGTCACTGAAACCCAGCTGATGCTGCAAGTCAGTGAGCCACGGTGTTTCGACATACAGCATCAGGTACGACCAGGGCTGGTCATCGATCGGGTTGCAGGCATGGACGTCGCCGGGATTCATCAGCACCACGGTGCCTGCACTGACCTCGAACTGCGATTGCTCGTGGACATAGGTGCTGCGCCCGGCGGTGATTGCACCGATGGAAAAGTGCGCATGGGCATGCCGTGTGTAACAAACCTCGCGACCATCGGCGATGGAGCGTGCCTCGATGAAGGGCAGGGCGTCATCGCGCCAGAAGCGCGGGGCCTTGTCGGTGTCCTTGAGCGGTGAGCGCGTCATGGTCGGTCCCTGGAAAATCAGCCCCGCAGTGTATTAGCTCTCGCCGTTAAAGGCTCGTTTCAACTCGGCGATATCGAGTTTTTTCATCTGCATCATCGCGGCCATGGCGCGCTGGGACTTGGTCGTGTCGGGATCCTTGAGCATGTCCATCATCGCCACGGGCACGATCTGCCAGGACACGCCGAACTTGTCCTTGAGCCAGCCGCACTGCTGCGCCTCCACTGGCCCGCCCGCGGACAGCCGGCCCCAGAAGTGATCGACTTCTTCCTGGGTCTGGCAGTTGACCTGGAAGGAGATCGCTTCGCTGAAGGTGAAGTTCGGGCCACCGTTGAGCCCGGTGAATGTCTGGCCGTCGAGTTCAAAACTGACCGTCAGCACCGAGCCTTCCGGATGCCCGTGGACCTCCTGGCCGGCCTTGCCGTAGTGAGTGATGGCGGTGATTTTTGAATGATCGAAGATTGCGCAATAGAACTTTGCGGCCTCTTCGGCCTGGCCGTTGAACCACAGGCAAGGCGTCAGTTTTTGAACATGTAGCATGGCGGGTCTCCCTGGCAGGTTTTTGCATGCTGGACTATCAGCGTAGTCAGCCGCCGGGGGTATGGCTGTGCCATAGATCGAGAAATGCGCAAAAAACGGCTCCTTGCCGCGAGCCTGCTCGCGATGGTCTCAAGAGCGCCAAGGGGTGTCAGGCAGCCAGCGTCATCGTTAACGACCATCGCGAGCAGGCTCGCTCCTACAGGGTTGGTGTAGTCATGATGACTCATTATGGAGTCAAATAGACTTATTCGCAAAAGAGTCGTTTTGACATGAGTTGGCGCAAGCGCTTGATTCATAGGGTCTGAATATCTGGCACGGGACTTGATACATGCCAAGTACTACTGAACTGCTACAGGAGTACGGAAAATGTTCCATTTCTTCAGCAATGCTCAGAACGTACTGCAACTGTCCAGCCGTGTACTCGGCGTCGGCCTGGCGATGCTGCTGGCGGGGATCTACGGCGCTTACCTCTACGACGGTCACTTGTCGATCCTGGCCCTGGTGTCGCTGCACGCCATGACCATCGTCGGGCCCACCCTGCTGAAAATCGGCTACGTCATGCGCCTGCTGTCCCAGCACCGCTTGAGCAAGCCACTGGCAAAGGCGCTGGTCTGATGGGCAAGCTACCTTCGGCACCTCTCTTCAGTCTTGGCTTTCGCCCGTTCTTTCTGGCGGGGGCCGCGTTTGCCGCACTGGCGGTGGCGATCTGGGCGCTGTGGCTGTATGGCCGCTTGCCCGGTGCGCAGCCGGTGGGTGGCATGCTGGCCTGGCATCGCCATGAAATGCCGTTCGGTTTTGCCGTGGCGATCATTGCCGGGTTCCTGCTGACTGCGGTACCCAACTGGACCGGTCGGCCGGGGCTCAAGGGTTGGCCGCTGATCGGGCTGGTGCTGGTCTGGCTGCTGGCGCGGCTGGCCTGGCTGATGCCGATTCCTCCCGGGTTGCTGCTGATCCTGCAACTGCCATTGCTGCCGCTGCTGGCCGTCGTCCTCGGGCGCGACCTGATCGCTGCCGGCAAGCGCGAAAACTACCCGATTCTGTTGATGGTCTCGTTGCTGGCCGGATGTCAGGTCATGACCCTGTGCGGCATCTGGACCGACGATGCCGGCCTGCAACGTCGTGGTGTGCTGGCCGCGCTGTGGCTGGTGGGCGCGATGATGACTGTGATTGGTGGCCGGGTGATTCCGTTCTTCATCCAGCGTGGCCTGAATCGCCCGGCAGCGCCTGCGGCCAGCCCATGGCCGACCCGGATCCTGTTGGTCAGCAGCTTGCTGGCAGCGCTGAGCTTTGCCTTGGGCCTGAATGAGGTTCCCCGCCTTTGGCTGACGGCGCTGTTTGTGCTGATGAGCGGCTTGCACCTGCTGCGGTTGTGGCGCTGGCACGATCGCGGAATGTGGCGCGTGCCGTTGTTGTGGTCGCTTTACCTGTCCTGCACCTGGCTGCTGGTCGCGGCGTTCGGCATGGCGTTGTGGCACGCCGGGTTGATGCCGCAGCAAAGTCTGGCCACTCATTCACTGGCGGTCGGTGGTGTGGGCGGGCTGGTGCTGGCGATGATTGCCCGAGTCAGCCTGGGCCATACCGGGCGCCCATTGTTGCCGTCGAAAGCAATCGTCGCGGGGTTTGCCCTGGTGCTGCTGGCAGGCCTGTCACGGGTGTTGCTGGTGCCGTTTTCCGGAATTGGCCTGGGCTTGTCGGCGGTGCTTTGGTGTGCGGCGTTCGGTCTGTTCCTGCTGCGCTATACCGACATGCTGCTTAAACCACGGGCATAGACACCCATCCCCCCTGTGGGAGCGAGCTTGCTCGCGATGGCGGTTCAATATTCAACATTGATGTTGATTGAGCCACCGCTATCGCGAGCAGGCTCGCTCCTACAGGTCCGTGGTGCACACACATTTTTTGACCGGTGGTCGATAGAGTTCGGCCTGCCAGGCAAATTGGACTTAGCTGAAGGAATAGCCCGGGCGTATGCACCCCGCTGTAGGAGCAAAGCTTGCTCGCGATAGCGGTGGATCAGTGTCACTGATGTTGAATGTGCGGACGCCATCGCGAGCAAGCTTTGCTCCTACAATAACGACGGCGGAACTTCGCAATGCTGACCCTCAATATCAATGGCAAGGACCAGGAACTGGATGTCCCCGCGGACATGCCGTTGCTGTGGGTCCTGCGCGATGTCGCGCACCTGACCGGGACCAAGTTCGGCTGTGGCATGGCCCAGTGCGGCGCTTGTACCGTGCATGTCGACGGTGCACCGCTGCGGTCCTGCATCACACCTGCCACGGCCGTGGCCCATGGCCAGAAAATCCTCACCATCGAAGGCCTGTCGCTGGACGGTTCGCACCCGGTGCAAAAAGCCTGGGCCGAGCTGGATGTGGTGCAGTGCGGCTACTGCCAGTCCGGGCAGATCATGTCGGCGGCGGCCTTGCTGGCGAAGATCCCGCAGCCGACTGACAGCGATATCGATCAGGCGCTGTCGGGCAATATCTGCCGCTGCGGCACCTATCCCAGAATTCGCGCCGCGGTCAAACGCGCGGCGCAACTGGTTTGATGGCCATGAACGCTCTCAATCCGCTGTCTCGTCGTGGTTTTCTGAAAGGTAGCGCCGTATTGGGCGGCGGGCTGGTGGTGGCGTTTGTCATTCCCGGCGCACATCGTTTTGCCCTTGGCGCGGAGAACGAAGGCAGTGTGTTCGCACCCAACGCCTTCCTGCGCATCGGCAATGACAACAGCGTCACGGTGCTGTTGGGGCATTCGGAAATGGGCCAGGGCATCTGGACCGGCCTTACCATGTTGATTGCCGAAGAGCTTGACGCCGACTGGTCGAAGATCCGTGTCGAACATTCCCCGGCCTCTGCCAGGGACTATGGGCTTCCCGGGTTTGGCGGCATGCAGATCACCGGCGGCTCGACCTCGACCTGGATGGAGTTCGACCGCTACCGCCAAGCCGGCGCGGCGGCCCGGATGATGTTGGTCGAGGCGGCGGCCAAGCGCTTCAACGTCGCGCCGTCGACGATTCGCACCGAGTCCGGCGTGGTGATTGCCGGCGACCAGCGCGCCAGCTACGGCGAACTGGCCGATGATGCCGGCAAGCTGCCGGTGCCGGATCCTGCTTCGATCAAGCTCAAGGAGGCCAAGGACTGGACGATCATCGGCAAACCCACCAAGCGCCTGGACACGCCGGAGAAAATCACCGGCCGCGCGAAGTTCGGCATGGACGTGCAGTTCGACGGTCTGCTGACGGCAATGGTCGCCCGTCCGCCGGGGTTCGGTGGCAGCGTCAAATCCTTCGAGGGTGCCCAGACGCTGGCCATTCCGGGCGTGCGCAAAGTGGTGCAGGTGCCGACCGGCGTGGCGGTGATCGCCGATCATTATTGGGCGGCGAAATTGGGGCGCGATGCATTGCACGTGGAATGGGACCTGGGGCCGAATGCCGGGCTCGACAGTCAGAAACTGCTGGAGAGCTTTCGCAAACTCGCGGCTACTCCGGGCCTGCCCGCCAGTCAGGCCGGTGATGCCAAGGCCGCATTGGCCAAGGCGACCAAAACCATCGACGTCGAGTACAGCGTGCCGTACCTGGCTCACGCGCCCATGGAGCCGCTCAATTGCACGGTGAAAATCACCCAGGACAAATGCGAGATCTGGACCGGTACGCAGTTCCAGACCCTGGACCAGATGATCGCCGGGAAAATCACCGGGCTCAAACCCGAGCAGGTCGAGATCCACACCGAATTCCTCGGTGGTGGTTTCGGTCGGCGGGCCAACCCGACCTCGGATTTCGTTGCTGAAGCGGTGCAGGTCGCCAAGGCTGCCGGCGCGCCGGTGAAAACCGTGTGGGCACGGGAAGATGACATCCGTGGCGGTTATTACCGCTCGGCATTTTTGCATCAGGCGCGGATCGGGCTGGGGCCGGATGGCCTGCCGATGGCGTGGAAGCATGTACTGGTCGGCCAGTCGATCATGGCCGGCACTTCGCTTGAGGCGGCGATGGTCAAGGACGGCATCGACAAGACCTCGGTGGAGGGTGTGGCGGACAGTCCCTACCTGGAAGACCTGGCGGACCATCAGGTCCAGCTGCATTCGCCGAAAACCGGGATCAGCGTGCTCTGGCTGCGTTCGGTGGGGCATACCCATACCGCGTTCGTCATGGAATCGCTGATCGACGAACTGGCCACGGCGGCGGGCAAGGATCCGGTGGAGTACCGAAGAACCCTGCTCAAGAATCATCCGCGGCATCTGGGTGTGTTGAATCTGGCGGTGGAGAAGGCCAACTGGAAGGCGCCGTTACCGGATGGCCATGCCCTGGGTGTCGCGGTGCATGAATCCTTCGGCAGTTATGTGGCGCATGTTGCCGAGGTCTCCCAGGACAATTTGGCTATTCGCGTGCATCGGGTGGTGTGTGCGGTGGACTGCGGGATCGCGGTCAACCCCAAGAGCATCGGGGCGCAGATGGAGTCGTGCATCGCCTTCGGCCTGGGCTTCACCTTGCACAGCAAGCTGACGATCAGGGACGGGCAAGTGGTGCAGTCCAACTACCACGATTACCAGGTGCTGCGGCTGCATGAGATGCCGGTGGTCGAGGTGCACATCCTGCCCAGCAGCGAGAAGCCCGGTGGCATCGGCGAGGCCGGCGTGCCGCCCACGGCGCCGGCGGTGGCCAACGCGGTGTTCGCCCTGACCGGGCAACGCCTGCGGGAACTGCCGCTGCAACTGTCGGGGGTGTGAGATGAAACGCCATCACTGGATTCTCGGAACGCTGATCCTGGTGTGCCTGTTCATCTATGCCACCGAGTTGTTCGCCGATGACAAGGAGGCGCTGAAGGCTTTCGACACCGTGCAGCAGGTCTTCCAGAGCCCCCGTTGCCAGAACTGCCATATCCCGGGTGATTCGCCGTTACAGTTCGATGCCGGAAAACCCCACGCGATGAACGTGGTGCGTGGCATGGACGGCAAGGGTGCTGCGGGTTTGCCCTGCGCCACGTGCCATGCCGAGGCCAATCCACCGGCCAGTTACGGCCCGGCGGCGCCACCGGGTGCACCCCATTGGAGCCTGCCGCCAGCCGCGCACAAGATGGCCTGGATCGGCCTGCCACCCGACAGGCTGTGCAACATGATCAAGGATCGCGCGAGCAACGGCGATCGTGATTTCGCTGCGCTGATCAAGCATGTCAGCGAAGACAAGCTGGTGCTGTGGGGCTGGAATCCGGGGGGCAATCGCGCACCGGTGCCGGTGCCGCACGATGTTTTTGTCACGCAATTCAAGCTGTGGGCTGACGCCGGAGGGCCGTGTCCGGTGGCCGGTACATGACCATCGGTCAATGAATTCGGAGTCAAACCCGCAATCGAGGACTCTAAAACTATAACCAAGAAGGGAGAATCCGATGCTGACCTCAGGCAAACCGCACAAGACACGCGTATGTGCAGGGACGCCGCAACACGAACGCGAACTGCTGCGCGATCTGGCCCGCAAGGCCGAGCAAGAGTTGATCGGCGTGCAGATGGCGAGCATGGATGAATTGACGTTGTTACCCAACCGGCATGGCTTCATCGCCCTGGCCCAACTGGGGCTCGACGCCTGTCAACGATTGGGCCGGCCAGCGACGCTGCTGTTTTTCAATCTTGAAGAGTTCAAGCGCATCAACTACCTGTTCGGTCGATCCGAGGGCGATCACGCGCTGAAAACCTTCGCCGATGTGCTGAGCATCGGCTTCAGGGAAAGCGACGTGATTGGCCGGCTGGAAGGCGCCACCTTCGTTGCCTTGCTCACTGGCTCGTGCGGCGTGGATGTCGCGGCGATCAAGGCGCGGCTGGAGGAGATGCTCGATGAGCGCAATACCATGAAGCATCGCGGGTATGGGATTCGCTTCAGCATTGGGCAGGTCGAGCATGATCCCGGGCAGCATGAGACGGTGGAGGAGTTGTTGGTGGAGGCTGAGCGGGTGTTGGGCCGTTGATACTGCGGTGTTTGGACTGCCCCCATCGCGAGCAGGCTCGCTCCCACAATGAGCTTTGTGAATACACATCCACTGTGGGAGCGAGCCTGCTCGCGATGGGGCCATTGCAGGCGACACCCTATTTGGCAAACAACTGCCCAATATCCTTGAACGCCTTGAACTCCAGCGCATTGCCGCACGGATCAAACAGAAACATCGTCGCCTGTTCCCCGACCAACCCCTGAAAGCGGATACCCGGTTCGATCACGAAGCGGGTTTCCAGCGATTTCAAGCGTTCGGCCAGCGCTTCCCATTCCGCCATCCCCAACACCACACCGAAATGCGGCACCGGTACGTCATGGCCGTCCACCGCGTTGGTGTGGGCGGCTTCCTGCGAGGCGTTTTTCGGCGCCAGGTGGATCACCAGTTGATGGCCAAAGAAGTTGAAATCGACCCAGTGATCGCTGGAGCGGCCTTCTTCGAGGCCGAACACGCTGCCGTAGAAGTGTCGGGCGGCGGCCAGGTCATATACCGGGATGGCGAGGTGGAAAGGGGACAGTTGCATCAGGTATGCCTCGGTTCTCAGGAGATTCTGGTCAGTCTAGCGCTATATTTTTCGATTGAATGACGATAGTTTTTGTGGCGAGCAAGAATAATTTCGATCAATCGAGGGTCGTCATGCTGCGAGAACTGAAGACTTTCATCGCCGTGGCCCGCTACGGCACTTTCGCTGCGGCGGGTATGCACATCGGCCTGACGCAGTCGGCGGTCAGTGCGCAGATTCGCAATCTGGAGCAGGCGTTGGGCATCCGTCTGTTCGATCGTACCGGGCGTCAGGCGCTGCTCAATGCGTCTGGACAGCGGGCGTTGCCGATGGCCAGGGAGATGCTGGAGATCTTCGGTCGCATGGCGATCAGCGATGATGTCAGTGAGTACCGGGGCGAGTTGAAGATTGGCGCGGTGGCCACGGCGCAGACTGGCCTGCTGCCTCAGGCGCTGTTGCGTTTGCGTCAGCAGGCGCCTCGGCTGGAGCCGAAACTGGTGCCCGGTGTGTCGCTGAACCTGCTGAGTCAGGTGGACACCGGGGAAGTGGACCTGGCCATCATGATCAAGCCTCCGTTCGAGTTGCCCAAGGAGCTGTCGGCCCAGGTTATTCGCCGTGAACCGTTTGTGCTGATCGTGCCCATGGACCTTGAGGGCGAGGAGCCGCTAAAGATACTCGCCGAGCATCCCCATGTGCGCTACGACCGCAACTCATTCGGCGGGCGCCTGGTGACGCGGTTTCTGCGTGAGCAGCAGATTGACGTGCAGGTGGCGCTGGAGCTGGATGAACTTGAGGCCATTGTGAAAATGGTCGAGTGCGGGTTGGGTGTTTCGCTGTTGCCGCAAGCCGGGTTGTGGCTGGAGCATGGGGCGAAGGTCAGGGTGATCCGGTTGGGGGAACTGACGTTTTACCGGGAAATGGTGCTGTTGCAGCGCTATAGCCAGCGGCAGCAGCCGATTCAGCAGTTGTTTGCCGAATGTCTGAACACCGTATAACCCTGTAGGAGCGAGCCTGCTCGCGATGGACGTTAACGATAACGAGGGAAGCCTGACACCCCGTGGCGTTCTCGGGTTCATCGCGAGCAGGCTCGCTCCTACAGTGGATGGTGTCGTGCGTTAAATCGCAGGCACAAAAAACCCGCCAATCAGGCGGGTTTTTATTGGCTAACCGAAGATCACTCTTCGATGTTGCCCATGGCGGTGGTGTTGAAGCCGCCGTCCACGTACATGATTTCGCCACTGATGCCGGATGCCAGGTCCGAGCACAGGAACGCGCCGGCGTTGCCGACTTCTTCGATGGTGACGTTGCGACGCAGCGGGGTTTGCGCTTCGTTGGCAGCCAGCATCTTGCGGAAGTTCTTGATGCCGGAAGCGGCCAGGGTGCGGATCGGGCCTGCCGATACGGCGTTGACGCGGGTGCCTTCCGGGCCCAGGGAGCCGGCCAGGTAGCGTACGCCAGCTTCCAGGGAAGCCTTGGCCATGCCCATCACGTTGTAGTTCGGCATGGTGCGCTCGGCGCCCAGGTACGACAGGGTCAGCAGGCTGCCGTTGCGGCCTTTCATCATGTCGCGACCGGCCTTGGCCAGGGCCACGAAACTGTAGGCGCTGATGTCGTGAGCGATGCGGAAACCGTCACGGGTGGTGGCTTCGGTGAAGTCGCCGTCCAGTTGGTCGCCCGGGGCGAAGCCGACGGAGTGCACGATGCAGTCCAGGCCGTCCCACTTCTTGCTCAGCTCTTCGAAAACCTTGGCGATTTCTTCATCGCTGGCCACGTCGCACGGGAAGCACAGCTCAGGGCTCGAACCCCAGCCTTGTGCGAATTCTTCGACACGACCCTTGAGTTTGTCGTTCTGATAAGTGAAGGCAAGCTCAGCGCCCTCGCGATGCATGGCGGCGGCGATGCCGGATGCGATGGACAGCTTGCTGGCGACACCGACGATCAGTACGCGCTTACCGGCGAGAAAACCCATGTGTTGCTCCTCTTTCAGGTTATTGCGCAGTTTCCGGAGCCAGGAAGGCGGCTTCCAGTAACTGCTGTGTATACGGATGTTGGGGGGCGGCAAAAATGCTTTGCGCGTCTCCCTGTTCGACCACTTGGCCATGCTTGACCACCATCAGCTGGTGGCTCAGCGCCTTGACCACAGCCAGGTCATGGCTGATAAACAGATACGTCAGGTTGTACTTGGTTTGCAGTGAACGCAAAAGCTCCACCACTTGGCGTTGTACGGTGCGGTCCAGGGCCGAAGTCGGCTCGTCCAGCAAAATCAACGCCGGTTTTAGCACTAATGCCCGGGCAATGGCGATTCTCTGCCGTTGCCCGCCGGAAAATTCGTGGGGGTAGCGGTTCCGGGTTTCCGGGTCCAGACCTACCTCCTTGAGTGCCGCAATAATCGCTTGTTCCTGTTCCGCCTCGGTGCCGATCTTGTGAATCCGCAGGCCTTCGCCAACGATCTGGCTCACGCACATCCGTGGGCTCAGGCTGCCGAACGGGTCCTGGAACACCACCTGCATCTCGCGACGCAGTGGCCTGACCTGTTGTTGCGTCAGGCAGTCTAGCTGTTTGCCTTCAAAACGGATCGCACCTTGGCTGGCGATCAACCGCAGGATCGCCAGACCCAGGGTCGACTTGCCGGACCCGCTTTCGCCCACAATCCCCAGGGTCTGGCCCTGGGGCAGGTTGAAGTTGATGCCGTCCACCGCCTTGACGTAATCCACCGTGCGCTTGAGCAGGCCCTTTTTGATCGGAAACCAGACCTTGAGGTCCTCGACCGACAGCAGCGGCGGCCCTATTTCATTGGTCGCCGGCGTCCCGCTGGGCTCCGCTGCCAGCAGGATCCGGGTGTACGGATGCTGCGGCGCGCGAAACAATTCTTCACACGATGCCTGTTCGACGATGCAACCGCGCTGCATGACACATACGCGATGCGCAATTCTTCGCACAAGGTTCAAATCGTGGCTGATCAGCAGCAAGGCCATGCCCAGGCGGGCCTGTAATTCCTTGAGCAATTCGAGGATTTTCAGCTGAACCGTCACATCCAGCGCGGTGGTTGGCTCGTCGGCAATCAGCAATTCCGGCTCGTTGGCCAGCGCCATGGCGATCATCACCCGCTGGCGCTGGCCGCCGGACAATTCATGGGGCAGGGCCTTGAGGCGTTTCTCGGGCTCGGGAATGCCGACCATTTCCAGCAGTTCGAGGGTGCGCTTGGTTGCGACCTTGCCGACCAGACCCTTGTGGATGCCCAGCACCTCGTTGATCTGCTTCTCGATCGAGTGCAGCGGATTGAGCGAGGTCATCGGCTCCTGGAAGATCATCGCGATCCGGTTGCCGCGGATGTGGCGGATGGTTTTCTCTTTCAGGTTCAGCAGATTCTGCCCGGAATACTCGATGGTGCCCGACGGATGCCGGGCGAGCGGGTAGGGCAGCAGGCGCAGGATCGAGTGCGCGGTCACTGATTTGCCCGAGCCGGACTCACCCACCAGCGCCAGGGTTTCGCCACGCTTGATGTCGAAGCTGACGTTCTCGACCACCCGCTGGCTGTGTGCGCCGACGACGAATTCGACGGCGAGGTCGCGCACTTCGATCAGATTGTCCTGATTCATTTCACTTCCTCGGGTCGAAGGCATCGCGAGCGGACTCGCCGATGAATACCAGCAGGCTCAACATCAGCGCCAGCACGGCAAACGCGCTCATGCCCAGCCACGGTGCCTGCAGGTTGGATTTGCCCTGGGCCACCAGTTCACCCAGCGACGGGCTGCCGGCCGGCAGACCGAAGCCAAGGAAGTCCAGGGCGGTCAGGGTACCGATGGCGCCGGTGAGGATGAAGGGCATGAAGGTCATGGTCGAGACCATGGCGTTGGGCAGGATGTGGCGGAACATGATCGCGCCATTTTGCATGCCCAGCGCCCGGGCCGCACGCACGTATTCAAGGTTGCGGCCGCGCAGGAACTCGGCGCGGACCACGTCCACCAGGCTCATCCAGGAAAACAGCAGCATGATGCCCAGCAACCACCAGAAATTCGGCTGCACGAAACTGGCAAGGATGATCAGCAGGTACAGCACCGGCAATCCGGACCAGATCTCCAGGAAGCGCTGCCCGGCGAGGTCGACCCAGCCGCCGTAGAAACCCTGCAAGGCCCCGGCGACCACACCGATGATCGAGCTGAGGAGGGTCAGGGTCAGGGCGAACAGCACCGACACACGAAAGCCATAGATCACCCGAGCCAGCACGTCGCGGCCCTGGTCGTCGGTGCCCAGCAGGTTATCCGCCGACGGCGGCGCGGGGGCCGGGACCCGCAGGTCGTAGTTGATGCTCTGGTAGCTGAACGGAATCGGCGCCCACAGCACCCAGGCATCCTTGGCCTTGAGCAGTTCGCGGATGTACGGGCTCCTGTAGTTGGCTTCCAGCGGGAATTCGCCGCCGAAGGTGGTTTCCGGGTAGCGCTTGAGTGCGGGGAAGTACCAGCCGTTGTCGTAGTGCACCACCAGCGGTTTGTCGTTGGCGATCAACTCGGCGCCCAGGCTGGCGCCGAACAGGATCAGGAACAGCCACAGCGACCACCAGCCACGCTTGTTGGCCTTGAACAGTTCGAAGCGGCGGCGATTGAGAGGGGACAGGTTCATCTCAATGCTCCCGGCTTTCGAAGTCGATGCGCGGATCGACAAAGGTGTAGGTGAGATCACCGATCAATTTCACCACCAGCCCAAGCAGAGTGAAGATGAACAGCGTACCGAAGACCACCGGGTAGTCGCGGTTGATCGCGGCTTCGAAACTCATCAGGCCGAGGCCGTCAAGGGAGAAAATCACTTCCACCAGCAGCGAACCGGTGAAGAAGATGCCGATGAAGGCCGACGGGAAGCCGGCGATCACCAACAGCATGGCGTTACGGAACACGTGGCCGTAGAGCACGCGGTTTCGGGTCAAACCCTTGGCCTTGGCGGTGACCACGTACTGCTTGTTGATCTCGTCGAGGAAGCTGTTTTTGGTGAGCAGGGTCATGGTGGCGAAGTTGCCGATCACCAGAGCGGTCACCGGCAGCGCCAGGTGCCAGAAGTAGTCGAGGATCTTGCCGCCCAGGCTCAGCTCATCGAAGTTGTTCGAAGTCAGCCCCCGCAACGGGAACCAGTCCAGATAGCTGCCCCCGGCAAACACCACGATCAGCAGGATGGCGAACAGGAACGCCGGGATTGCGTAGCCGACGATGATGGCCGAGCTGGTCCAGACGTCGAAGTGGCTGCCGTGTCGCGTGGCCTTGGCGATCCCCAGCGGGATCGACACCAGGTACATGATCAGGGTGCTCCACAGCCCGAGGGAGATCGATACCGGCATTTTTTCCTTGATCAGGTCGATGACCTTGGCATCACGGAAAAAGCTGTCGCCGAAATCCAGCCGCGCATAGTTCTTGACCATGATCCATAAGCGTTCCGGCGCCGACTTGTCGAAGCCGTACATATGTTCGATTTCCTTGATCAGCGCCGGATCCAGGCCCTGTGCGCCACGATAGGCGGAGCCGGCCACCGACACTTCCGCGCCGCCACCGGCAATGCGGCTGGTGGCGCCTTCGAAGCCTTCGAGCTTGGCGATCATCTGCTCCACCGGCCCGCCGGGCGCGGCCTGGATGATCACGAAGTTGATCAGTAAAATGCCGAACAGGGTCGGAATGATCAGCAGCAGTCGCCGAAAAATGTACGCCAGCATCTGATTACTCCGTGCCCGCAGGGTCGGCTTGCAGTTTGGTTTCGATCTCTATCGCCGGCTTGGCATCGGGCTTGACCCACCAGGTGGCGGTGCCGATGTCGTATTTGGGGGAGACCTTCGGATGGCCGATGTGGTTCCAGTAGGCCACGCGCCAGGTTTTGATGTGCCAGTTGGGGATCACGTAATAGCCCCATTGCAGCACGCGGTCCAGTGCCCGTGCGTGGGCCACCAGGCTTTTGCGCGAATCGGCGTTGATCAGCTGCTCGACCAACTGGTCCACCACCGGGTCCTTGAGGCCCATGGAGTTGCGGCTGCCGGGTTTGTCGGCGGCCGCGGTCATCCAGAACTCGCGCTGTTCGTTGCCCGGCGAATTGGATTGCGGAAAGCTGCCGACGATCATGTCGAAGTCCCGCGAGCGCACACGGTTGACGTATTGCGAGACGTCGACCCGGCGGATCACCAGGTCGATTCCCAGGTCGCTCAGGTTGCGCTTGAACGGCAGCAGCACCCGCTCGAATTCGGTCTGCGCCAGCAAAAATTCGATGACCACCGGCTTGCCGTTGGCGTCGACCATCTTGTCATCGACGATGCGCCAGCCGGCTTCTTGCAGCAATTGATAGGCTTTGCGCTGCTGGGTGCGGATCATGCCGCTGCCGTCGGTGGTCGGGTTTTCAAAGGCTTCGCTGAACACTTGTGGCGGCAGTTTGCTGCGAAACGGCTCGAGGATCGCCAACTGATCAGCGTCCGGCAGGCCCGTGGCGGCCATCTCCGAGTTCTCGAAATAGCTGCGGGTACGGGCGTAGGCGCTGTTGAACAGCTGCTTGTTGGTCCATTCGAAGTCGAGCAGCAGGGTCAGGGCCTCGCGCACGCGCACGTCCTGGAACACCGGGCGACGCAGGTTGAACACGAAGCCTTGCATGCCGGTGGGGTTACCGTTGGGGATCTGTTCCTTGATCAACCGGCCTTCGGTGACGGCGGGAATGTTGTAGGCGTTGGCCCAGTTTTTCGCGGTCATTTCCAGCCAGTAATCAAACTGCCCGGCTTTGAGACCTTCCAACGCCACGGTGTTGTCGCGGTAGTAATCGGTGAGCATGACATCGAAGTTATAGAACCCGCGGTTGACCGGCAGGTCCTTGCCCCAGTAGTCCTTGACCCGCTCGTAGCGGACCGAGCGGCCGGCCTTCACTTCGGCGACCTTGTAAGGTCCGCTGCCCAACGGGGCTTCGAGGTTGCCTTTGTTGAAGTCCCGGGTCGCCCACCAATGCTTGGGGAGTACCGGCAACTGGCCGAGGATCAGGGGGAGTTCGCGGTTGTTGCTGTGCTTGAACTTGAACAGCACGGTCAGCGGATCTTCGGCGACCACGTCTTCGACGTCGTTGTAGTAGCCGCGATACATCGGCGCGCCATCCTTGATCAGGGTCTGGAAGCTGAAGACCACGTCTTCGGCACGTACCGGATGGCCGTCGTTGAAACGGGCTTCGGGGCGCAGGTAAAAACGCACCCAGTCGTTGTTCGGGGCTTTTTCGATCTTGGCGGCGATCAGGCCGTATTCAGTGAAGGGTTCGTCCAGGCTGTGCTTGGTCAGCGTGTCGTAGATCAGGTCGATATCGTTGGCCGACACGCCCTTGCTGATGAACGGGTTGAGGCTGTCGAAACCGCCGAAGCCGGCTTGGCGAAAGATCCCGCCCTTGGGCGCGTCCGGGTTGACGTAGTCGAAGTGCTTGAAGTCCGCCGGGTACTTCGGCGGCTCGTTGTACAGGGTCAGGGCATGTTGCGGCGCGGCACAGGCCAGCCCGGCAAACAACAAGGCGCTGGCCTGCAACAGCAGGGCGCTGATGGGTTTCATCGATCTTTCTCCGAAGATTTCAGCCACCAAGCGCTCAGGCCCAGGGTGTAGGGCGGCGTGGTGACAAAGGCCAACCGGTTGCGGTAAGCCAGGCGGTGATAATTGAGGTACCAGTTGGGAATGATGTAGTGCTGCCACAGCAGCACCCGGTCCAGCGCCTTGCCGGCAGCGACCTGGTCATCCCGGGTCTGGGCGGCCAGCAGTTGATCGAGCAGATGGTCGACCACCGGATTGGCGATGCCGGCGTAGTTCTTGCTGCCTTTGATCGCGGCCTGGCTGGAGTGAAAGTACTGCCACTGTTCCAGGCCGGGGCTCAGGGTCTGGTTGAGGGTCATGAGGATCATGTCGAAATCGAACTGATCGAGGCGCTGTTTGTACTGGGCGCGATCCACCGTGCGGAGCCGGGCGTCGATGCCGATGCTGGCGAGGTTCTCGACGTAGGGCTGGAGGATACGTTCCAGGTTCGGATTGACCAGCAGGATCTCCAGTCGCAGCGGTTGTCCGGCAGCATTCTGCAGGCGCTGGCCATTGAGCTTCCAGCCGGCTTCGGCCAACAGTCCCAGGGCCTTGCGCAGGGTCTCCCGGGGAATGCCCTGACCCTGAGTCTGCGGGAGGCTGAACGGCTCGGTAAACAATCGGGCGGGCAACTGCTCGCGCCAGGGCTTGAGCAACAGCCATTCATGGCCGACCGGCAGGCCGGTGGCGGAGAATTCGCTGTTGGGGTAATAGCTCAGGGCGCGCTTGTAGGCGCCGCTGAACAGGGTACGGTTGGTCCACTCGAAATCGAACATCAAACCCAGCGCTTCACGCACCTTGGGCTCGGCGAACGTCGGGCGACGGCTGTTCATGAACAGACCCTGGCTCTGGGTCGGGATCTGGTGCGGGATCTGCGCCTTGATCATCTCGCCCCGGCGTATTGCCGGAAAGTTGTAGCCGGTGTCCCAGTTCTTCGCCTGATGCTCGATATAGATGTCGAACTCGCCGGCCTTGAACGCTTCGAACGCGACATCGCTGTCGCGGTAGAACTCGACCTCCATGCGATCGAAGTTGTACTTGCCGCGATTGACCGGCAAGTCCTTGCCCCAGTAGTCCTTGACCCGTTCGAACACGATCTGCCGACCCGGGGTGACCGAGGTGATGCGGTATGGCCCACTGCCCAAGGGTGGTTCGAAGGTGGTGGCCTTGAAATCACGACCTTTCCAGTAATGCTGCGGCAGCACCGGCAGCTCGCCCAAGCGCAGGATGAGCAAGGGATTGCCGGCCCGCTTGAACACGAAGCGAATGCGTTGCGGACTGAGAATGTCCACCCGCTGCACTTCCTGCAGGTTGGTGCGGTAGAGCGGGTGGCCCTCCTTGAGCAGCAGGCGGTAGGAGAACGCCACGTCGTAGGCGGTGATCGGGGTGCCATCGTGGAAGCGTGCTTCGGGGCGCAGGTTGAACACGACCCAGCTGCGGTCTTCGCTGTATTCCACTGATTGGGCGATCAGGCCATAGCTGGAGGTCGGCTCGTCTCCGGACGGTGCGTACTGGCCGGTGCCGACCATCAATGGTTCGTTGAGTTCGTTGATGCCGTACTGCAGGAAGTTCGGCGTGGTAACCGGGCTGGTGCCCTTGAAAGTGTAGGGATTGAGCGTATCGAAGGTGCCAAACGCCATCACCCGCAATGTGCCGCCCTTGGGCGCTTGCGGGTTGACCCAGTCGAAGTGGGTAAATCTGGCCGGGTACTTGAGCGTGCCGAACTGCGCATAACCATGGCTTTCGCTGATCGTCGCACTTGCGGGGGAGCTCAAGGCCAGGCTGATCAGGAGCGAGAGGAGGGCACGCTTCAAGTAAGGAATCCGATCCAGGCGGCTTGGGCTTTGTGGATCGTACAGTAACAGCTTGTATGGAATGGAAAAAGGCGGGGGTTAATGCTGGGTTAATTGCTTGAGAATCTGGTCGTTGTGGCGTCGCGCGGGGCTTTGGATATCTAGATCGATTTGCTTTCTGTAGGAGCAAGGCTTGCCCGCGATAGCGGTCTCAAGGTCACCATCGCGGGCAAGCCTTGCTCCTACAAGTATCTGCAAATCAACCTAAAAAAAGCCCCTGAAAATCAGGGGCTCATTTTTAGTGCGGGTTCGAGACCGTCAGCATCTGGCCAGGCTTGAGTGCCTGCCCGACACGGGGATTCCAGCGCTTGAGGTGTTGCATCTCAACGTTGAAGCGCTTGGCCACGATGTACAGCGAGTCACCTTGCTGGACCTTGTATTTGGCCTGTGGCTTTTTGGCTTCGCCTTTGGTTTTGGCGTTGTTGGCCGCAACCACGGTGTTGATGCGCCCGGAGCTGCGTTTGCTGGTGTCTTGCAGGACCAGTGTCTGGCCCGGCTTGAGGTTCTTGCCGCTCAGCTTGTTCCAGCGCTGCAGATCCTTGATGTCGAGGTTGTTGGCCTTGGCAATGGAGCCGAGGTTGTCACCGCGCTTGACCCGGTAATTGCGTCTGACGCTCGCCACCTGGGTATCGTCGGCACCTTCGAATACGGGTTTGAGCGCCTTCTTGCTGATCAGCTCTTCAGGACGCATGGTCTGCAGGCTGGTGGTCAGCAACTGTGCCTTGGACGTCGGCACCAGCAGATGCTGGGGGCCGTCGATGGTGGTGCGTTGCTTGAAGGCCGGGTTGAGCTGGAACAGTTCGTCTTCGTCGATGTTGGCTACGGCAGCAACCTTGGACAGGTCCATGCGCTGGTTGATTTCGACGACCTTGAAGTACGGCTCGTTGGCGATCGGATTGAGGTTCACGCCGTAGGCTTCGGGCGCCAGTACCACTTGCGACAGTGCCAGCAGCTTCGGCACGTAGGCCTGGGTTTCGGCAGGCAGCGGCAGGTTCCAGTAATCGGTTGGCAGTCCCAGCTTTTCATTGCGCTCGATGGCGCGGCTGACCGTGCCTTCACCGGCGTTGTAGGCGGCCAGGGCCAACAGCCAGTCACCGTTGAACATGTCGTGCAGACGGGTCAGGTAGTCCATCGCGGCGGTGGTCGATGCGGTGATATCGCGACGGCCATCATAGAAGCGGGTCTGACGCAGGTTGAAGTAACGCCCGGTGGAGGGAATGAATTGCCACAGGCCAACCGCATCGGCCCGGGAATAGGCCATCGGGTTATAGGCGCTTTCAATCACTGGCAGCAGTGCCAGCTCCAGCGGCATGTTGCGCTCTTCCAGGCGTTCGACGATGTAGTGAATGTAGAGGCTGCCGCGTTCGCCGGCGTTTTCGAGGAAAGAGGGATTGCTGGCGAACCACAGGCGTTGCTGCTCGATGCGCGGGTTGACGCCCAGGCCATCCTGCAACTGGAAGCCCTGGCGCATGCGCTCCCAGACGTCCTGCGGAATCTGCGGGCTCGGCTTTTCGCTGAGCCAGACGGGCTTCTGCTTGGCGCGCGCGGCAATATTCGGAGTGTGCGCCGCGTCGGTTTGCGGCGCATGGCTGGAACAGCCCGCCAATGTCGCGGACACAGCCACCGCTATGGCTTGCGCCAGGCGGGTTAACGCGTCCGAACTGATGGCATTTCGAATGGATGACGACATTGGCTGAACGTGAGTTCCGGGCAAAAATGTCGGGCGATTCTAGAAAGCGCACCCCCCGCGGTCAACCATTCGCGGTTTTCGTACCATCGTGCAGACTGTTCAGAACTTGTCTTTCCACGCTCTGAGCGTCGCAAAAACCATATCGGGCGCAGAGTTATCGGTGCCGGTCCGTTCGTCCGCTTTTTCTTTAACGGATGTTTCTGCGGTGCGCAAAAACGGATTTGTGCGCTTCTCCAGGGCGATTGTCGACGGCAGCGTGATGACACCGTCTTCCCGTTGACGGGTCACCGTCGCCAGGCGTTCGAGGGTGTCGGGATTGCCGGGTTCGACAGCGGCTGCGAAGCGCAAGTTGCTCAGGGTGTATTCATGGGTGCAGAACACCTGGGTGTCTTCGGGAAGCGCCGCGAGGCGGGACAGCGAGGCGTGCATTTGTTGCGGCGTGCCCTCGAACAGGCGCCCGCAACCGGCGGCGAACAGGGTGTCGCCACAAAACAGCAGGCCATGGTGATAATAGGCAATGTGCCCCAGGGTATGACCGGGCACGGCAATGATCTCGAAGTCATGGCCCAGCACCTGGATGTGATCGTTATCCTTGAGCGCGATATCCCGCCCCGGAATGTTTTCGCTGGCCGGTCCATAGACTTTTGCGTCTGTCGCTTTCTTGAGCTGCTCGACGCCGCCGACATGGTCATGATGATGGTGAGTGATCAGAATATCGCTGAGCACCCATCCCGGATTGGCCGAGAGCCAATTCTGTACCGGCGCGGCATCGCCCGGGTCGACCACCGCGCAACGTCGGCTGCTGTGGTCCTGGAGCAACCAGATGTAGTTGTCGGTGAAGGCGGGCAGGGCACTGATCTGTATCATCGTCGGATTCGCCAAGCGGAAAACAAAGGCGCATCTTAGAACTTCCTGACGCGTTGGAGAATGCAATGACCGATAAAGCGTTCGCTCAGGCTGATCCTGACTGGCTGGCGTTGATCAGCGCGGCGCGCGAGTGGCTGTCCGGCCCGCTCGGGCAGTTTTTGCTGGATGAAGAGCGACGCATGCTCGAGGAAGAGTTGGGCCGTTTCTTCGGCGGCTATCTGGTGCACTACGGACCGTCGGCCCAGACGCCGCCGTCGGCGCCGCAGGTGCAGCGCAATGTGCGTCTGGGGGCGCCATTGCCGGGGGTCGAGATCGTCTGCGAAGAGCAGGCCTGGCCATTGAGCGAACATGCCGCCGATGTCGTGGTGCTGCAGCACGGGCTGGATTTCTGTCTGTCACCCCACGGCCTGTTGCGCGAAGCGGCGAGCAGCGTGCGCCCCGGTGGACATCTGCTGATCATCGGTATCAATCCCTGGAGCAGCTGGGGGCTGCGGCACGTGTTCGCTCATGATGCTTTGCGCAAAGCCCGCTGCATCTCGCCGTCGCGGGTGGCTGACTGGCTGAACCTGCTGGGCTTCGCGCTGGAGAAACGTCGCTTCGGGTGCTATCGTCCGCCGCTTGCTTCGCCTGCCTGGCAGACCCGCCTGGCCGGTTGGGAGCGCATGGCCGGCAACTGGCAACTGTCCGGTGGCGGCTTCTATCTACTGGTCGCGCGCAAGATCGTGGTCGGCCTGCGGCCGGTCCGCCAGGAGCGCCGCGAGCCGATGGGCAAGCTGATTCCCTTGCCGATGGCCAAGGTCAATCGCCGCCGCATCGAACCGTAACACCTTCTTTTTTATATTTCCGGCCGGGGCTGCCCCGGTCTCGGGCGTTGTCGATCAGCGATCGGCGAGCCACCGTGTTTTCTGGATGGATTGGCATGAGCGATAGCGTAGAACTGTTCACCGATGGCGCCTGCAAGGGCAATCCCGGCCCTGGCGGCTGGGGCGCATTGCTGGTGTACAAGGGCGTTGAAAAGGAACTGTGGGGCGGTGAAGCCAACACCACCAACAACCGCATGGAGCTGATGGGCGCGATCCGTGGCCTGGAGGAGCTCAAGCGGCCCTGCGATGTGCTGCTGGTCACTGACTCGCAGTACGTGATGAAAGGCATCACCGAGTGGATGACCAACTGGAAAAAACGCGGCTGGAAGACCGCCGCGAAAGAGCCGGTGAAAAACGCCGACCTGTGGAAGATGCTCGATGAGCAGGTCAGTCGCCACAACGTCACCTGGAAGTGGGTGCGCGGGCACATTGGCCACCACGGCAACGAGCGTGCCGACCAGTTGGCCAACCGTGGCGTGGACGAAGTACGCGGACTGTAGGAGCGTGTTAGAATCGCCGCCTTTTTGCACGATTGACCGATTGAGAGCTGAGCACTGATGGCCACCAGATCCGTTGTACTCGACACCGAAACCACCGGCATGCCGGTGACCGACGGCCACCGGATTATCGAAATCGGTTGTGTCGAGCTGATCGGTCGGCGCCTGACCGGCCGGCATTTTCACGTTTACCTGCAACCGGACCGTGAAAGTGATGAAGGCGCCATCGGCGTCCACGGCATCACCAACGAATTCCTGGTGGGCAAGCCGCGTTTCGCCGAGGTGGCCGAAGAGTTCTTCGAGTTCATCAAGGGCGCGCAGCTGATCATCCATAACGCGGCGTTCGACGTTGGCTTCATCAACAACGAATTCGCCCTGATGGGCCAGCAGGATCGTGCGGACATCACACAGCATTGCTCGGTCCTCGATACCCTGCTGATGGCCCGGGAACGTCACCCGGGACAACGCAACAGCCTCGACGCCCTGTGCAAGCGTTATGGCGTCGACAACTCCGGCCGTGAACTGCACGGCGCCTTGCTCGACTCCGAGATTCTCGCCGACGTTTACCTGACCATGACGGGCGGCCAGACCAGCTTGTCCCTGGCGGGCAATGCCTCTGATGGCAACGGTTCCGGCGAAGGTGCGGACAACTCGGCCACTGAAATCCGTCGCCTGCCGGCAGACCGCAAACCGGGGCGCATCATCCACGCCAGCGAGGATGACCTGGCGCAACACGTGGCGCGGCTGGAAGTCATCAGCAAGTCAGCCGGGGCGCCGGCGTTGTGGTTGCAATTGGCCGAGGCTGAAGCTCAGGCGTAGGCAGCCATTCAAAAAAGATCGCTTTGTCTCTTGACCCTTTTCAGTGCATCGCGCTCGCCACATCCGCTTCAACCCTCTACCCTGAGGTCATTGGCAGGCTCTGGCCTGCCGCCTCAGGACACTGAGCCTCATGTATAAAGATCTGAAATTCCCGGTCCTGATCGTCCACCGCGACATCAAGGCCGATACCGTCGCCGGCGACCGTGTGCGGGGTATCGCCCGGGAGCTGGAGCAGGAAGGTTTCAGCATCGTCTCGGCGGTGGATTACACCGAAGGGCGTCTGGTCGCTTCGACTCATCACGGTTTGTCGTGCATGTTGATCGCGGCGGAAGACGCCAGCGCTCACTCCCATTTACTCCAGAACATGGCCGAACTGATCGGGTTGGCCCGCGTACGTGCGCCGGATCTTCCGATCTTCGCCCTGGGCGAGCAGGTGACCCTGGAAAACGCGCCGGCCGACGCCATGGCCGAACTCAACCAGCTGCGCGGCATTCTGTACCTGTTCGAAGACACCGTGCCGTTTCTCGCGAGGCAAGTGGCGCGCGCTGCGCGCAAATATCTGGACGGACTGCTGCCACCGTTCTTCAAGGCGCTGGTGCAACACACCGCCGATTCCAACTATTCCTGGCACACTCCCGGTCACGGCGGCGGAGTGGCCTATTACAAAAGCCCGGTGGGGCAGGCCTTTCACCAGTTCTTCGGGGAAAACACCCTGCGTTCGGACCTGTCGGTTTCAGTGCCGGAGCTGGGTTCGCTGCTCGATCACACGGGGCCCCTGGCCGAAGCCGAGGCCAGGGCGGCGCGCAACTTCGGTGCCGATCACACCTTCTTCGTGATCAATGGCACTTCCACCGCGAACAAGATCGTCTGGCATTCCATGGTGGCGCGCGATGACCTGGTGCTGGTGGACCGCAACTGCCACAAGTCGGTACTGCACTCGATCATCATGACCGGCGCGATCCCCTTGTATCTGTGCCCGGAACGCAATGAATTGGGGATCATCGGCCCGATTCCGCTGAGCGAGTTCAGCCCGCAATCGATCCAGGCCAAGATCGATGCCAGCCCGTTGACCAAGGGCCGGGCGCCGAGGGTCAAGCTGGCGGTGGTGACCAACTCCACCTATGACGGCCTGTGCTACAACGCCGAGTTGATCAAGCAGCAACTGGGCAACAGTGTCGAGGTGCTGCACTTCGACGAAGCCTGGTACGCGTACGCGGCCTTCCATGAGTTTTTTGCCGGGCGCTACGGCATGGGCACCTCCTGCAGCGAAGACAGCCCGCTGGTCTTCACCACCCACTCCACCCACAAACTGTTGGCGGCCTTCAGTCAGGCCTCGATGATCCACGTGCAGGATGGCGGTGCGCGACAGTTGGACCGGGACCGCTTCAATGAAGCGTTCATGATGCACATCTCCACGTCGCCGCAGTACGGCATCATCGCCTCGCTGGACGTTGCTTCGGCAATGATGGAAGGCGGCGCGGGGCGTTCGCTGCTACAGGAAATGTTCGACGAGGCCCTGAGTTTCCGTCGTGCGCTGGCGAATCTGCGCCAGCACATTGCGGCTGACGACTGGTGGTTTTCCATTTGGCAGCCGCCGTCAGCGGAGGGTATCGAGCGGGTGGAGACTGCGGACTGGCTGCTGCAGCCCGGGGAGGACTGGCACGGCTTCGGCGACGTGACCGACGATTATGTGTTGCTCGATCCGATCAAGGTCACCCTGGTCATGCCGGGTCTTAACGCCGGTGGTGCCCTCAGTGAGCGCGGGATTCCGGCGGCCGTGGTCAGCAAGTTCCTCTGGGAGCGCGGGCTGGTGGTGGAAAAGACCGGTCTGTATTCGTTCCTCGTGCTGTTCTCCATGGGCATCACCAAGGGCAAATGGAGCACGCTGCTGACCGAGTTGCTGGAGTTCAAGCGCAGTTACGATGCCAACGTCAGTCTGGCAACTTGCCTGCCGTGTGTGGCGCAGCAGAATGTTGCGCGTTACCAGGGCATGGGCTTGCGCGACCTGTGCGATCAACTGCATGCCTGCTATCGCAGCAACGCCACGGCAAAGCATCTCAAGCGCATGTACACGGTGTTGCCGGAAGTCGCCATGAAACCTGCGGATGCCTATGACCATCTGGTGCGAGGCGATGTCGAAGCGGTGTCGATCGATGCCCTGGACGGGCGTATCGCTGCGGTGATGCTGGTGCCTTATCCGCCGGGAATTCCGTTGATCATGCCTGGCGAGCGTTTTACCGCAGCGACTCGCTCGATCATCGATTACCTGGCGTTTGCCCGCACGTTCGACAGCAGTTTTCCGGGGTTCGTAGCCGATGTGCACGGATTGCAACATGAAGATGAGGGCAATGGGCGGCATTACACCGTCGATTGCATCAAGGAATGAGGACGTTACCCAGTATGCAAGCGGACATGAATCCGATTAACCCGGGGTTGTCGGTGCGCGTTGCCGATGAAAGCTTCGCCACCTACATCTGGGGCAGCGATTTCAGCTTTGAAGTGGCAGCCTACGGGACCCCGCAAATAGGCCAGCCAGTCGAGCGATGGCTGGTGACGCCGATCACGCCCTACCGAAAATGCTATGGAATCGACCCGGAAGAATTCAGCAGCTTCCGCGACGCTGCCGACAGCGCGATTTTCATGGCCTTCCTGGATGGCGAGCCGGTCGGCCACCTGGTGATCAGCACCAACTGGAACGGTTTTGCCCATATCGACGAGCTGGCGGTGCATGCGCCGGCCCGACGCCACGGGGTGGCGAAGGCACTGCTCGACGTGGCGCAATTCTGGAGTCGCAAGAAAAAGCTGCCGGGCATCATGCTGGAAACCCAGAACAACAATCTGGGAGCGTGCCGGCTGTATGAGCGTTGCGGTTTCGTGATTGGCGGCATTGATCACATGCGCTATCGGGGTATCGACCCCAATACTGCCGAAGTGGCGCTGTTCTGGTATCGCGTCTTCGATAATCCGCTGGAAAACCCGATCAGCTCGCCATCATCGCCGCGGCTTGTTCCGTGATGATGTCCAGCAAGGTCTGGACGGCGGGCGAAGGCTCGCCGTTTTTCAATGTCAGGGCATAGACGCTGATTGGCACCGCAGGGGCCAGCGGGCAGGCATCCAGCCCGGCGGCCTTGGCGCCGAGTGCGGTGAAAGGGTCGACGATGGCCAGGCCTTCGCCAGCCTCGACCATGCTGCGCATCATCTGATGGGTCTGCACACGGGTCTGAACCACCGGTGCCGGGCGCAGGGCATGCAGTTTGTGCTCCAGGGCCGGGCTCAGCGGATCATGCCCTTCGAGACCGACCATCGCTTGCCCCGCCAGGTCCTGGAGAGAAATGTATTTCTGCTTCGGCTGTAGCCAGCCATGGGGGGCGAGCAGTTGCAACTTGCCCTGGGCTATCACCTGACACTGAATCTCGCTGCGATCCGGGTCATGCAGGCTCAGGCCCAGGTCGCTTTCACGCAGCAACAGGCTTCTGACGATGTCACGAGTGGGTTGGCTCAGCAGGGTGCAAGGCGCATCAGGCAGGCGCCGGCGCAGGGCCGCGATGCTTTGTGGCAGCAGTTGCTGGGCAAGGGGCGGAGTGCCGATGATGCGCAAAGGGGGCGCCAGATATTGCCGCAGGCTGGCGGCCAGGCGCTGTACCGGTTCAAGCGCATCGTAGACATGGGCAATTTCAACTTGCAGCTCCCGCGCTTCGCGGGTGGCCTGTAAACGTCCGCGCACGCTGGAGAACAGCATGAAACCCAACTGATCCTCAGCCTCGCGCAAAATCCGTTCAACCTCGGTCGAGGGCAGCTGCAACCATTCGGCGGCGGTGCCCATATGACCGGTCTGCAGGAGCGCCTGGATCACTTCGATATGGCGTAAACGCATGCGTGAAGTCCATGTTCAGCAGGTGAAGGAGTCAGTGGCTGAATCCTAACCCAAGTCCGTGCATATGACTTCTGATCATAACGCCCAATCTGCGGTACTTAAGAAGCTACGATCGATTCCGGCTCGCGGGTCAGGCTAACGCCGCTCTGTACCAGCTGAAACTCGTTGTCATCGAGCTTTTTGACGCGGTCGCCATGGGCCAGTTTGTAGGTAGTGAGCGGTGCACCATCTACCGATTGTGTGGAGTCCTGGAACTCATGTACCGAATAAACGCGGCCTTCTGCGTCTCTTGCGTGGAATTGACCGACGAGTACTGCTGCCATCTGCTTAAAACCTCTGGAGATAAAACGCTGGGGTTGCGGCTTGAATAGACCGCTACCGCCCACGGGAAGTTTTCCTGGGTAAAAAAAATATTCAGGACCCGGATATACCTATGTTCACTGGTTGAATCGTCATCTGATCACTATAACTAGAGGCTTCTCCCACGGACAAACGAGAGCCCCCCATGAGCAATGTCTATACCGTCGCTGTCATCGTCGGCAGCCTGCGTGAAGCATCGATCAACCGCAAGGTAGCCTTGGCGCTGGCGGATCTGGCGCCGGCCAACCTCAACCTGAAAATTGTCGAAATCCGCGATCTGCCGCTCTATAGCGAAGATATCGATGGTGCGACCCCGCCGGCAGCCTACAGCACTTTCCGACAGGAAGTTCGCTCATCCGACGCAGTGCTGTTCGTCACCCCGGAATACAACCGCTCGATACCCGCTCCGATGAAAAATGCCATTGACGTGGGCTCGCGCCCCTATGGAAAGGCGGTCTGGAGTGGCAAGCCGGGCGCGGTGATCAGTGTTTCGCCGGGTGCTGTAGGTGGGTTCGGCGCGAACCATCACCTGCGCCAATGCATGGTTTTTCTCGATGTACCGATGATGCAGCAGCCGGAGGCCTACTTGGGTGGCGCCGGTTCGGCATTTGACGAGTCGGGGAAACTGTCGGATTCCGTCAAGCCGTTCCTGCAAAAATTCATCGATTCCTACGGAAAGTGGGTCGAACAGCACAAGAAAGTCTGACAAACCGCGGTCCCGCAGGAGGAGTTTGCTCACGAGTAGCCCGAGGCCAACGTGTTTAACCAGTAAGCCCGTGTGATCGTTGAGGTTCATCGCGAGCAAGCTCGGCTCCTACAAAAGACGGCTACAGATCATCGTTTCCATTTCCGACAACCAGGCGGCGATTTGCGCCGCCGATGGTTGCGCAGTGATGCAATAGCGTCGGCCACCCCACGCCATGATCACCCAGGCATCGATGGTGGATGGCGAAGGAGGCGTGGGCAGGTCGCCACAGGCTGCGAAGGCTTCGCGCCACTTTTGCATGAGTTCTTCGAACACCCGCTGGTGATGTTTGGGTTCGGCAATCTGGTGTTCGATGAGCGACGCGGCATGATTGAACAGGGGGTAGCGGGCGTCATCGGGGTCGCAGGTCAGGCGCACCAGACGTTTGATTCGAGTTGCCCAGTCCAGTTCGCTGGCCCGTACGACGGCTTCATCGATATTCCGTAGCAAGGCATCCATTTGATGTCGTATGTAGCCGGAGAGCAGCGCCTCCTTGCTCGGGAAGTAATCGTAAAGGGTGCCGATCGCAACGCCGGCCTCCAGTGCCACTTCACGGGTGGTCAATCCAGGCCAGCCATCTCGCTGCCAAATCCGAACAAAAGCCTGGTAAATCGCCTCGACAGTGAAAATCGCCCGGGCCTGGCTCGGCCGTTTCAACGGCTTTGCACGTGGATTGAGAGTGGGTAATGGGGCCTTGCTGTTTCCGAACCCGCGCTTCATCGGTTGCCCTTACGCTGTTGCTACCCGCCACACTGTCGCAGCAGGAGACTGAAAAGATGCAAAGTTTGAGCACGGTAACACGGCTGATTACCCGTAAAAACGCCCTGGACCAGAGTCGCGTCGAGCAGCAACAACGCAGCCTGATTGCGGGCGAAGGGGAGGTGATCGTGAAAATTGATCGTTGCGCCCTGACGACCAACAACATTACCTACGCGGCCTACGGCGATTCCATGAACTATTGGGGATTCTTTCCTACGGGACTCGCAGAATGGGGCCACGTGCCGGCTTGGGGCTTTGCCGATGTCGTGGCTTCACAAGTGCCAGGCATCGAAGTCGGTGAGCGCTTCTACGGTTATTTTCCGATTGCCAGTCACCTGTGGATGCGCCCCGAGCGGGTCACCGATAGAGGGTTCTACGACGCTGCCGAACACCGGCTCGGATTGACCTCGGCCTACAACCAGTACACCCGTTGCAGTTGGGACACGTACTACAGCCCCGACAGCGAAAACCTGCAAATCCTGCTCAAACCGCTTTTCCTGACGTCTTCGATGCTCGCCGACTTTCTCCAGGACAACCAATTCTTCGGTGCGACGCGTCTGGTGTTCTCCAGCGCCTCAAGCAAAACCGCCTATGGCACCGCCGTGTGCCTGGACAATCATCCTGCTCTGGAGAGGGTGGCGCTGACCTCGGCGGGCAACAAGGCCTTTGTCGAGCAGTTGGATTGTTACGAGCGCACGGTCTCCTATGAAGAGCTCGCGACTCTGCCAAATGATCGTCCGACGCTCTACGTGGATTTTTCCGGCGACCTGGATCTGCGTGACCGGGTACACCAGCATTTTTCCGGTCAATTGCTCTACAGTTGCTTCGCGGGATCAGCGCAGAGCACCGATGAGGCTCGGCTGACGGCGATCGAAGGCCCCCAGCCGGTATTCTTTTTTGCGCCGATCCAGATTCGCAAGCGCAATACCGACTGGGGGCCGGAAGGGGTCAGCCAGCATATCGGCGAAGGCTTGCGCGAGTTTTACAAAAAGGTGACGGCGATTGAAAAGCCATTGCTGGAGGTGGTAGAAAGCCGGGGTTTTGAGGCGGCGCAGGATGTCATTGCTCGCTTGTTTCATGGGCAGGCCGCACCATTGGAAGGGCATGTGATTCGGTTGTGACGGATCCGTGTCGGGAGTTTCAGGGGCGGTCTGTCTTCAATTTGGCTCAATTGACTCAGGCTGCCCCGGATGCTCATCGCGTCACTGATTTTCCTGCTGACCATCACGCTGGTGATCTGGCAACCCAAGGGCCTGGGCGTAGGCTGGAGCGCGGTATCTGGCGCGTTGCTGGCGCTGCTGTTCGGCGTCGTGCACCTGAGCGACATTCCGTTGGTGTGGCAGATCATCTGGAATGCCACCGGCACCTTTGTCGCGCTGATCATCATCAGCCTGTTGCTGGACGAGGCCGGGTTGTTCGCCTGGGCCGCGCTGCATGTGGCCCGCTGGGGGCGGGGCAGCGGGCGCAAGCTGTTCGCCTGCATGGTGTTGCTCGGCGCACTGGTTTCGGCGTTGTTTGCCAACGACGGTGCGGCGCTGATCCTTACGCCCATCGTCATCTCCATGCTCGTGGCATTGCGCTTTTCCCGGGCGGCGACCCTGGCGTTCGTCATGGGCGCCGGTTTCATCGCCGACACCGCGAGCCTGCCGCTGGTGGTGTCGAACCTGGTGAACATCGTTTCCGCGGACTTTTTCAAGATCGGTTTCAACCGCTACGCGGTGGTGATGATCCCGGTCAACCTGGTCAGCGTGGCGGCGACGCTTGCGGTGCTGATGTGGTTTTTCCGGCGTGACATTCCCCAAGACTATGATCCCGAGCAACTGGAGCACCCGGCGTCCGCCATCCATGACAAGGCGACGTTCTACGCCGGCTGGGCGGTCCTGGTGATTCTGCTGCTCGGGTGTTTCGCCCTGGAACCGTTGGGAATTCCGATCAGCGCGATTTCGGCGGTGTGTGCCGCCTTGTTACTGGTCATTGCGGGGCGCGGCCACAAGATTTCCACGCGCAAGGTCATGAAAGGGGCGCCCTGGCATATCGTGATTTTCTCGCTGGGCATGTACTTGGTCGTTTACGGCCTGCGCAACGCAGGGCTCACCGGGTATCTCGCGGGATGGCTGAACGGCTTCGCCGAATATGGCGTGTGGGGCGCGGCCATGGGGACCGGGGTGCTGACAGCGCTGTTGTCGTCGATCATGAACAATTTGCCGACGGTGCTGATCGGCCTGCTTTCCATTGATGCCAGTCAGGCGACGGGTGTGGTGAAGGAGGCCATGATCTACGCCAACGTCATCGGCAGCGACCTGGGGCCTAAAATCACGCCGATTGGCAGCCTGGCAACGCTGCTGTGGCTGCATGTGCTGGAGCGCAAGAACATTCGCATTGGCTGGGGGGCTTACTTCAGGGTCGGGATTGTGTTGACGGTGCCGGTGTTGCTGGTGACCTTGGCGGCCTTGGCTTTGCGGTTGTCCATTTAGACCGAGGCGACCCAATCGCGAGCAGGCTCGCTCCCACATGGGGAGTGTATTCCCCTGTAGGAGCGAGCCTGCTCGCGATAGCGGTACTCTCTCCAATACGAAGCTCAGCCTTGCCCCGGCACATCCGGCCATAGATCCGCCACCAGAAACAGCCGCTCCGCTTCTTCCCAATCACCCTCGACATTTTCCGTCAGCCGCACCAGCAATTGCGCCGGCGCCACGGGCGACAACTCACTCAACCAGGCATTCAACTGCTCGGCACTCCAGGTCTGTTCCGCAGGGTAGTGCGCCGGCGCCAGCCAGGCATGGCGGGGCAGGGGTTGCCAGCGCCCGGGCGGGCTTTGCCCGACGAATTCAGCCCAATCCTTTTGATGCAGCCAGCGCCCGCGCAAGTGCAGGGGGTGCGCGCCGCTGGGAGAGGCCGCTTGCCCCGGCCATGGATAGAGCAGATAACCTCCCAGCCACAAGTGCGCGTCGAATTGCTGGATATCCAGCGCCGCCAGCATTTCCCGGCTTTCCTCACGAGCGGAAATCGGCAGTTGATGCTGGCTCAAATGCTTGAGTTTGCGGTCCAGGCGGTCATGGCAGCCGGGGCCGAACCATTGCGCGGTGTCGCGGCCGTTACCGTTCTGCGGCCCCAGATAAAGCTTTATGGCCAGTTCCAGGTGATGCACGCCATCGCGATCGCGCAACAGCATATCCAGTTCGCCCAGGGTGTGGCCCTCGCGGCGGATCGGCATGTTAGCGGCAATCAATTCGACGCCGGGCGCCTGTTCGACGGCAAATTGCCAGAGGCGCTCGTAATACAGCCCCAGGCGTCGCGTCCGGGCTTGAGACAGCCAGTGCAGCAGGCCGTAGCTGTCCTGATCCAGCTTGCGCAACCAGTGTTCCAGGCGATCCGGCGCCTGGACCCAGTCACTGCCGGACAGGGGATGGCGTTGCGGCCACGGCGCGTCGGCCAGCATCGGCGGCGCGAGGATGACCCACGCCAGGTCGCGCACTTCGGGGTGGCGCAACTGGTGGGGTAACTGCGACAACTCTGGAAATAGGATCATCTTGCGAGCATAGCCTCAAACAGGAGTACGTCCTTGTCGCTGAAAGGATTTTGTCTATCCGGCGCTTTCGCCCATAATCGTGCTTTTCGCCGTCGCAGGCCGCCGCGCTCTGCCCCCGAGTCCTGTAGGAGCCCCATGGAGCAATTTCGTAATATCGGCATCATCGGCCGCCTGGGCAGCTCCCAGGTGCTGGATACCGTCCGCCGACTCAAGCGTTTTCTGCTCGACCGTCACCTGCATGTGATCCTCGAAGACACCATCGCTGAAGTCCTGCCGGGCCACGGCTTGCAAACCTCGTCGCGCAAGATGCTCGGCGAAGTGTGTGACATGGTGATTGTGGTCGGCGGTGATGGCAGCCTGCTTGGCGCCGCAAGGGCGCTGGCCAAGCACAATATCCCGGTGCTCGGCATCAACCGTGGCAGCCTGGGCTTTCTCACCGACATCCGTCCCGATGAGCTGGAAATCAAGGTCGCCGAAGTGCTCGACGGCCACTATCTGGTGGAAAACCGCTTCCTGCTGCAGGCCGAAGTCCGTCGTCACGCTGAGGCCATCGGGCAGGGCGATGCACTGAACGACGTGGTGCTGCACCCCGGCAAGTCCACGCGGATGATCGAGTTCGAGCTGTATATCGACGGCCAGTTCGTCTGCAGCCAGAAGGCCGACGGCCTGATCGTCGCCACGCCCACCGGATCCACTGCCTACGCGCTTTCCGCCGGCGGCCCGATCATGCATCCCAAGCTCGACGCCATTGTAATTGTGCCGATGTACCCCCATACCTTGTCGGGCCGGCCAATTGTGGTAGATGGCAACAGTGAGCTGAAAATCGTCGTGTCGAAGGATATGCAGATTTACCCGCAAGTCTCGTGTGACGGGCAGAACCACTTTACCTGTGCGCCCGGCGACACCATCACCGTCAGTAAAAAGGCCCAGAAGTTGCGGCTGATCCACCCACTCGACCACAACTACTATGAAGTCTGCCGGACCAAGCTCGGCTGGGGCAGCAAGTTGGGTGGTGGAGGCGACTGATGCTCGATCCCGCGCGTAGCTACGACCTGATCGGTGACGTGCACGGTTGCGCTCTGACCCTTGAGCATTTGCTCGACCGGCTCGGTTATCACAAACAAGGTGGCGTCTGGCGCCATGCCTCACGCATGGCAGTGTTCGTCGGCGACATCATCGACCGTGGCCCACGGATTCGCGAGGCGTTGCATATCGTCCACGACATGGTCGAGGCCGGTCAGGCGCTGTGCATCATGGGCAATCACGAATTCAACGCCCTGGGCTGGGCGACGCCGGCACTGCCCGGCAGCGGCAAGCAATTCGTGCGCGAACATACCCCGCGCCACGCCCGTTTGCTGCATGAAACCCTGACCCAGTTCGAACACCATCCAGGCGACTGGCATGATTTCCAGCAATGGTTCTATGAGCTGCCACTGTTCGTCGATGCCGGGCGCTTCCGGGTAGTCCATGCCTGCTGGGACGCCGGCCTTATCGAGCCGCTGCGGGCCCTGTTCCCCAATGGCTGCGTGGATGAACACTTCCTACAGGCTTCTGCCGAGTCGGGCAGTTTTGCCTGCACCGTGTTCGACCGCCTGCTGCGCGGCACCGACATGCGCCTGCCTGACGGCCTGACCATGACCAGTGGCGATGGCCTGGTGCGTTCATTCTTCCGCACCAAATTCTGGGAAGACGACCCGCAAACCTACGGCGACATCGTGTTCCAGCCCGATGCGCTGCCAGATCCGGTGGCACGCAAGCCATTGTCCTCCAGCGAAAAGAACAACCTGCTGCGCTACGGCGTCGACGAACCGTTGCTGTTTGTCGGTCATTACTGGCGCAGTGGCAAACCGGCGCCGATTCGTCCGAACCTGGCCTGCCTGGATTACAGCGCCGTGCTCTATGGCAAGCTGGTCGCCTATCGGCTGGATCAGGAAACGCGGCTCGATCCGCACAAATTTGTCTGGGTCGATGTCGAGCGGCCAGAGGTGTTGAAATGAGTAAGGTCGCGGTATTGCGCCTGCCCTTGGCGGTGGACCTGAGCGGCTTCGTCAAGTTGCTGCAGCGCATGCAGGTGCCGCACCGGGTCAGCGAAGAGGCGGGCGAGCAGGTGCTCTGGGTGCCGGACAATATCAGCGAAGACGTGCGTGCCTTGTACGAGCGTTTTCCAGCGGGCGATCCCGAGCAACAGCTGGATATTCCGGTGGCACAGACCGTTCGCCGGCCGGGCTTCCTCGAGCAGGTTCGCTACGCCAAGGCCACCGCAGTCGTGTTGCTGCTGAGCATTCTGGTCGGCACGCTGACGCAGTTGGGCGAAAACTTCAGCACCCTGCACTGGTTCACCTTCCTCGATTTCCGTGTGGCCGGCGAGTACATCCACTTCACGCCACTGGCCACCAGTCTGGCGGAGGGCCAATGGTGGCGGCTGGTCAGCCCGATGCTGATCCACTTCGGCATCCTGCACCTGGCGATGAACGGCATGTGGTACTGGGAGCTGGGACGACGCATCGAATCGCGCCAGGGCACCATCAATCTGATTGGCCTGACCTTGCTCTTCAGCCTGGCGTCCAACTACGCACAGTACCTGTATACCGGCCCGAGCCTGTTCGGAGGCCTGTCCGGCGTGCTGTACGGGTTGCTGGGCCATTGCTGGATTTTCCAGCTACTGGCACCGAACGCCGCCTATCGTCTGCCACGTGGCGTGCTGGTAATGATGCTGGTCTGGTTGCTGCTCTGCATGTCCGGGCTGGTCTCGATGATCGGCTTCGGTGAAATCGCCAACGCGGCCCATGTCAGCGGGCTGCTCGTCGGATGCTTGACCGGCTTGTTGGGTGGTTTGTACAACCGCCGTAAACTGGCCGCCTGAAACAGTTTATGTAAATAGAGAACGCGGAGACCCAATGTCCTCTTTTAACGAAATGATCAAGAACATCACCCCGGACATATACCAGAGCCTGAAACTGGCGGTGGAAATCGGTAAATGGTCCGACGGTGGCAAGCTCACCGCCGAGCAACGCGAACTGTCGCTGCAAGCGATGATCGCCTGGGAAATCCAGAACCTGCCCGAGGAAGAGCGTACTGGCTACATGGGCCCGCAGGAGTGTGCGTCGAAGTCGATTCAAGTGCCGAATATCCTGTTCAAGTCGGATGCCATCCATTGATCGAGATTGGCCGCGGTGCAATCAGCAAAATGTCGGCGCGCCTGGACGGGCCGAACGTGCAATACGCCTTTCGCCTGGGCGACGTCGAGGTACCGGTCAATCCGTTGATCGGCAGCACGGTACGCCTGGAATATTTGGGTGCGATCCATTGCATCCATTGCGGGCGCAAGACTAAAACCAGTTTCAGCCAGGGTTACTGCTACCCGTGCATGACCAAGCTGGCCCAGTGCGACGTGTGCATCATGAGCCCGGAACGTTGCCATTTCGACGCCGGCACCTGCCGTGAGCCGGAGTGGGGCGAGAAGTTCTGCATGACCGATCACATCGTCTACCTGTCGAATTCTTCCGGGGTGAAAGTCGGGATTACCCGCGCCACCCAGTTGCCGACTCGGTGGATCGACCAGGGTGCCCGTCAGGCGCTGCCGATCATGCGCGTCGCCACTCGCCAGCAGTCCGGCTTCGTCGAGGATCTGTTCCGCAGTCAGGTGGCCGACAAGACCAACTGGCGTGCCTTGCTCAAGGGTGAAGCGGCGTCGGTGGATCTGGCCGGGGTTCGCGACGAGCTGTTCGCCAGTTGCGCGGACGGCCTTCGCGCTTTGCAGGATCGATTCGGCCTGCAGGCGATCCAGCCGGTGACCGATGTCGAAACGCTCGAAATCAAATACCCGGTCGAGCAGTACCCGGCCAAGATTGTCAGTTTCAACCTGGACAAGCAGCCGATTGCCGAAGGCACGCTGTTGGGGGTCAAGGGCCAGTACCTGATCTTCGATACCGGCGTGATCAACATTCGTAAATACACGGCCTACCAGCTCGCCGTGCATCAGTAAGGACTCCAGCATGCGCACCGAACAACCGAAGATGATCTACCTCAAGGACTATCAGGCGCCCGAGTACCTGATTGACGAAACTCACCTGACCTTCGAGTTGTTCGAGGACCACAGCCTGGTCCATGCGCAACTGGTGATGCGCCGCAACCCCGAGCGTGGCCCGGGCCTGCCGCCGCTGGTGCTGGACGGCCAGCAGCTCGATTTGCTATCGGTCACCCTGGCTGACCGTGAACTGACGGCGGCTGACTATCAGTTGACCGAGAACCACCTGACGCTGCACCCGACCAGCACCACTTTCACGGTCGATACCAGCGTGCGCATCCACCCGGAAACCAACACCGCGCTGGAAGGCCTGTACAAGTCCGGCACGATGTTCTGCACCCAGTGCGAGGCTGAGGGCTTTCGCAAGATTACCTATTACCTCGACCGTCCGGACGTGATGAGCACGTTCACCACCACCGTGGTCGCCGAGCAGCACAGCTACCCGGTGCTGCTGTCCAACGGCAACCCGATCGCCTCGGGCCCTGGCGAAGATGGCCGGCACTGGGCGACCTGGGAAGATCCGTTCAAGAAGCCGGCTTACCTGTTTGCACTGGTGGCCGGTGATTTGTGGTGTGTCGAAGACACCTTCACCACCATGACTGATCGTGTCGTGGCACTGCGTATCTACGTCGAACCGGAAAACATCGACAAGTGCCAGCACGCCATGGACAGCCTGAAGAAGTCCATGCGCTGGGACGAGGAGGTGTACGGTCGCGAGTACGATCTGGACATCTTCATGATCGTCGCCGTGAACGACTTCAACATGGGCGCGATGGAGAACAAGGGCCTCAACATCTTCAACTCCAGTGCCGTGCTGGCCAAGGCCGAAACCGCCACCGACGCCGCGCATCAGCGAGTCGAAGCCATCGTCGCCCACGAGTACTTCCACAACTGGTCGGGCAACCGCGTGACCTGCCGCGACTGGTTCCAGTTGTCGCTCAAGGAAGGCTTCACCGTTTTCCGCGACTCGCATTTCTCCGCCGACATGAACTCGGCCACGGTCAAGCGCATCCAGGACGTCGCTTATCTGCGCACTCACCAGTTCGCCGAAGACGCCGGCCCCATGGCCCACGCCGTGCGCCCGGACAGCTTCATCGAGATTTCCAACTTCTACACCCTGACCGTGTATGAAAAGGGTTCGGAAGTGGTCGGCATGATCCATACCTTGCTCGGCGCCGAAGGCTTCCGCAAAGGCAGCGACCTGTACTTCGAACGCCACGACGGCCAGGCCGTGACCTGCGATGACTTCATCAAGGCCATGGAAGACGCCAACGGTGTCGACCTGACCCAGTTCAAGCGCTGGTACAGCCAGGCGGGCACTCCGCGTCTGGTGGTCAGTGAGTCTTACGATGCCGCAGCGAAAACCTACAGCCTGACCTTCCGCCAGAGCTGCCCGCAAACCCCGGACAAGGTGGAAAAGCTGCCGTTCGTGATTCCGGTCGCCCTCGGTCTGCTGGATGGCAAGGGCGCCGAAATGCCGCTGCGTCTTGCTGGCGAAGCTTCCGCGCAAGGCACTTCGCGAGTCATCTCCGTGACCGAAGCCGAGCAGACCTTCACCTTCGTCGATGTCGCCGAACAGCCGCTGCCATCCTTGCTGCGTGGCTTCTCCGCGCCGGTAAAACTCAGCTTCCCGTACAACCGCGACCAACTGATGTTCCTGATGCAGCACGACAGCGACGGTTTCAATCGCTGGGACGCCGGCCAGCAATTGTCGGTGCAGGTGCTGCAGGAACTGATTGCCCAGCAGCAGAAGGGTGAAACGCTGGTACTGGATCAGCGTCTGGTGTCGGCCTTGCGCACCGTGCTGTCCGATGAGTCGCTTGATCAGGCGATGGTCGCCGAAATGCTTTCGTTGCCGAGCGAAGCCTATCTGACCGAAATCAGCGAAGTGGCGGATGTCGAGGCCATTCACCTCGCCCGTGAATTCGCTCGCAAGCAACTGGCCGAGGCGTTGCTCGAAGGCCTGTGGCTGCGCTATCAGGCCAACCGCGAACTGTCGAAACAAACGCCATACGTGGCCGAAGCCGAGCATTTCGCCCGTCGTGCGTTGCAGAATATTGCGCTGTCGTACCTGATGCTCAGCGGCAAACCTGAAGTGCTGGCGGCGACGCTGGAGCAGTTCGATGCCTGCGACAACATGACCGAGCGCCTGACCGCGCTGGCGGTGCTGGTCAATTCACCGTTCGAGGAGCAGAAAGCCAAGGCCCTGGCCAGTTTCGCCGCGCACTTCAGCGACAACCCGCTGGTCATGGATCAGTGGTTCAGCGTTCAGGCCGGCAGCGTATTGCCGGGTGGTCTGGAGCGGGTCAAGGCACTGATGGAGCATCCGGCGTTCAACATCAAGAACCCGAACAAGGTGCGCGCGCTGATCGGTGCGTTTGCCGGGCAGAACCTGATCAACTTCCACGCGGCGGATGGTTCGGGGTATCGCTTCCTCGCGGACCTGGTGATCGAGCTCAATGGCTTCAACCCGCAAATCGCCTCCCGTCAATTGGCGCCGCTGACACGCTGGCGCAAGTATGACACTGCGCGTCAGGCGTTGATGAAAGGCGAGCTGGAGCGCATTCGCGCTTCGGGACAATTGTCCAGCGACGTGTTTGAAGTGGTCAGCAAGAGCCTGGCTTGATCAGGTAGCTGCACCTGCAGGGTCCACCCGGACCCTGCAGGACCTTCCATCCTCCCCAAACCGCGATCACCCCGCCCAATACCCCATCATTCAGAAAAACCACATCCCCCAACTGTTAACAAAACATAACGTGCCGTCGATTGTCAGGCGTTTAAAAACCTCTATAGGATAAGCCAGCTTCCGAAGGGGCTCTGGATTGCGGGTTTCAGGACATTGTTCTGAAGCGGCGAGTCCAGGCGTGCACCCTTGCGGCGCCCTGAAAGGTTGAATGACCTAACAATAATAATGGGGGAAGGTCTATGAGTGAGCCTGTCATGGGTGTGGGTACCTGCCGCCCGCCGGCACTGCGTAAATTCGCCTTGTTGGCTACAGCGCTCTCGCTGTTGGGCTGTTCCGTGTGGTCGGCGTCAGCCTTGTCGGCCGATGCTCCGGCAACTGACGCTGTTTATTCCGTTGAATCGGCCAAGGCCAGCAAAAGCCTGGTGCTCGATGTCGTTCACGCAGGCAAGCGCCTGGTGGCGGTCGGGGATCGCGGGCACATTCTTTATTCCGATGACCAGGGCGCGACCTGGACCCAGGCGAAGGTGCCAACCCGGCAACTGCTGACCTCGGTGTTCTTTGTCGATGACAAGCACGGCTGGGCCGTTGGTCATGACGCACAGATCCTCTCCAGCGAGGACGGCGGCGTTACCTGGACCAAGCAATTCGAAGATCTCAAACGCGAATCGCCGCTGCTCGACGTCTGGTTTCAGGACGTCAGCAACGGCTTTGCCGTGGGCGCCTATGGTGCCTTGATGGCGACCACCGATGGCGGGAAAAACTGGGAAGACGTCAGCGATCGCCTGGACAACGAAGACCAGTACCACCTCAACGCCATCACCGCGGTCAAGGATGCCGGGCTGTTCATCGTGGGCGAGCAGGGCAGCATGTTCCGTTCCGCCGACTGGGGGCAGACCTGGGAGAAGCTCGAAGGTCCGTACGAAGGTTCGCTGTTCGGCGTGATCGGCACCGCTCAACCCAACACCCTGTTGGCCTACGGCCTGCGCGGCAATCTTTATCGCTCCACGGACTTCGGCAGCACTTGGGAGCAGGTCGAACTCAAGGCTGAGCGTGGCGCGCTGGAGTTCGGCCTGTCCGGCGGCACGTTGCTCGAGGATGGTTCCATCGTGATCGTCGGCAACGGCGGTTCGGTGATCAGCAGCAGCGACAACGGCGAAACCTTCAGCGTCTTCAACCGTCGGGATCGTATTTCCATCTCGTCGGTGGTCGGTGCAGGGAACGGCAATCTGATCCTGGGTGGGCAGGGCGGCGTTCGCGCAACGATGCCAAACGGTGCCGAGTTGGGCAAATGAGCTACGTTAATAATAAGAAGGCGGGGCTATGACTTCCTTGAGCACTCATCATCAGGACAAGGCGACGTTTCTTGAGCGCCTGATTTTCAACAACCGCCCGGCAGTGATCACCATCTGCCTGCTGGTCAGCATTTTCCTGTTCTGGCAGGCCACGCTGATCCGGCCATCCACCAGTTTCGAAAAAATGATCCCGCTGGAGCATCCCTTCATTCAAAAGATGATGGAGCACCGCAACGATCTGGCGAACCTGGGCAACACCGTGCGGATTTCCGTGGAAGCCACCGACGGTGACATCTTTTCCAAGGAGTACATGGAGACCCTGCGTCAGATCCACGACGAGGTGTTCTACATTTCCGGCGTCGACCGCTCCGGCCTCAAGTCCCTGTGGAGCCCGAGCGTTCGCTGGACCGAAGTGACGGAGGAGGGCTTCGCCGGTGGTGAAGTGATCCCGCAGAGTTACAACGGCTCCCAGCAGAGCCTCGACATGCTGCGCAACAACGTACTCAAGTCCGGGCAGATCGGGCGGCTGGTGGCCAACGACTTCAAGTCGAGCATCGTCGACATCCCGTTGCTGGAGTCCTATCCGGACCCGCAGGACCAGGGCAAGCTGCTGGCGCTCGACTACCGCAAGTTCTCCCACGATCTTGAAGAAAAGATCCGGGACAAGTTCGAAAAACAGAACCCCAACGTAAAGATCCATATCGTCGGTTTCGCCAAGAAGGTCGGTGACCTGATCGATGGCCTGGTGATGGTGGTGATGTTCTTCGGCGTCGCCTTCGTCATCACTCTGATCCTGCTCTATTGGTTCACCAACTGCATGCGCAGTACCGTGGCGGTGTTGAGCACGACACTGGTGGCGGTGATCTGGCAACTGGGGTTGATGCATTTCTTCGGCTTCGGTCTCGACCCGTACTCGATGCTGGTGCCGTTCCTGATCTTCGCCATCGGCATTTCCCACGGTGTGCAGAAAATCAACGGTATCGCCCTGCAATCCAGTGAGGCGGACAACGCCCTGACCGCTGCGCGCCGTACCTTCCGTCAACTGTTCCTGCCGGGGATGATCGCGATCCTCGCCGACGCCGTGGGCTTCATCACCCTGCTGATCATCGACATCGGCGTGATCCGCGAGCTGGCCATTGGCGCGTCCATCGGCGTGGCGGTGATCGTGTTCACCAACCTGATCCTGCTGCCGGTGGCGATTTCCTACGTCGGCATCAGCAAGCGCGCCGTGGACCGCAGCAAGAAGGACGCGCACCGCGAACATCCGTTCTGGCGCCTGCTGGCCAACTTTGCCAGCGCCAAGGTGGCCCCGGTCTCGATTCTGCTGGCGTTGATCGCCTTTGGCGGCGGCCTCTGGTACAGCCAGAACCTGAAGATTGGTGACCTCGACCAGGGTGCGCCGGAGCTGCGTCCGGATTCGCGCTACAACAAGGACAACAACTTCATCATCAACAACTACTCCACCAGCTCCGATGTATTGGTGGTGATGGTCAAGACCAAGGCCGAAGGTTGCTCGCGCTATGAAGCCATGGCGCCGATCGACGAGCTGATGTGGAAGATGCAGAACACCGAGGGCGTGCAGTCGGCGATTTCCCTGGTGACCGTGTCCAAGCAGATGATCAAGGGCATGAACGAGGGCAACCTGAAATGGGAAACCCTGTCGCGTAACCCGGACGTGCTGAACAACTCCATCGCCCGTGCCGATGGCCTGTACAACAACAATTGCTCCCTGGCGCCGGTGCTGGTGTTCCTCAATGATCACAAGGCCGAGACCCTGGATCGTGCGGTGCATGCGGTGCAGGAGTTCGCCAAGGAAAACAACAAGGAAGGCCTGGAGTTCATCCTCGCCGCCGGTAACGCCGGTATCGAGGCGGCCACCAACGAGGTGATCAAGAAGTCCGAGCTGACCATCCTGATCCTGGTGTACATCTGTGTGGCGGTCATGTGCATGATCACCTTCCGCTCCTGGGCGGCGACCTTGTGTATCGTGCTGCCGCTGGTACTGACCTCGGTACTGGGCAACGCCCTGATGGCCTTCATGGGCATCGGCGTGAAGGTCGCGACCTTGCCGGTGGTGGCCTTGGGCGTGGGCATCGGCGTGGACTACGGCATCTACATCTACAGCCGTCTGGAAAGCTTCCTGCGCGCCGGTTTGCCGCTGCAAGAGGCGTACTATCAGACGCTGAAGTCCACCGGTAAAGCCGTGCTATTCACCGGTCTGTGCCTGGCCATCGGCGTGTGCACCTGGATCTTCTCGGCGATCAAGTTCCAGGCCGACATGGGCCTGATGCTGACCTTCATGCTGCTGTGGAACATGTTCGGCGCGCTGTGGCTGCTGCCAGCGCTGGCACGCTTCCTGATCAAGCCGGAGAAACTGGCGGGGCAGAAGGGCAATTCGCTGTTTGCGCACTGATCGGCGAGCAGAAACACCAAAACCGCAACCTCAGGGTTGCGGTTTTTTTATATCTCGAATTCACACAAGCCTTGTAGGAGCTGAGCTTGCTCGCGATGGCGGCGGGTCAGGCAGCCAATTGTTGTCTGACCCGCCGCCATCGCGAGCAAGCTCAGCTCCTACAGGGGTATGGGGTGATCAGGCGGGATCCGTACCCAACACCACATTCAACGCATTACGCGCATCGTCCAGCTGCACCAGCGTCGCATGCCGCGCACCCAGCGCATCACGGTTCTCGATGGCGGTGAGGATCGCCTTGTGCCGTGGCAACGCCAGTTCATGCAGGTTCGGCCGCTGGTTCGAGTGTTTCAACGCTTCGGCAATCGCCACCGAGAGCATGTTGCACAAGTTGGCCAGCAAGTCGTTATGGGTGGCGTCGGCGATGCGGCTGTGGAAATCCAGGTCCGGTTGCAACAACGCTTCGGGCGTCGGTGCGGCTTCCATGCGTTGATAGGCTTCGCCGATGGAGGCGATGTCGGCATCGGTGGCGAACTGGGCGGCCAGGGCGGCAGCGGCCGGTTCGATGATGCTGCGCACGCTGGTCAACAGGTCGAAGAACTCGTTTTGCGGGCTGCTTTGCATCAGCCAGTGCAGCACGTCCGGATCGAGCATGTGCCAGTCCTTGCGCGGCTTGACCACGGTGCCGACTCGCGGACGAGAGTAAACCAGGCCCTTGGCGACCAATACACGGGTCGCTTCACGCAATACCGGCCGGCTGACCGCATATTCCTCGCATAGCAGGGCTTCGGCCGGCAGTTTGTCGTCCGGCAGGAAGCGTCCGGAGACGATGTGCATGCCCAGTTCCTGAACGATGCGCGAATGCATGCTTTTGCGATCGGAGGGTTTGCGGTAATCCATGGGAAGCGACGCGGTCCTGTGCGGAGGGATGCCGGGCATGATAACAGGCACGGCGCAATCTTGAGGCAGCTGCAAAATCAAATGTAGGAGCGAGCCTGCTCGCGATTGCGGAGTGTCAGTCAACGTAGTAGTTGAATGAAAAACCGCTATCGCGAGCAGGCTCGCTCCTACAAGGGTTTCTGGTGATCAGTGGGAGTGACGCGGCACCTCGGCCCCACGGCAACCCACGAGGAAGTCAAAGTCACAGCCCTGATCCGCCTGCAGCACATGGTCGATGTACAGCTGACGGTAGCCGCCCACCAGCAATTGCTGCGGCGGTTGCAGGTCGGCCATGCGCGCCGCCAGTTCGGCATCCGGAATGTCCAGGTGCAGGCGGCCGCTGGCGCAGTCGAGCTCGATCCAGTCGCCTTCCTTCACCGCTGCCAGAGGTCCGCCAGCCGCCGCTTCCGGCGCCACATGCAGGACCACGGTGCCGTACGCGGTGCCGCTCATGCGCGCATCGGAAATACGCACCATGTCGGTTACGCCCTGGGCCAGCAGCTTGGCCGGCAGGCCCATGTTGCCGACTTCGGCCATACCCGGATAACCCTTCGGCCCGCAGTTTTTCATCACCAGGATCGAGCTGGCATCGACTTCCAGTTCCGGGTCGTTGATCCGCGCCTTGTACATGTCGAAGTTCTCGAACACTACCGCGCGTCCGCGATGCTGCATCAGCTCCGGGGTGGCCGCAGACGGTTTGAGTACCGCACCCAACGGCGCCAGGTTGCCGCGCAGCACGCAGATCCCGCCATCGGCGCGGATCGGGTTGTCGAGGGTACGGATGACCTGGTCTTCGCCGTAGATCGGCGCGTCCTTGGTGTTTTCGCCGATGGACTTGCCATTGACGGTCAGGGCGTTCGGGTTCGGGATCAGATTCGCTTCACCGAGACGGCGCAACACGGCAGGCAAACCACCGGCGTAGTAGAACTCTTCCATCAGGAAACGCCCGGACGGTTGCAGGTCGACAATGGTCGGCATGCCGCGACCCATGCGGGTCCAGTCGTCCAGATCCAGCTCCACGCCGATACGCCCGGCAATGGCTTTGAGGTGGATTACCGCATTGGTCGAACCGCCAATCGCCGCGTTGACGCGGATGGCGTTTTCGAAGGCTTCCTTGGTCAGGATCTTCGACAGTTTCAAGTCTTCGCGCACCATTTCCACCGCGCGCATGCCGGACATGTGCGCCAGCACATAACGGCGCGCATCCACCGCCGGAATCGCCGCGTTGTGGGGCAGGGAAGTGCCGAGGGCTTCAGCCATGCAGGCCATGGTCGAGGCCGTGCCCATGGTGTTGCAGGTACCGGCCGAGCGGGACATGCCGCCCTCGGCCGCGAGGAAATCATCGATGGTGATGGTGCCGGCCTTGACCTGCTCGCTGAGCTGCCAGACCACGGTGCCGGAGCCGATGTCCTTGCCTTTGTGCTTGCCATTTAGCATAGGGCCGCCGGTGACGACGATGGCTGGCACGTCGCAGCTGGCAGCACCCATCAATAGCGCCGGGGTGGTTTTGTCGCAACCGGTCAACAGCACCACGCCGTCAATCGGGTTGCCACGAATCGCTTCTTCCACATCCATGCTCGCCAGGTTGCGGGTGAGCATCGCGGTCGGGCGCAGGTTGGATTCTCCGTTGGAGAACACCGGGAATTCCACCGGGAAGCCCCCAGCCTCGATCACCCCGCGTTTGACGTGCTCGGCGATCTGGCGGAAATGCGCGTTGCACGGGGTCAGTTCCGACCAGGTGTTGCAGATGCCGATGATCGGCTTGCCGTGGAACTGGTGGTCGGCGATGCCCTGATTCTTCATCCAGCTGCGGTACATGAAGCCGTTCTTGTCGGCCGTGCCAAACCATTGGGCGGAGCGCAGGGTGGGTTTCTTATCAGACATGATCGATTCTCTTATTGTATGACTATATTGTTCGAGCTGAGGCGTAACATAAGCGCAATTTGCGCTGTTTGGAAGTGTTGTTGGTTAAATAGTAATACTATATAGTCGTTTTCAGCGGAGGGATGGCCCTGGCGGTTTACCGTGAGAGGCGTCTCCCGAAGTTCTATAAAAACAACAATCGGAGACCGAACCATGAGCCAGGAACTGCGGCTTATTCGTCGCATCACGCTGAAACTGATTCCCTTCCTGATCCTGCTGTACCTGATCGCCTACGTGGACCGCTCCGCCGTAGGGTTCGCCAAACTGCACATGGGCGCCGACATCGGCCTGGGTGACGCGGCGTACGGCCTGGGCGCCGGGTTGTTTTTCATCGGTTACTTCCTGCTGGAAATCCCCAGCAACCTGATGCTCGATCGCTTCGGCGCGCGGCGCTGGTTTGCGCGGATCATGATTACCTGGGGTGCCATTACCATCGGCATGGCCTTCGTCCAGGGGCCCAACAGCTTCTATCTGATGCGCTTTCTGCTCGGCGCGGCGGAGGCCGGCTTCTTCCCGGGCGTGCTGTACTACATCACCCAATGGTTCCCGGTTCGCCATCGCGGCAAGATCCTCGGCCTGTTCATCCTCTCGCAGCCGATCGCGATGATGATTACCGGTCCCGTGTCCGGCGGCCTGCTAGGCATGGACGGCGTGCTGGGTCTGCACGGCTGGCAATGGCTGTTCATCGTCATCGGCACCCCGGCGATTCTGCTGACCTGGCCGGTGCTGCGTTGGCTGCCGGATGGCCCGCAACAGGTGAAGTGGATGGACCAGGCCGAGAAGGACTGGCTGACCGGCGAGCTGCAAAAAGACCTGCAGGAATACGGCCAGACCCGTCACGGCAATCCGCTGCATGCCCTCAAGGACAAACGCGTTCTGCTGCTCGCGCTGTTCTACCTGCCGGTCACTTTGAGCATTTACGGCCTGGGCCTGTGGCTGCCGACCCTGATCAAGCAGTTCGGCGGCAGTGATCTGGTGACCGGATTCGTGTCCGCCGTGCCTTACATCTTCGGGATCATCGGCCTGCTGATCATCCCGCGCAGTTCCGACCGACTGAATGACCGCTATGGCCATCTGGCTGTGCTCTATGTGCTGGGCGCCATCGGCCTGTTCCTCAGTGCCTGGCTGATCTTTCCAGTGCTGCAGTTGATGGCGCTGTGTCTGGTGGCGTTTTCGCTGTTTTCCTGCACGGCGGTGTTCTGGACCTTGCCCGGCCGCTTCTTTGCCGGCGCCAGCGCGGCGGCGGGCATCGCGCTGATCAACTCGGTGGGCAACCTGGGCGGTTACATCGGCCCGTTCGTGATCGGCGCGCTCAAGGAATACACCGGCAACCTGGCTTCGGGGTTGTACTTCCTGTCCGGGGTGATGGTCTGCGGCCTGATTTTGACCGGCGTGGTGTATCGCCAGCTGGAGCGCAAGCATGTGCTGCCGGCGGATGAGTTTGCCGCCAGTGCGCGTGGGGCTACCCGTACCTGATTACATCTACCGGCTCACTGTAGGAGCGAGCCTGCTCGCGATGGGGCCGCCACATTCAATATTTAGGGTGACTGATACACCGCTATCGCGAGCAGGCTCGCTCCTACAGGGGTGAGCGGTGTTTTGAATTCGACAGGAGAAATTTCATGCGTTTGGTTCAATTCGAATTGAGTAATGGCGAGCGCCGTGTCGGCGTGGTCGAAGGGGCGCAAGTCCTGGAAGTTCGCGGAGCACGGACGGTTCGCGACCTGGCCCTGGCGGCGATCGAGGCTGGGATCAATCTAGAGCAACAGGTGCAAGCCCTGGGGCTGGGCAACAGCCACGACTACGCCGAGCTGCTGGCACAATTGCGCATCCTGCCGCCGCTGGATCACCCGGACCCTGCACATATGCTGGTCAGCGGCACCGGCCTGACTCACCTGGGCAGCGCCTCGGCACGAGACAAGATGCACCAGCAGTCCGGCGAAGAAGCGACAATGACCGACACCATGCGCATCTTCAAGTGGGGCGTAGAGGGCGGTAAACCCGTAGCAGGGCAGGCCGGTGTGCAACCGGAATGGTTCTACAAGGGTGATGGCAGCATTGTCGTGCGCCCGGGCCAGCCGTTTCCGCTACCGCCGTTTGCCGAAGATGCCGGCGAAGAGCCCGAGCTGAGTGGCCTCTACGTCATTGGCCACGACGGCAAGCCATATCGCCTGGGCTTTGCCGTGGGCAACGAGTTCTCCGATCACGTCATGGAGCGCAAGAACTACCTTTACCTGGCGCATTCGAAGCTGCGCAGTTGCAGCTACGGCCCGGAGTTGCGCGTCGGCGAGTTGCCCGAGCATCTGGCCGGCACCAGTCGCATCCTGCGCAATGGCGAAGTGCTGTGGCAGAACGAGTTCCTCAGCGGCGAGGCCAACATGTGCCACAGCCTGGCGAACCTCGAGTATCACCATTTCAAATACAGCCAGTTCCTGCGCCCGGGGGACGTGCACATTCATTTCTTCGGCACCGCGACCCTTTCCTTCGCCGATGGCGTTCGCACGCAACCGGGAGACGTGTTCGAGATCAGCCAGGCCGAGTTCGGCGCGCCGCTGGTCAATGGCATCGCGCCGGTCGAAGCCGCGTTTGAACCCGGTACCGTCACCGCACTTTGAGGAGTCATTCATGACCCGGATTCTTGGTCACAACTACATCGGCGGCCAGCGCAGCGCCACCGGCACCGTCAAGCTGCAGAGCTTCGATGCCGAAACCGGCGAGGCGTTGCCTCATGATTTCATTCAGGCCACGCCCGAGGAAGTCGACGCCGCCGCCAAGGCTGCGGCCGCTGCGTATCCGAGCTATCGCGGCTTGAGCGGCGAGCGCCGTGCTCAGTTCCTGGACGCGATTGCCGATGAACTGGACGCGCTGGGCGATGATTTCGTCAGCGTGGTTTGCCGTGAAACCGCCTTGCCGGCTGCGCGGATCATCGGCGAGCGCGGACGCACCAGCGGCCAGATGCGCCTGTTCGCCAGCGTTCTGCGACGTGGCGATTTTTATGGCGCACGGATCGACAGGGCATTGCCTGAGCGCCAGCCGCTGCCACGTCCCGATCTGCGTCAATACCGCATCGGTGTCGGCCCGGTGGCAGTGTTCGGTGCGAGCAACTTCCCGCTGGCATTTTCCACCGCCGGTGGCGACACCGCCGCGGCCCTGGCCGCCGGTTGCCCAGTGGTGTTCAAGGCCCACAGCGGCCACATGGCCACGGCCGAGCAGGTGGCCAATGCGATCCTGCGCGCGGCGGAAAAAACCGCCATGCCGGCCGGTGTGTTCAACATGATCTACGGTGGCGGAGTCGGTGAAGTACTGGTCAAGCATCCGGCGATCCAGGCGGTGGGCTTTACCGGCTCGCTCAAGGGCGGTCGCGCGTTGTGCGACATGGCGGCGGCGCGTGCGCAGCCGATCCCGGTGTTCGCCGAGATGTCGAGCATCAACCCGGTGATTGTGCTGCCCCAGGCGATACAGGAACGCTCGGACACCATCGCCCGTGGCCTGTCGGCTTCAGTGGTTCAGGGCTGCGGTCAGTTCTGCACCAACCCCGGGCTGGTGATTGGCATTCGTTCGCCGCAATTCACTGGGTTCCTCGAACAACTGACCGACCTGATGGCCGATCAGCCGGCGCAGACCATGCTCAACGCCGGGACCCTGAGCAGTTATGGCAAGGGCTTGCAGAAGTTGCTCGAACATCCGCGCATCGAACATCTGGCGGGCCAGCCACAGCAAGGTCTCCAGGCACAACCGCAACTGTTCAAGTCTGACGTCAGCTTGCTGATCGAAGGCGACGAGGTATTGCAGGAGGAAGTGTTCGGCCCCGCCACGGTGGTGGTGGAAGTGGCGGATCAGGCGCAATTGAATGCCGCGTTGAATGGATTGCACGGTCAGCTGACCGCGACAATCATCGGTGAAGCGGCAGATTTCGAGCAGTTCGGCGAACTGACGGCGTTGCTGGAACAGAAGGTCGGCCGGATCCTGCTCAACGGCTATCCTACCGGAGTCGAAGTTTGCGATTCGATGGTCCATGGCGGTCCGTACCCGGCGACTTCCGATGCCCGTGGTACCTCGGTCGGTACCCTGGCCATCGACCGCTTCCTGCGCCCGGTGTGCTTCCAGAACTACCCGGACAACTTGCTGCCGGATGCGTTGAAAAACGCCAATCCGTTGCAAATTCAGCGACTGGTGGATGGCAAGCCATCGCGTGAGGCCCTGTAACCTGCCGTCACGCTGATCGTTCCCACGCTCTGCGTGGGAATGCCTCACCGGACGCTCCGCGTTCGGCCTTTGAATCTGGGACGCAGAGCGTCCCGGGCTGCGTTCCCACGCAGAGCGTGGGAACGATCATCATGGAGAGGGTAGGGACGCAATGAGCTATCATTGCGTTTTTCCCACCCAAAGATTGACTGCCATGACTGCTGTATCCGATACCCTTCTCAGCGCCCTTGAACACTGCGGTATGGTGGAAATCGACGGGCTGCATGCCTTCGAGTTCGCCCTTGATGTCGACGACAATCTGCACATCGAATGCATTGATGGTCGCGAGGCAAAGCACTGGGAGTTCACCCCGGCGCAAATCCAGGCCGCCAGCTTCGATCAAACCCTGCAAAGCTGGTTGATCACGGGCAGCGACGGTGAGCATCGTCTGGTGTGCATCGGCGATGTTTTCAGCGGTGACAACGAAGACGACGAGCCCGAAGCTAAGTAATTCCTGCAAAAACCACCGATGGGCGCCTTCGGTGATCTGAAGTTCCAGCTGCGACAATCGACCGCAGGCCCCGGTTTATGGGGCCTGCGGCTTTCTATCAATGAGGCTGATATTTGGTAATGCTACAAAGCATTTCAAGGCCTCGTTCCTCGAAGAGTAAGTTTGCTTCACGGCCCAACCGGGCAAGCAAGCCAACTGACTTCGAGGAGTACCCCATGAACTTCAATCTCTTCTCCGTAATCGCCGCTTCCGCCATCTCCGCTTCCGTTGCCCTGCCAGCCAGCGCCAACGTTGAAATCAGCGACAAAAAAGCCCACACCCAAAGCTACACCCAGAAATACCTGCAACAGAGCGCCAACTTCTACGCCGCACTGGATCACAAAGCCCAGCACTGAGCGTTTCTATGCGCAAGTGTAGGAGCGAGCCCTGCTCGCGATGAATGTCCAGGCGCCGCGGGCAATCAGACTGCCCACGTCATCGTTGACGACCATCGCGAGCAGGGCTCGCTCCTTCACGAACGCAGGCTTCGACAACGGCTACACATGTCGCTTCTGCATAACTCATTTCCGACAGCATTAAATGGCCACTAAGGTATCGCTTGATATCACCTTGCCACGCGTTTAAATTTGACGCGGGTTTATTGACTCCTTCAGAAGAAAAGGATCGACAATATGGCAATGCGTCTGGCTGTGGTGCTGCTCTTCCTCTATTCCACTCCGATTCTTTCCGCTGCCACGCCCATTTCCGGGGAGCCCGAGGCTGCTCGCGAACGCCTGATGAGTTTTATCGAAGACTGAAATAGTCTCCTTTAATGATCAACGCCGATGATATTCGCTATAGACAGGCGTTGTTGGTCACTGATGCTTTTTTAACCGATTCTGTGGACTCTGAAACATGTCCACGGAGTTCATCATGGCCAGCGCAATCATCACTTCTGCCAAACACGGCGCCTATGTGGCTATCGGTCTTTACCTGGTCATGGTGCTGGTTATCAGTCTTTCGCCACAGTCGCAGCAAACCATCGACCCGCCGATCCAGGTCGCCCATCCCGGCATCCAGTTTGAACACCGCGCCCAGCAGGCGATGGCTGATCAGGCTGACCTTGCGGGAGTCGGCGGAGCATGAACCGTTGCAAACTCTTGATCATTGCCTTCCTGGCGTTCATCACCAACGGATTTTCCCTGCTGGGGATTGGGAACGGTTCGATAGGCGGGGTGGCACGGGCCATGGAAGCCAATCACACCATCACGCGCAGCATTGAAATTGCCAAGGCCATGGGCATGCTGGCCGGCAACCCGCCGCACGAGCCGGAAAGCGGGTTTTTCGGACCGTTCCAGGTCGATTGCTCGGTGATCGGCATGTGTGAAGTGCTGGCGTAAATGGTTAACACTGTGGGAGCAAGGCTTGCCCGCGATGGGGCCCTCAAGGCCACCAAAAGCATCGCGGGCAAGCCTTGCTCCCACAGGTTTCGATGCCCCAAATAGCGGCTATTTCTTCATGATTGACGTGAACAATTCCGACGTCAGAAAACGCTCAAGCCAGTCCTGCAATCGTCGGTAAGGCGTCTGCGCAAACCACTCGCGATCGACATGGGCGAATTGCCGAATGAACGGCATAAGCGCCACATCGGCCAGGCTCGTGTGGTCAGCCAGCAGGTACTCGCGATCCACCAACAGCTCATCCAGCTTGCGCAAAAACACCTCACCCTCGGCGCGATAGGCCTCCATAGGCTGCTCGGGATAGCGCTCGGCGTATTTGTAGCGATTCAAATGCACTTTGAACACCTGATCGTTCTCTTCGATCAGCGCCACAATGCGTTGCGCTCCCTGCGGATGTTCCTTGAGCAACCAGTCCTGCGGGTCGTTCTGTGCCAGGGCCCAGCGCATGATGTCCAGGCTTTCATCGATCACCCGGCCATCGACGCTGAGCACCGGCACCGTGCCCTTGCCCGACAGGGCGAGCATTTCGGCGGGCTTGGCCTTGAGGCTGACTTCGACGATGTCCACGGCGACGCCCGCGTAACGCAAGGCCATTCGCGCCCGCATGGCGTACGGGCAGCGGCGGAATGAAAAGAGCGTGATCATTTCACCTCCAGGGTGCTCAGGCCGTTGCCCTGGCGTTGAACCTGAATCTGCACCGGAATCCGTTCATGCATTTCCTGAACGTGGGAAATCACCGCGACCTTGCGCCCCTGTGCCTGCAAGCCATCGAGGGCGTCCATGGCCAATTGCAGGGAATCGGGGTCGAGGCTGCCGAAGCCCTCGTCGATGAACAGCGATTCGATCTTCAGCGTGCTCGAGGCCATCGAAGCCAGGCCCAGCGCAAGCGCCAGCGACACCAGGAAAGTCTCGCCGCCGGAAAGCGAATGCACCGAACGCAGTTCGTCGCCCATCTCGGTGTCCATCACCAGCAGCCCGAGCATGCTGCCGCCGCGCTTGAGGCGATAGCGTCGCACCAGCTGGCGCAACTGCACGTTGGCGTGATGCACCAGCAGATCGAGGTTGTAGGCCTGGGCGATTTTGCGGAAGGTGTCGCCGGTGGCCGAGCCGATCAACGCATTGAGGCGCGCCCAGCGTTGATACTCGGCGTAAGCCTCGGCAATTTGCTGTGCCAGCGCCTGATTGGCGTTTTGTCGGCGCTGGTCCTCGGCCTGCTCGGCCCGCAGTTCGGCGCACGCCTGTTCGCTGACGACACACTGTTGCTGCATGTCGGTGAGGGCGGTCGCCAGTTGCTCGGCGTCCGGGTTGCCATTGTGTTGTGCCTGATGATCGAGCAGGCGCTTGTCGCGCTCCTGCAGCAGCACGCTGGCTTGTTCGATGGCTTTTTCGCTGTTCTGCAATCGCTGGCGTAGCTCGCTGACCTGGGTGTCATCGACTTGCAGCAAATCTTCGAGACCGACGTCATCCAGCTCCGGATGGCCGGCGCGCCACTCGGCAATTTTGCCGGCGAGTTCATGCACTTCGCCTTCCAGCGCTTGCAGGCGTTCTTGTCGGGCCTTGAGTTCGGCGGCGATTTGCACCCGTTGCGTGAGCACGTCCTGCAGTGCCTGGGCCGTCGTGGTCTCGGCGCTGCGAGCGGTCTCCACATCACGCTCCAGTTGCTGTTGCCATTGCTCGGCACTGGCGTGTTTCCCGAGCAACTGCGCAAGCGTGTTCTGGCTCGCTTGTTGTTGCTCGGCCTGGGCATTGAACTGCAGCTGCGCGGCCTGCAATTGCTGCTCGCGGACCTGTTGGCGATCCTGTTCTTTTTCCAGGGTCTGCTGACGCTGCTGCTGTTCGGCCAACTCTTCTTTCTGTTGCTCAAGTTGTGCCAGGCGCTCGGTGATCTGCCGGTCGAGATGGATGAAGGTAGCGGCCGGCTCGCTGCGCAGTGCCTCCAGGGTTTGCGCCGGCAGCAGGCTGGCGAAGGCGCCGAGTTCTTCGTCCAGGCGCTTGCGGTCGTTGCTCAGTTCGCGTTGTTGATTGTCCAGGTGTTGCGCCGCTTGTTGATGTGCGGTTTCCGCCTGGCGCAATTGTTGGGTCAGCCGCGCCGCATCCTGTTGCAGGGTGAGCAGGGCGCTTTGCCGCTGCTCATCCTGCATGATGCTTTGAGTCAACTGGCTGGTTTGCCGGGCAAGCCAGGTATCGCGCTGGGCAGCGTCCTGATCCAGCAGCGCGGCGCTCGACGGATGCGCTTCAAGGCTCGGGGCCAGGGCCTGGCGCTGGGTCGCCAGGTGTTCCTGCTGTTGCAGCAGCTCCTTTTGCTGGGCGATCACGCCACTGACTTCGGCGCGCAGCTCGAGGAGTTTTTCCTTGAGTTGATCGACGGCTTTCTGCGCGTTGGCCTGTTCGCTTTCGTCAAAGCGGCCGAGGCTTTGCAACAACGCTTCGGGTTGATGGTACGGATGTTCGTTGCTGCCGCAGACCGGGCACGGCTGATCGTCCTGCAACTGCGCACGCAGTTCCTCGACACTGGCACTGCGCGCCAGGCGCTGGCGTTCCAGCAGTTCGCGGGTGACGTTGAGGGTCTGTTCGGCGACGCTCAATTCGGCCTTGGTCTTGACCCCGTCCTGAGTCAGGTGTTCGCGCTCCTGCTGGGCGGTGAGCAGGCGCTGTTGCAGCTCGGCATCGCGCTTGTCCAGTTCCTGCTGGCTGGCCCGCAGGCGGGTCAGGTCTTCGATGGCCCGCAGTTGTTTGCGGTTGTCCTGCAACAGCGTGCCGAGAATGCCGATCTGCTCGGCAACGGCGTCCGGTTCGGCATCCGCTTCCTTGTACAGCACTTCCAGCTGCTGCTTCTGCGCGGTGAGGGCCTGCGCGGCAGCCGTGGCGTTTTGTTCGAGGCTGCCCAATTCCGCTTGGCCCTGATCCAGGCGATTGCCGATCAACATCAACTGTTGCAGGCGATCGCGGTAGGCACTCCAGGCATCGCTCAACGGGGCCAGATGGGTACTTCGTTCCAGCTCGGCGGCGATGCGTTGCAGGTGCTCGGCGACCTGGGTTTGCCGCTCCTGCAGGAGTTGAATGGCGCTTTGGCCCTGGGTGCAGGCCTGCTCGGCGTTGTGCCGGGTTTCAGCGCTCAGGGCAGTGTCTTTGGCCAGGCGGGCGAGGGTGCTTTGTTGTTCAAAGGCCTGACGCAGCAAGGGGGCGCTGTCGGTTTGTCGCAGCTGCGCTTCGCTCAGCGCGGTTCGGCTGGCGCTGAGTTGTTGCTCGAGTTGCGTCTGGCGTTCGCCGAGTTCCCCGTGCTGTGCGGTATGTTGGGCAATCTGTGCCGCCAGGGGTGTCAGTAGCGCATCGATCTGCGCCTTGCGGGCGAACTGGTGGCGTTGCGGTGCCAATTGCTCCAGACGTGTCAGTTTCAGGCGTTCGCCATCCAGGCTTTGCCAGTGTGTCCGGGCCGATTGCAGTTGCTCACTGGCGCTGTGTTGCGCGTCCTGCAGTTCACGCAACGCCTTGAGCCAGGTGTGCTGCAACTCCAGCTGTTTGAGCTGTGCCTGCTGCACTTTCAGTTGCTGTTGGGCGTTATTGAAGCGCTCGTCCAGTTCCGCGCGGGCTTCGGGCGCCAGTGGCGTGACACCACTGGCTTGATCCTGCAGCAACTTGTGGGCTTCGCGGGCTTCCTTGGTCTTGTCGAAGGCCCGACGTCCCAAGCGGGTGTACAACGCCGTATCGGTGAGCTTTTCCAACAGCTCGCTGCGGTCGTTGTCGTCGGCCTTTAGAAAAGCGCTGAACTCGCTTTGCGCCAGCAGCACGGCGCGGGTGAACTGTTCGAAATTCAGGCCCAGTACCGCTTCGATCCGGTTTTTGAATTCAGTCTTCTGACTGGCCAGCAGCTGATCCTGCTCGATGTCGCGCAGGCTCTGGCGACTGGCCTGCAATCTGCCGGCGGCCTTGTCACGGGCACGGTTGGCTTCCCAACGCGCGCGATAGCGGCGCCCGTCGATGCCGACAAAATCCACTTCCGCATAACCGTCCCCGGTGCCACGGCGCAGCAGCGTACGCGGGTCGCCGGTGTTGATCTCGCCATCGACATCCGGCGCCTTGGCCGAGGCCTGAACGTTGTTGAGGCGCGGCACGGTGCCGAACAGCGCGAGGCACAAGGCATCGAGCAAGGTGCTTTTACCCGCGCCGGTGGGACCGGTGATGGCGAACAGACCGGCGCTGGCCAGCGGTTCGGCTGTGAAGTCGATCTCGAAGGGGCCGGCCAGCGACGCGAGGTTCTTCAGGCGAATGGCGAGGATCTTCATGGCTGTTCGCTCTCCATCTGCACATCCTGCAGCAGTTCGGCAAAGTCCCTGAGGGTTTGCTCGTCGACCTCGCTGCCGTAGTTGTCCTGCCAGGCGCGGCTGAACAGTTCCTGGGGCGTGAGCTGGTCAAGTTCGATCAGCGTGGCGCCGTCCTCGGCGCCGTCACGGCTGCCGTTGCCGGCGTATTCGGCGGCGATGCGCACTAGGCGCACGGCCTTGCCTTGCAGGGCGGTTTCGACTTGATTGCGCAGGTCCGGTTGCGGTTCATCGAGGCGTACACGTACCTCCAGCCAGGGTTGGCGCTGGTAGTCGGCCAGCAGGTCGATGATCGGAAGGTCGGCCAGTTGCAGCAGGATTTCCGCCAACGGCGCCGGGCCGATGCGATGCAGATTCACGGCGCGGGGAATCAGTTTGGGTTCGACGCTGACCAGTTTTTCGCCGGCGAGGGTGATGTCGAGAATCTGGTGCTTGTAGCCGATTTCCGAGAATGACAGTGGAATTGGCGAGCCGCTATAGCGAATCCGCTCTTCACCGTTGACCTTCTGCGGCTTGTGCAAATGACCCAGGGCGACATAACTGATGTTCGGTCCGAACAGGCTGGCGGGCAGGGCTTCGGCATTGCCGATGATTAGGCTGCGCTCCGAATCTTCCGAGACCGAGCCGCCGGCCATGTGGGCGTGGCTGATGGCGATCAATGCCTGGCCTTTCTTGCGCTTGGCATTGGCCGCCTCGATCAACCAATCGTGAACCTGGCCAATGCCGCGCAGATAGTTGTCGCCCAAGTGCGCGCCGGTGACTTCGGCGGGACGCAGGAATGGCAGCGCCAGGCACCAGGCGGCGACTTTGCCTTTGGCATCCGGTAGCGGAAGCAGCAGGCGCTCGGCATCCAGTTGCCCGTCATCCAGCCACAGCACACGGCCCAATGCATGGGTACGCAATCGGCGCATCAGTGGCGCGGGCAACTCGATGCGTGATCCGGAATCGTGGTTGCCGGCGATCATCACGATGGTCAGCTTCGGCTGCTGTTCGTGGGCACTGACGATGAAGTCGTAGAGGCGTTCCTGGGCTTTGACCGGGGGATTGACCGTGTCAAAGATATCGCCGGCGATCAGCAGTACATCCGGCTGATCCAGCTTGAGCTGACGCAGCAGCCACTCAAGAAAACAGCCGTGCTCGAAATCGCGATCCTGGCCGTGCAGGTTCTGCCCGAGGTGCCAGTCGGAGGTGTGGAACAGACGCAAGGCGAACTCCGTGGGAAAAAGGTGATGGCCACGTGGGAAAAGAGGGTGGCTAAAGGAGGGGGAGTTTACTGGCAAAAAAACCGATTGTGCGATGGATATGACCGCGGTGCTTGTGTGGGCAATGCCGAGCTTCTGTAGGAGCAAGGCTTGCCCGCGATGGCGTCCGTGAGATCGCTATCGCGGGCAAGCCTTGCTCCTACAGAAAGCGGTTCAATTATTTGGGATAAAGCGGCGGCAGTCCGCTTTCACCCGCCGCATCCTGCACCCGCTCGGCCACCGGAATGGTGCGAATCACTCGCCACAGCTCTTCGCCTTGCCAGTGCTGGCCGGCTTCGCTGTACAGCGCGCCATTCAAGCCGTCCAGCGCGTCGGACAGCGGCACGAAGCGGGCGGCCATGTCGGCCAGGGTTTCTGGCTGCTGTCGGGCCCAGGCGTCGAGGGCCTGGCGGGTGGCGTGGGGGTCGTTGGCCTGGCAGGCACGCTTGAGTTCATCGAGTACGGTGCGCGGGCTCGGGCCGGCTTGCGCGGCCCGCAAGACCGCCGGTTGCGAGCGGGCGCGCCACCACAGGCCGAAGCCGAGCAGGGTGGTGCAGGCCAGGAACAGGCTGCTGAGTTTCCAGCGCCACAGGCTTTCGTTTTCGGCTGCCGCGTTGATCGGGGAGGTGCTGGCCGGGGTATCGATCATCAGGCTCGGATTGGCAGCCACTTGCAGGCTTCTGGCGGGCAGGCTGCTGTGCTCCAGATGGTCCTCGAAGGTGTTCCACCAGACCACATCCACGGAGGGCAACTCGATGGATCCGCTGCGTGACGGCACCAGGGCTTCACGGTCTTCGCGGCTGCCGATCAGGCCCCTGTCACTGTTCTGGTTGCCCAGTACCGGTTGATCGGGATAACGGCGCAAGCCGTTGACGTCGGTGCCGGGCAGCGGTGGCAGTTGCGAACTGGCCAGGCCTTCGGCCTTCACCGTCAGGCTGCGGGTCAGCGAGTCGCCCACCTGAACGTGCTCGGGTTCCGGGTTCCAGCTCTCGCTGAGCGTGAGGCTGCGCGCCGGCAACCAGGGCAGGTCGGCAGGGTAGGTGATGGGCTTGGCCTTGACCGTCAGCAGCAGCTCGCCGGAACTCACGCGCATCAGCTTGCCGGACTTCGGCGACTGCGCTGTGGAGTCCGCGGTGGGTTGCGCATCCACCAGCGCCGCGTTGAACACCTGTCCCGGAATGATCAATTCACCGCTGTGCTGCGGATAGATCGCGTAGCGCATTTCAATCACGCCGTGGCGAACGCCGTTGATGTCTTTTTCGTAGGTGCGCGACTCGCCCAACTGTTCGATGCGCGCGTCGGGAATCTGCAACGGTGGCAGGCTGCTGTCATCGTACAGCGACACCGAATGGTAAATGCGCAAGGTCAGGATGGCCTGGGCCTGCACGTACACGCTGGTTTGATCGAGGCTGGCGTCGATGAACACCGGGGCCAGTTTGTTGGTATTTTCCTGGGCTTCGCTCTCGACCACCTGCACGGTGATCGGCTGGCTCTGGATCTCGCCCAGTTTCAGTGCCGGGATGACCACCGTGCCGTTCTGCCGAGGCAACAGGGTCACGATCCAGCGCGTGGTGGCGCGGTTGTCGCCGTTGAGGGTGTTCAACTGGTTGACCTGGCGGGTGCCCCGCACTTCGAACAAGGGTTCCAGCGGCGTCAGGTCCGGTTTGCCGAACTGCGTGACATCGTTGGACTCCAGGGTCAGTTCCACCGTTTCACCGGAGCTCAAGCGCGTGCGATCGACACTGGCGACAAGCTCGGCGGCCTGGGCCTGAGTGGCGCAATACAGCGAGGCGAACATGAAAGCGGTGAAGCGGGTCATCGAATTTTTCCCTGATCCTGATGTTGTTGCTGTTCGTACCAGAATTTGCGTCTGAGCAATTCTCCCGGATCATCCGGGATCTGCCGCAACCATTGCTCCAGCGCCTGCTGCTGTTCGCCTTCGATGCTGTCGCTGGCCGGACGCATGGGCGGCGTGGTGTGTTGCTCGTCACCCAATTCGCTGCCGGGTACTTCATTGGCTCCGGGTTTTGGCGGGGTTTCGGAGGACTGTTCGGCTTCGCTGCTCGCCTGCTGCTCGGTGCTGCCGGGTTCCCCCGGACCTTGCTGCTGTGTGGCGGCTCCGGGCGGCGGTTCCTGTTCGGAAGCCTGGGATTGTTCGCTGTCGGACTTGTCCGCTTCATCGGCGGGTGGATTGGCTTTCTGCTTGAGCAGATTCTCCACCAGTGCCTTGTTGGTCTGCGCCGGGCGCAGGTCCGGTTGACGTTCCAGTGCCTGTTCGTAGGCGTCCAGTGCGGCTTCCAATTCGCCACTTTTGGCCAAGGCGTTGCCTCGATTGTAGTGGGCGTTGGCATCGTTGCCTTCGGCGAACCGCTGGGCGGCGGCGCTGTAGTCACCGGCCTCGTACAGGGCCACCCCTTGCCATTGATGATTTTCGAAGTGCTGCGCCGCTTCGGCCGGGCGCTTCTGCTTGAGCAGGTGCAGGCCGCGCTGGTCGGGGCGCAGCCACAGGTCCTGAAAATCGAAAGCATGGCTGGGCTGCGGCATAGCCAGCAGCAACGGCAGACAGAGCAGCCAGCCACGGCGCCCGGCGCAGGCCGCCAGGAACAACAGCGGCAGCAGCAGCCAGTAACCCTGATCGGCCCAACTGTCCAGACGCAGGGTCTGGCCGTCGTTGCGCAGGTTGCGCGGACCATCGAGCAGGCCAAGGCCGCGCAGGTCGGCATCACTCAGGCGCGCGTGGCGATAGCGTCCGTCCAGGTCATTGACGAAGGTTTTCAGGCCTGGCTCGTCCAGATGCGGCACCAGAATCGCTCCCTGTTCGTCCTTGAGGAAGCTACCGTCTTCCTGGGTGATCGGCGTGCCCTCGGCAGTGCCGATGCCGATCATCAGCAACTGGGTGGATTTGCCGCTCAAGGCCTGGCGGATGCCCTGGCGCTCAAGTTCCGACAGCGACGAGCCGATCAGCAGGATCCGACCATCGCCCAGGCCGGCTTGCTCCAGCAGGTTCAGGGCTTTGATCACCGCCAGATCGGCGCGGTGGCCGGCTTCGGGCATCAATGATGGCTTGAGCGCGTCCAGCAGGTTGCGGCTGGTAGACAGGTCGTCCGACAGCGGCACCAGGGTGTGGGCACTGCCGGCGTAGACGACGATGGCGGTCTGCGCGTCGCTGCGAACCTGCAGCAGGTCCAGAAGCTTGCGCCGGGCCTGTTCCAGGCGATTGGGCGGTACGTCGGTGGCGAGCATTTCCGGGGTCAGTTCAACGATGGCCACCAGCGGGTCGGCGGGTTTCTGGCTCTGTTGCTCGACGCGCTCCCAACTCGGCCCCAACAGCGCAAGGACAGTCAGCAGCCACGCCACGCCCAGCGCAATCCACGGCAGTTTGCTGCCACGGCCGCTTCCACCGCTGAGCAGCACGCCGTGAAAGGCCGGTGGCAGGATCATCTGCCAGCGCCCGGCGCGTTTCTGCCGATGCCAGAGTTGCCACAGCAACCAGCCGAGCAGTGGCAACAACAGCAGCCACCAGGGGCGGAACCAGTAGGGCCAGATCGCGCTCATCGGCGTCTCCGCAGGCGCAGGCGCTTGAGCCGCTGGCGCCAGTCAGGCAGTTGCGTTTGCAAAAACAGATCCTTGGTAAACAGGCGTTGCAGCGGGTTATCCGGCCACAGCTCGCGGGCCACCAGCAACATGCTCAATATCAGCGCCATCGCCAGTGGCCACTGATACAGCGCCTGGGCCGGGCGAGCCTGGGTCGGTTGCTGCGTCACCGGTTCGAGCTGGTCGAGGGTGTCTTTGATCGCTTGCAGTTCCTGGCCGTCGCGGGCACGGAAGTACTGGCCACCCGTGGCCTCGGCGATGGCCTTGAGGGATGGCTCGTCAAGATCCAGGCTCGGATTGACGCCGAGGAATCCCAGCGTACCGCTTTGCTCCGGGTCGGCACCGATACCGATCGGGTAGATTTTCACCCCCTCCCTGGCTGCCAGGCGCGCGGCGGTGAGCGGGTCGATTTCCCCGCCATTGTTGGCGCCGTCGGTGACCAGGATCAGCACGCGGCTCTGGGCCGGACGCAGTCTCAGGCGTTTGAGGGCCAGGCCGATGGCATCACCGATGGCGGTGTTCTTGCCGGCGATGCCGATGCGTGCCTCGTCGAGCCAGACCCGCACGGTGTGGCGGTCGAAGGTCAGCGGTGCCTGCAGGTAGGCCTGGCTGCCGAACAGGATCAGGCCGACCCGGTCGCCATCGCGGTGTTCGAGGAAATCGCCGAGCAGATGCTGGACCAGTGCCAGACGGCTGACGTCCTCGTCCTGCCACTGCATGTCGGGGTAATCCATGGAGCCGGATACGTCCACCGCCACCAGCAGGTCCCGCCCACTGGCGGCAATCGGCAAAGGCTCGCCGAGCCATTGCGGACGCGCGGCGGCGGTCAGCAGCATCAACCACAACAGCATGAACGGTGCCTGTTGCCGCCAGGCCGGCAGGTTGGCCCGGGCGCGACGCCGGGCCAGGCCTTCGAGATCACTGAGGAAGCTGACTTTGAGCGCCGGTTCGCCGCTGTCGGCCACCGGCAGCGCGATGCGCATCAGCCACGGCAAGGGCAGCAGGACGAAGATCCACGGCCAGGCGAACTCAAACATGTTTGCGAATCCAGGTGTCGACGGCCTGGGTCAGGCCGGCGATGGCCTTGTCGTCGAGTTTGCATTCGGGTTTGTAGGCACCTTCGACCAGCACCATCCAGCGGGTCAGGCCGGCAGCCGGGCAGCGGTTGTCGAGGAAAGCCAGCCATTTGCGCCCGTTGAGGGTATGGCTCTGGCTGTGGGGGTAATGGTTGCGGCACAGACGCTTGAGCAGGCCGTTGAGTTGTTGTAGCCAGGCCCCGGCGGGGGCACCGTCGTAGGGCTTGGGCATCAGTGCCAGCTCTGCCAGGGCCGCGATGCGTGCCGGGTCCAGCGGCTGTTCGGCGCGCACCACAGGCTTTTTCTGCGGGATGAAACGCCGCAACTTCCACACGGCAAAGCCGATGGCGGGCAGCAGTAATAGCAACAACCACCAGCCCGGTGCCGGCGGCCAGAAGCCAATCGGTGGCGGGGAGATCAGGGGTTGCAATTGTTCCAGCCCGTTCATCGACCTGCTCCCGGTTTCTGCGGGTTCAGGTATTCACGCAATTGCTCGACCATTTCGCTCTGGGTGCTCAACGGCATCATCAATACCCGCAGCTTTTGCGCCAGCAATTCCCAGCGGGCGATGCGGGCTTCGGCCTGGGCACGGTAGGTCTGGCGTAGCTCGTAATTCAAAGTGTCGAGTTCCAGTTGCGCGCCGCGCTCGGCAAAACGCAGCAGGCCCGCGGCGGGCAGGGCGTGATCCAGTGGGTCCGATAGCGGCAGCAGCAACAGGTCGCAATGACGGGACAACAGGCTCAGCTGTTGCTCGGCGCTTTCGCTCAAGGCGCGTTCATCGCAGATCACGATGATCAGGCTGCCGGGGCGCGAGACTTCCCGGGCGCGGCGCAGGGCAATGCCAAAGGCGTCGCGGTCCGGCTCGCCTTCGGTGTGCAGCGATTGGTTGACCCGCACCAGCCGGTTGAGCAGTTGCAGCAGACTCTGCTTGCTGCGTCGCGGCTTGATTTCATAGTGTTCGTTGTCACCGAACACCAGGCCGCCGACCCGATCGTTGTGCCCCAGCGCGGCCCAGCCGATCAGGCTCGCGGCCTGGGCGGCGAGTACCGATTTGAACATCAGCCCCGAGCCGAAGAACAACCGGCGGCTCTGTTCGACCATGATGAAAATCGGCCGTTCGCGCTCTTCGTGGAAAAGCTTGGTGTGCGGCTCCTGGGTCCTGGCGGTGACGCGCCAGTCAATGGTGCGCACGTCGTCACCGGCCTGATAGACCCGCACCTGGTCGAAATCCACGCCGCGCCCGCGCAGCTTGGAGTGGTGCAGGCCGATCAGCGGACTGCGCTGGCTCGGTGTGGAGAACAGCTGTACTTCGCGCACGCGATGACGCATCTCGATCATTTCGGCGAGGGTGATGCGAATACCGGGCTCGGGTGGCTGGGGCGCGTTCATCGGGGTCAAGCGACGGCTACGACGTCGAGAATCCGCTGGACCACGCGGTCCTGATCGATGCCAGCGGCTTCGGCTTCAAAGGAAAGAATGATGCGGTGGCGCAGCACGTCGAACAGCACCGCCTGAATGTCCTCGGGGCTGACGAAGTCGCGGCCGGCCAGCCAGGCGTGGGCCCGGGCGCAACGGTCGAGGGCGATGGAGCCGCGAGGGCTGGCGCCATAGGCGATCCACTCGGCCATCTCGGGGTCGAACTTGGCCGGGGTCCGGGTGGCCATGATCAACTGCACCAGGTACTCCTCCACGGCGTCGGCCATGTACAAACCGAGGATTTCCTTGCGGGCGGCAAAAATGGCCTGTTGGCTGACCCGACGTTCCGGCTTGGTTTCGCCGTTCAGGGCTTCGCCACGGGCCTGCTGCAGGATCCGGCGTTCGACGGCGGCGTCCGGGAAGCCGATTTTCACGTGCAGCAGGAATCGGTCGAGCTGGGCCTCGGGCAGGGGATAGGTGCCTTCCTGCTCGATGGGGTTCTGCGTGGCCATCACCAGGAACAGCGGTGAGAGCTCGTAAGTGCTGCGTCCGACACTGACCTGACGCTCGGCCATGGCTTCGAGCAGCGCCGACTGCACCTTGGCCGGGGCGCGGTTGATTTCGTCCGCCAGCACCAGGTTATGGAAGATCGGGCCTTGCTGGAAGACGAAGCTGCCGGTTTCCGGGCGATAGATTTCCGTGCCGGTGATGTCGGCGGGCAGCAGGTCGGGGGTGAACTGGATGCGATGGAACTGGGCTTCGATGCCTTCGGCGAGTTCTTTGATGGCCTTGGTCTTGGCAAGACCCGGAGCGCCCTCGACCAGCATGTGGCCGTCGGCGAGCAGGGCGATGAGCAAGCGCTCGATGAGCTTTTCCTGGCCGAGAATCTGCGTTGAAAGAAAGGTTCGCAGCGCCAGCAGCGCTTCACGATGTTCCATCGATGACTGTTCCTGCAAAAAGGTGGCCGAGGTCGTTGGTAAACGCCGGGGCTGGGGGCGTTACTTTAATCCATCGCGGGGGGCGGCGACTAACGGCATTTTGCGCAAAGTGGGGGAAATGATTGGGGCAGTTGCCGGATTTTGCCAGCAGGGGAGTGATTGGGTGGCTGTGCCGGCGCCATCGCGAGCAGGCTCGCTCCTACATTGACGGTGTACGACGTTCGATTGTAGGAGCGAGCCTGCTCGCGATGAGGGCAGGTCAAACAACTCAAATCTGGCTGATATAGGTGCCAGTACCATCGAGAATGTTCTTCAGGGTTTCCTCAACTTCCGCCATATCCACCATGTCCGGGTTGAAGGTGATCTCCAGCACATCATCCCCATTCAACGCATCGGCATCCGCCGCAGCGATCTCGATCTTCAGCGATGTAGCGCCGAGAGTGGCTTTCACGCCCTCCAGTGTCGAAGGCTCGCCATCCAGCGTGATCTCCAGCTCGTCCTCATCCGGGTAACGGGTCATCAGGAACATCTCGCCCTGGTTGCTGTGGCAGCAGAGCATGGCCATGTTGTCTTCTTCGTCATCGCACGGGTTGACGATCAAGAGGGCGGTGGTCATTTGCATGGGGTAATCCTGGCTCGATGAGCGTCATGAGGACGAAAGAAAGGCGATTTTGCCAGCCCCGGTCAATTTCTGCTCGTGCGAATGCCTTGGGCGTTACGTGAACGAGCAAAGTCCTGCTGGTCATTCCTGGTACGAACGTCCCGCAAAGCCGGACGGAAATCCGTCATTTTTCTGTGCGACTGCTAGTGTTGTTCGATGCGCCGCGAAGAAGCAGCGTGCTGATGTCCGAATATGTCGCAGCACCGCAAGAATGGGCCTTGCCGCACTCGTTAAGCTGCGCAACGGATGTGCACCTGTAAAGGCATTGCGTGCCAAAAGGCCAGTCGCTTTTGCAGATGCCCATCCACGGAAGGTGAATGTGACCCGAGTGTCTCGTCCAGCTTCACCCACCTGTCACCCTGTTTCCTCTGCCCGAGAATCAGGAACAGGGTGACGGGTAGCCCCAATGAGGGGTTTTGCACGCGACGCTTCCATCAATAACAAGCCCTAGCGGAGTACCACAGATGGCGTTCTTCACCGCAGCCAGCAAAGCCGACTTCCAGCACCAACTGCAAGCGGCACTGGCGCAGCACATCAGTGAACAGGCACTGCCACAAGTGGCGCTGTTCGCTGAACAATTCTTCGGCATTATCTCCCTGGACGAACTGACCCAGCGTCGTTTGTCCGACCTCGCTGGCTGTACTCTTTCTGCATGGCGCCTGCTTGAGCGCTTTGATCACGCGCATCCGCAAGTGCGTGTCTACAACCCCGATTACGAACGCCACGGCTGGCAGTCGACCCACACCGCGGTCGAAGTGCTGCACCACGATCTGCCGTTCCTGGTGGACTCGGTGCGTACCGAGCTGAACCGTCGCGGCTACAGCATTCATACCCTGCAAACCACCGTGCTGAGCGTGCGTCGCGGCGCGAAGGGCGAACTGCTGGAAATCCTGCCTAAAGGCACCCAGGGCGACGACGTGCTGCACGAGTCGTTGATGTACCTGGAAATCGACCGCTGCGCCAACACCGCCGAATTGAACGTGCTGACCAAAGAGCTGGAGCAAGTGCTCAGCGAAGTGCGCGCGGCGGTGACCGATTTCGAACCGATGAAGGCCAAGGTCCAGGAAATCCTCACCAACCTGGACAACAGCCGTTTCGCCGTCGATGCCGAAGAAAAGAACGAAATCAAAGGCTTCCTGGAATGGCTGGTGGGCAACCACTTCACCTTCCTCGGCTACGAAGAGTTCGTGGTCACCGATCAGGCCGATGGCGGGCACATCGAGTATGACCAGAGCTCGTTCCTTGGCCTGACCAAGACCCTGCGCACCGGCATGACCTACGATGACACGCGCATCGAAAATTATGCCGTGAACTACCTGCGCGAACCGAAACTGCTGACCTTCGCCAAGGCTGCGCACCCAAGCCGCGTGCACCGTCCCGCTTACCCTGACTACGTGTCGATCCGTGAAATCGACGCTGATGGCAAAGTCATCAAGGAATGCCGTTTCATGGGCCTGTACACCTCGTCGGTGTACGGCGAAAGCGTGCGGACCATCCCGTACATTCGTCACAAGGTCGAGGAAATCGAGCGCCGCTCCGGCTTCCAGTCCAAGGCGCACCTGGGCAAGGAACTGGCGCAGGTCCTGGAAGTACTGCCACGGGACGACCTGTTCCAGACCCCGGTGGACGAACTGTTCAGCACCGTGATGTCGATCGTGCAGATCCAGGAACGCAACAAGATTCGCGTGTTCCTGCGCAAGGATCCGTACGGCCGTTTCTGCTACTGCCTGGCCTACGTGCCGCGCGACATCTACTCCACCGAAGTGCGCCAGAAGATCCAGCAAGTGCTGATGGATCGCCTGAAAGCCTCGGACTGCGAGTTCTGGACCTTCTTCTCCGAGTCCGTGCTGGCCCGCGTGCAGTTGATCCTGCGCGTTGACCCGAAAAACCGCATCGACATCGATCCGCAGCAGCTGGAAAACGAAGTCATCCAGGCCTGCCGCAGCTGGCAGGACGATTACGCTGCGCTGACCGTTGAAACCTTCGGCGAAGCCCAGGGCACCAACGTACTGGCGGATTTCCCTAAAGGCTTCCCCGCCGGTTATCGCGAGCGTTTCGCAGCGCACTCCGCTGTGGTCGACATGCAGCACGTGCTGAACCTCAGCGAGAAAAAGCCGCTGGCCATGAGCTTCTACCAGCCGCTGGCTTCCGGCCCGCGCGAGCTGCATTGCAAGCTGTATCACGCCGATACTCCGCTGGCGCTGTCCGACGTACTGCCGATCCTGGAAAACCTCGGCCTGCGCGTGCTGGGTGAGTTCCCGTACCGGCTGCGTCACACCAATGGCCGCGAGTTCTGGATTCACGACTTCGCCTTCACCGCTGCCGAAGGCATGGACCTGGACATTCAGCAACTCAACGACACCTTGCAGGACGCCTTCGTCCACATCGTGCGTGGCGATGCCGAAAACGATGCGTTCAACCGTCTTGTATTGACCGCCGGCCTGCCTTGGCGTGACGTGGCGCTGCTGCGTGCCTACGCCCGTTACCTGAAGCAGATCCGTCTGGGCTTCGACCTGGGCTACATCGCCAGCACCCTGAACAACCACACCGATATCGCTCGTGAGCTGACCCGGTTGTTCAAGACCCGGTTCTACCTGGCGCGCAAGCTCAGCGCAGACGACCTGGACGACATGCAGCAACGTCTGGAACACGCGATCCTCAGCGCCCTGGACGAGGTTCAGGTGCTCAACGAAGACCGCATCCTGCGTCGCTACCTGGACCTGATCAAGGCGACCCTGCGTACCAACTTCTACCAGACCGACGCCAACGGCCATAACAAGTCGTACTTCAGCTTCAAGTTCAACCCGCACCTGATCCCGGAACTGCCAAAACCTGTTCCGAAGTTCGAGATCTTCGTTTATTCGCCACGGGTTGAAGGCGTGCACCTGCGCTTCGGCAACGTCGCTCGCGGCGGTCTGCGCTGGTCCGACCGTGAAGAAGACTTCCGTACCGAAGTCCTGGGCCTGGTAAAAGCCCAGCAAGTGAAGAACTCGGTGATCGTGCCTGTGGGCGCCAAAGGTGGCTTCCTGCCACGTCGCCTGCCTCTGGGCGGCAGCCGGGACGAGATCGCGGCCGAGGGCATCGCCTGCTACCGCATCTTCATTTCGGGTCTGCTGGACATTACCGACAACCTGAAGGACGGTGCGCTGGTTCCGCCGGCCAACGTCGTGCGTCATGACCAGGATGACCCGTATCTGGTAGTTGCAGCGGACAAGGGCACTGCGACCTTCTCCGACATCGCCAACGGTATCGCCATCGACTACGGCTTCTGGCTGGGCGACGCGTTCGCATCCGGCGGTTCGGCCGGTTACGACCACAAGAAAATGGGTATCACCGCCAAGGGCGCGTGGGTGGGCGTACAGCGCCACTTCCGTGAACGCGGCATCAATGTCCAGGAAGACAGCATCACCGTGGTGGGCGTCGGCGACATGGCCGGTGACGTGTTCGGTAACGGCTTGCTGATGTCGGACAAATTGCAACTGGTTGCAGCGTTCAACCACATGCACATCTTCATCGACCCGAATCCGGATCCGGCCACCAGCTTCGCCGAGCGTCAACGCATGTTCGACCTGCCGCGTTCGGCGTGGTCGGACTACGACACCAGCATCATGTCCGAAGGCGGCGGGATCTTCTCCCGCAGCGCGAAGAGCATCGCGATTTCCCCGCAGATGCAGGAACGCTTCGACATCAAGGCCGACAAGCTGACCCCGACCGAACTGCTGAACGCCTTGCTCAAGGCGCCGGTGGATCTGCTGTGGAACGGTGGTATCGGTACCTACGTCAAGGCCAGCACTGAAAGCCACGCCGACGTCGGCGACAAGGCCAACGATGCACTGCGCGTGAACGGCAACGAGCTGCGCTGCAAAGTGGTGGGCGAGGGCGGTAACCTCGGCATGACCCAGCTGGGTCGTGTGGAATTCGGCCTCAATGGCGGCGGTTCCAACACCGACTTCATTGATAACGCCGGTGGCGTGGACTGCTCCGACCACGAAGTAAACATCAAGATCCTGCTGAACGAAGTGGTTCAGGCCGGCGACATGACCGACAAGCAACGTAACGAGTTGCTGGCGAGCATGACCGACGAAGTCGGTGGCCTGGTGCTGGGCAACAACTACAAGCAGACCCAGGCGCTGTCCCTGGCCGCTCGTCGTGCCTTGCCGCGTATCGCTGAATACAAGCGTCTGATGAACGATCTGGAAGGTCGTGGCAAGCTGGACCGCGCCATCGAGTTCCTGCCGTCGGAAGAGGCGATCAACGAGCGCGTCGCCGAAGGTCATGGCCTGACCCGTCCGGAACTGTCGGTTCTGATCTCCTACAGCAAGATCGACCTCAAGGAGCAGTTGCTGGGCTCCCTGGTGCCGGACGATGACTACCTGACCCGCGACATGGAAACCGCGTTCCCGCCGACCCTGGTGAACAAGTTCTCCGTGGCCATGCGTCGCCACCGTCTGAAGCGTGAAATCGTCAGCACCCAGATCGCCAACGATCTGGTGAACCACATGGGCATCACCTTCGTTCAACGACTCAAAGAGTCGACCGGCATGACCCCGGCGAACGTGGCCGGCGCCTACGTGATCGTGCGTGACATTTTCCATCTCCCGCACTGGTTCCGTCAGATTGAAGCCCTGGACTACAAGGTTTCCGCTCACGTGCAACTGGAGATGATGGACGAGCTGATGCGTCTGGGTCGTCGCGCCACGCGCTGGTTCCTGCGTGCCCGCCGTAACGAGCAGAATGCCGCCCGTGACGTCGCCCACTTCGGTCCGCACCTCAAGGAGTTGGGACTGAAGCTCAACGAGCTGCTGGAAGGCCCGACCCGCGAAGTCTGGGAGACGCGTTATCAGGCTTACGTCGAAGCCGGTGTACCGGAGTTGCTGGCGCGCATGGTGGCGGGTACCTCCCATCTGTACACCTTGCTGCCTGTCATCGAGGCGTCGGATGTGACCGGCCAGGATCCTGCCGAAGTGGCCAAGGCTTACTTCGCCGTAGGCGAAAAACTGGACATCACCTGGTACCTGCAACAGATCAGCGCCTTGCCGGTGGAAAACAACTGGCAGGCCCTGGCCCGTGAAGCGTTCCGCGATGACGTCGACTGGCAGCAACGTGCGATCACCATCTCGGTGCTGCAACGCGGTGAAGGCTCCGTGGAAGCTCGCCTGGATTCGTGGATGGCACAGCACGACAGCATGATCGAACGCTGGCGCGCCATGCTGGTGGAAATCCGTGCCGCCAGCGGCACGGACTACGCCATGTATGCAGTGGCCAACCGCGAACTGCTGGATCTGGCCTTGAGTGGTCAGGCACCGGCGACTGCCGCAGCCCCTGCCAAGGCAGAGCTGGAACCGGCGGTCTGATCAGCCGTTGAATGAAAAAGCCCCGCATCTTTCGATGCGGGGCTTTTTTTTGTTTCAGTGACAGAGCCGGGATCGCGCGCGCTCAGTAATCGTCGTCTTGTTCCCTGGGTTCAATGAACAGCAGGTAAGGGGTCGAACCGGTCGGGTAGGGCACATCGCGTTCCAGAATTTTCAGATTGAAGGTCACCGGTGCTCCGAGTTGATCCGTGTAGGCATAAACCTTTGGATCCTCCATCAAGTGGCGTTTTATCGTGCCTGCATTCCTGGCCTTGAGATAAACCATGGCTTCGTCCTTCTTGAGGTCATCGAGGGTGATGATGCCCTGATTCAGGTTCAGCAAGTTGAAAGACGTGGTGCTGCCACCGGCACCCGCAAAGGCGCCGAGGAGCCCGTGGGGATTTTTACTGAAGTACTTTCCCAAATAGCCTTCGCTGCGAATCTGAATGTTGTAGTAATCGTCATAACAGCGGAAATAGACAATCATCTCGTCCGAGCGGATCGGGACGGTGGCGTTGTGGGACTTGTGAACCCGCACCATCTTTTTGACGAGATCGGAATAACGATGGGTGGTGGTCAGTAGATTGCCCTGGCGTGCGCTGCTGCCAAGCATCTGCTGGAAGAATACCATCGGCGTGTTGTCGCAGCGGATGCGTGCGATAAATGATCTTTTCTGGTCCGTGCTCATAATAATCTCCATGATTGAGAGCGTTCGCGTCATTGCGAATGGCCAGAGTAATGGAGTTGGACGGGCTGGATAACGCGGAACAATTGCCTGATATTGCGACAAAGGTTGAATCTTCTCGTGAACAGGCTCGCTCCCACATTAGTTGATATCAAACACCAAACTAATGTGGGAGCGAGCCTGCTCGCGATGGCGTCACTGCTATCAATACAATTTCTTGCCGGAGTTGTTATCGATCATCGACACTTTTTGTGTCGGGCTGGCCAACAGGTTATTGAGCGACTGGTCGAACTTCTGCAACGCCCTGACCTGCACGTTTTGCTGTTCATTAATATCCGCAACGATCTCTTCACTGCGCTTGAAGTCTGCCCAGACCGGGCTCAATGCCTTGGCGTCGCGACCCTGTGCAGTGCCGATGTAATTGAGCTGGCTGTCGTAGAAGTGCGCACTCACAGCGGCTTCAATGTCGGAGCTGCGCGAGGTAATGAGCTGGCTACGGGTGTCCACCACGGCTATCACGTCCGGTTTTGCCGCCTTCAGGCTTTGCATGTCCGGGTACACGGTGACTGAGCCGAATTGCCGCTGCAGGGAAGCCTTGACCCAGTCCACGGCCATATCGGGTTTTGAGGTGGCCACGTAGGCGTCATGAATCGGCTGTACCAGCAGGCTCTGGCCGAACCCTGTGCCAGCGTTGGCCTGGTAGTCCTGCAGATAGGCGCGGTTGGTCTGGGTGTTGCGGCTGTACACCACGCCCAATGAGACCTGTTTGCCATTCGGAATGCTGGTTGCGTGACTGCGGCCCACCGGTTCGCTGAAAATGCCGTCCAGTGAAGAGGTCGCGGAAGGTGCCGTGGGAATCGAGCAGCCGGTTATCAGGGCCGATATTGCCAACGTACTGACTAGGGCAAGTTTCATGGTGTACCTCCAGTGGAAAAGTACCAGTCGCAAATGAGGGATGCCGAGTTCGTCGGCGGTCACTCAAGACTAAACCCGTCGTTATTTAATGAAATAACCCCTGCGTATAGTTGTCAGGGTGGCGGTAGTTTTGTTTGATTTAAAGAAGGCGGGGTAATTGCCACGAGATATAAAAACGCCCGAATCAGCGATTCGGGCGTTTTTATTTATGGCTGTTCGTTCAGCGATCAGTTTTTCAATGGGACAAGTACTTGTTCGTCCGGTGACAAAACCATGAATACCAACAACTTCGCAGGCTTGGTCTTGCTGGCGTTTTTCGAGACCAAATGTTCGGATCCTGCTGCTTCGTACCAGAACTCCCCGGCCTTGTAAGTCACTTCTTTCTCGCCTTTGACTTGAGAAGTGATTTCGCCTTCGAGGACATAGGCCATGGCCGTACCGTCGTGCTTGTGGGCAATGGACGATTGACCGGGCTTGTAGTCGACTTCAATCATCAGGGCTTTTTTACCCGGTACGTTTTTCAGCATTTGGTCTTGCAGGATCGTGACCTTTTCCGAAGGGTCATGGGCAAAGGCCGAGGCGGAAACAGTCAGGGTCAGGGCAACCAGGGAAGTGGCACAGAAGCGCAATACGTTCATGTTTGTTACCTGCGTGGGATGAGATGTCAGGAACAAATCTAGTCCGCTGCGGGCGCCAGAAAAACAGCCAATATTGAGGAAGGTCAGGGGACCAATTAATTCTTGAAACCTGTAGGAGCGAGCCTGCTCGCGATGGAAGTCGACGCACCGCGGGCATTTGGCAAGTCCGCGTTATCGTTGACGACCATCGCGAGCAGGCTCGCTACTACAGGGGGCTTAGCGGATGGGAAAGCTGTTGAAATCCACGGCATTGGCCAGCTGGCAATCGATCAGGTCGATGAAACCCTGCACCTCGGGACTGTTGAAGTGCGATTGCATGGCCGCTTCCGATTGCCAGTGGGCGCTGACGGTCCAGCGGTTACTGTCCTCGGGGCAGCGGTCGACCATATAGGAGTCACAGCCCGGTGTTTCGCGCAGGGTGTCGACAATCTTTTGCAGTTGCTTACCCAGTTCTTCCGAGCGGCCGGCGACGGCCTGCACCTTTACGGTATTGATCACTTTATAGGACATCGGCTCACACTCCTGGATCAGGCCGGACGAATCCTGCTCATTGAAGGATGACACCCTTGCAGGATAGGCCTGCACCCCCGGACTACCAATAGCCAATCGCCGGATAAAGCGGCAGTCCAATCTATCAGGCGATCTGTTGCAGTATGTCGCGAAGCCGATCCAGCGCGATGTCGATGTCCAGGGTCTCGATGGCGCCAAAACCCAGGAAAAGCCCGTTCTGCGGCGCTTGCTGGTAGTAGAAGCTGTCGATGGCATAGAGCCCGACTTCCACTTTCTTCGCCAGTTCGATCACCAGCGGCACGTCGATCGGCACCTTGCACAGCACCACCATATGGAAACCGGCCCTGGTTGGCACCGCTTCCAGCCATGGCGAGAGATCACCGGCCATGCGCGCCAGGATTCGCTCGCGCCGGCCCGCATAAATGGTGTGGCAACGCCGGATGTGCTTGAGCAGGCAGCCTTCGGCGATGAACTTGGCCAGCGCCCACTGGGGCAGGGTCGAGGTGTGCAGGTCGGTGAGCTGCTTGGCGCGCACCACCGCTTCGAGGATCGCCGGCGGCAGGATCGCGTAACCCAGGCGCAGCTCCGGCAGCAGGGTTTTCGAGAAGGTCCCGACGTAGGCGACGATCCCGCGCTCATCCATGCTCTGCAGCGAGTCCGTGGGCCGGCCTTCGTAGCGAAATTCGCTGTCGTAATCATCCTCGATGATGATCGCCCCCAGCTCATGGGCCTTGGCCAGCAGCGCCACCCTCCGTTCCTGGCTCATAGGCATGCCGAGGGGGAACTGGTGCGATGGAGTGACATATATCAGGCGGGTGCCCAGGGGAATCTTGTCCACCTGGATGCCCTCGGCGTCCACCGGTACGCCAATCACCGTGGCACCGTGGGTGCCGAACAGCAGGCGTGCCGGCGGATAACCGGGGTCCTCCATGGCCACGATGCTTCCGGGGCGGATCAGGACGCGGGAAATCAGGTCCAGGGCCTGCTGGGCGCCGTTGCACACCACCACGTCTTCATCCTGGCAATTGACCCCTCGGGAAAACGAGATGTGCCGGGCGATGGCGTTGCGCAGTGCCGGCAGGCCTTCCGCCAGGCTGTAGAAGCCCTTGGACGAGGCGATCTGACGCAGGGCATGGGCCGTGCAGCGCCGCCAGTCGTCCTGGGGGAATTGGCCCTTGCCGGTGGCGCCGCCGATGAAGTCATAACGCAACGAGCCTTCCAGTGTCGGGTGGCGCAGGAACACAGGCAGGCTACGCCAGGATTCGATCACCTCGAAACCGGCCAGCTCGGAAGGGTTCTGCTTGCGTTCGACTTTCGAGGCCCGGGCGTTGACATAGGTACCCTTGCCAATGACCCCGGTGAGAAAGTTTTCGTAGGTCAGCTGGGCGTAGGTATCGGAAATGGTCTTGCGCGAAATACCCAGTTGCTCGGCCAGCAAGCGGCTGGGTGGAAGCTGCGTCCCTGCTGCCAGACGGCCCGACTCGATGGCGCTGCGCAGCTGGTTGTACAACTGACCCGCCAGATCCTTGCGGCCGTTAATGACAACATGTAGTTCCATTCCGACAGGCTCCTGCGGTGATCTTGTTCGCGGTGTGCGTGGCGCAAGATTAGCCGGATTGGCCGCCGGGAATGAAGTTGCGCAGGGAAAAAACGCCAGATTGGATCTGGTGCCTCCCCTGACTTGTGCCAATCTTCAGATATCTCACCCGATTGCACAGGCCCGCCATGAACCCTCGACTGGACTATTACAGCGCTTCCCCCAAGGCGATGAAGGCGATGATTGCCATGGAGGCCCTGACCAGCAGCTTGAGCATCGAAGCGCCGCTGCTGCATCTGATCAAGATCCGCGCCTCGCAGCTCAACGGTTGTGCGTTCTGCACCGACATGCATTCGGTGGATGCCCGGCGCCTGGGTGAAACCGACCGGCGCCTGTACTCCATCGTGGTCTGGCGCGACAGTAACTTCTTCAACCCGCGCGAGCGTGCAGCGCTGGCCTGGACCGAAGCGGTGACGCTGCTGTCGGAAAACCATGTGCCGGATGACGTCTATGAACAGGCGCGAGAGCAGTTCAGCGAAGGCGAACTGGTGGATTTGACGATCGCCGTCACCACCATCAACAGCTGGAACCGCCTGGCGGTGAGCTTCCGACAAAGCCCAAGCACCTGAGTGGCTGTCATATCCGTTTCATGAATGATGCGCAGGATGGAGCTCCCGGTGATCGATCGACAGGGAGTCATCAATGTCATTCATGGAACCTGCTGGCCAGCGATACATCGCGCCATACCGCGCGTCTCTCGATAACACCTCTACCGACTGGCGAGCCCGTGCTTCAACGCTCGATCCGCTGTCGGCGCAGTGCTTCAGCGTCACTGCCCGTTGCGGCTGCTACATGCAGGCGGCGCGGCGTCTCAACATCAAGGCGACCCTGCTGCGCAAGCAATTGGCCCAGCTTGAGTCGCAACTGCATTGCGCATTGTTCAGCCCTTCGGAAAACGGCGTCGCCCTCAGCCGCGATGGCCTGCAATTGCAGGCCCAGTTGATCGCGCTGGCCCACGAACGCGATTTGCCTGTCATTGAACAGCCGCAGATACGCCTGGCGGTTGCCGAATCGATCCTGCACGACATTCTCGGTCGCGACCTGGTGGCGCTGCTGCGGCGCAACGCAAGCATTCGCCTGGACATCATCAGCCTGGACAGCGAGCTGGCCTTGCGGGCGGTGAGCGCTGATGTGGTTGTGTGGATGGCGGACACTAACGCGCCACTGTCGGGACCGAGTTTTGCCACCGCCGAACCCGAATGCCTGGCGCGGTTGGACTATCTGCCGCACATCGCCAAGCGCTATTCCCGGGCAGCCTCGCGCCCCGAGAGCCTGGATGACCTGGCCGACTTTCTGCTGGTGCAGTGGCAGCAGGAGCGCGAAATCGACAGCTTTCGACCGTGGAATTCGCTGGTCGATCAGCGCCTGGCGGGCGTCGTGCAGTTGCATGCCTATGGATTGATGCTGGAGATGATTCGATGCAGCGCCTGCATCGGCCTGCTGCCCGGGTACATGAGTCGCTTTGATCGCGGGTTGATCGGGCTGCCGGAGTTGTTCAACCAACCGATGCAGAGGCAGGTATGGATGGCGGTGAATGCCGAGTCCAAGGGCGAGGCTCAGGTTCAGATGCTGGTGGAGTTGATCCACGGCACCTTCCGTGAGCGGCGGGAGTGGTTCGAAAACTGACCCAGTCCAACTGTAGGAGCGAGCCTGCTCGCGATGTACGGCAGAACACCGCGGGGCGTCAGGCCGCCAGCGTTATCGTTGACGACCATCGCGAGCAGGCTCGCTCCTACAGGGTACTGCGGGGATTTCGCCAGCGTTGTAGAGTAACCGGCCATGTCTGCCTCAAGGATGAACACCCATGCCCGCCACCGAGCCCGTCATCACTCTCGAACGCCTCAACGAATCCCACATCGAAGGCATCACCGCGCTTTACCACGAGCCGGCCGTCATGCGTCAAACGCTGCAAATGCCGTTTTTGTCCAGCGAGATCTGGCGCAAGCGCCTGGCGGCGTATGACGAGCGGGTCGTACAACTGGTGGCGCTGCATCAAGGCACTGTCATCGGCAATCTGACTCTGGAACAGTTTTCCCGTATCCGCCGCAGCCACGCCGGCAGCTTCGGCATGGGCGTTGCGCGGTCCTGGCAGGGCAAGGGCGTGGGTTCAAAACTGCTGGCGGCGGCGCTCGATATTGCCGACAACTGGATGAATCTGCGTCGTGTCGAGCTGACTGTGTACGCCGACAATGAACCCGCCATTGGCCTGTACCGAAAATTCGGTTTTGAAACCGAAGGACTGTTGCGCGACTACGGCCTGCGTGAAGGCCGTTGGGTCGATGTCCTGAGCATGGCGCGCCTGCGGCAAAGGCCCGATCACAGCTGAACGACCTCCCGGCGATTGGTCGTACGCGAGCGGTGCGTATCTGCCATGCTGAACGTCCGCAGTTCGGCTTCAACCAAAGGAACATCGCAATGGACGACGTACAGCAACTGGGCGAGATGCTTCGCCATTACGCAGAGAGCGAAGCGCACAAGAAACAAGTGTTCGAGTCGCAATCGGCCATGTGGGCAACACGCATCGGGGAGTTGTTCGATCAGATCCAGCAGTGGCTGGAGCCGGTACTGATGCCGAACCTGTTGGAGGTCAGCCGCGAGCCGTTCGTTGCGTCCGGGCCGAGCGTGCCGGTCGAAACGTCGACGTTCAGGACCGAGAAGCTGTCCATTGTGATTGCTGGCAAACCGGTGGAATTCGTGCCGGATGTGATGGGTGCCGGTGGGCAGATTTCCATCGCAGTGATGGGCTTTACCGCCGCCCGGTATGGCAGCGTTTCCCTGGTTTGCGCGCCACCGTCCAGTGACTGGCAGTGGCGCAAGACCAATGGTTTGAAGGACCCGGACACTTTTGCATTCGATGCGAATTTCCTCGCTCAACAGCTACAGAGCCTGATTCCTCGCGAGCGCAGCTGAATTCTCCGAACAACACACCCATCCCCTGTAGGAGCGAGCCTGCTCGCGATAACGGTCAGTCAGTGACCACTGCTGTGTCCACTCATCGCCCCCTGATACGGTTTTTTTGCGCTTAAGTGAATCTGTAACGCACTGCCCCCCAAGTTCATAGTCACGCCAATCCCTGTAGGAGCGAGCCTGCTCGCGATGGACGTCAACGAAAACGCGATCTTCCTAAATGAACGCGTCGACCTTGATTCCATCGCGAGCAGGCTCGCTCCTGCAAAAGGGTGTGCCTAATCCTGATGAGGTAGCCAGATGTATCAGTACGACGACTATGACCGGGCGCTGGTGTTCGAGCGGGTTGCGCAGTTTCGCGATCAGGTCGGGCGCTACATGGCCGGCGAGCTGAGCGAAGAAGAGTTTCTGCCATTGCGCCTGCAAAACGGCCTGTACCTGCAAAAACACGCCTACATGCTGCGGGTGGCGATTCCCTACGGCACGTTGAGCGCCCGGCAGATGCGTACGCTGGCGAGCATCGCCCGGGATTATGATCGCGGTTACGGCCATTTCACCACCCGGCAGAACATTCAGTTCAACTGGGTTGAACTGGCTGAAGTACCGGAGATCCTCGAACGCCTGGCCGCAGTGGAAATGCACGCCATCCAGACCTCCGGCAACTGCGTGCGCAACATCACCACCGAAGCCTTCGCCGGGGTCGCGGCGGACGAAATGATCGACCCGCGTCCACTGGCCGAGATCCTGCGGCAATGGTCGACCATCAATCCGGAATTCCTGTTCCTGCCACGCAAGTTCAAGATCGCCATCTGCTCGGCCGAACAGGACCGGGCGGCGATCATGATGCACGACATCGGCCTCTACCTTTACCCGGGCAGTGACGGGCAAATGCTGCTGCGGGTGATCGTCGGTGGCGGACTGGGGCGCACGCCGATCCTCGGTTTGCAGATCCGCGAGGACTTGCCGTGGCAGCACTTGCTGTCTTACGTCGAAGCCGTACTGCGGGTGTACAACCGTCATGGCCGGCGCGACAACAAGTACAAGGCGCGGATCAAGATCCTGGTCAAGGCGTTGGGCATCGAAGCCTTCGCCCGGGAAGTGGAGGAGGAGTGGCAGCACCTCAAGGACGGCCCGGCACAACTGACACTCGAGGAGTACGAGCGTGTCGCCAGTGCCTTCGTCACGCCGCACTACCGTGAACTGGCCGGCACCGATCTGCAGTTCGGTACCCATTTGGCGCAAAACCCGGCGTTCGCGCGCTGGGTGCTGCGCAACGTGCAGGCGCACAAGGTTGCGGGTTACGTCAGCGTGGTGCTGTCGACCAAGCCCGGCATCAGCGCGCCACCGGGTGATGTCACCACGGCGCAGATGGAGGTGATTGCGAACTGGTCCGAGCGTTTCGGCTTCGGTGAAATTCGCATCGCCCATGAACAGAACGTGGTCCTGCCGGACGTGCCCAAGGCGGACCTGTTCGCGCTGTGGCGCCTGGCTTGCGAGCACGATCTGGGCAGCGCCAACGTCGGCCTGCTCACCGACATGATTGCCTGTCCCGGTGGCGATTTCTGCGCGTTGGCAAACGCCAAGTCGATCCCCATCGCCCAGGGCATTGCCGCACGCTTCGAGGACCTCGATTACCTGCACGACCTGGGCGATATCAGCCTGAACATCTCCGGCTGCATGAACGCCTGCGGTCACCACCACATCGGCAACATCGGCATTCTCGGCGTCGACAAGAACGGTAGCGAGTGGTACCAGATCACCCTCGGTGGTGCCCAGGGCAAGAACAGTGCATTGGGCAAGGTCATCGGCCCTTCCTTCAGTGCCAGTGAAGTGCCCGGCGTCATCGAACGCATCGTCGAAACCTTTGTACGTTATCGCGAAAGCGAAGAACTGTTTGTCGACACCGTGCAGCGCATCGGCCTTGAACCGTTCAAGGAATCGGTCTATCCGAAAGCGCTGGAGGTGTCGGCATGAACAATCTGTTGCGGCTGGAGGAGGGCGTGGCAAGCGTCGACACCGGGGATGCGTGGATGCTGGTCAGGGATCTGGAGGCGCCATTGCCGGTGGGGGCATTGATCTTGCCGCTGACCAGGTGGCAGGAAAATCCGCAGCAGCATGCCGTGTGGTTGGGACCCGACGATGAAGTGGAAAGCCTCCAACCGTGGTTCGCTCAATTGCCTTTGATCGCGCTGGATTTTCCCAGCTTTCGCGATGGCCGAGCCTACAGTCAGGCCTACCTGCTGCGCACCCGATTGGGCTGGACTGGCGAGTTGCGGGCCATCGGTGACGTGCTGCGCGATCAGCTCAGCCATATGCGTCAGTGCGGGTTCGACAGTTTCGCCGTGCGCGAAGACAAATCCGCCGAGGATGCGCTGAAAGGGCTGGCGGGGATGAGCGTGTTGTATGGGCGTTCGGTGATTGAACCGCGACCGTTGTTTAGACGGCGTTAAGCGCGGAAATTTCAATAACTGTACTGACGCCATCGCGGGCAAGCCTTGCTCCCACAGGGTTTGAGTCGGTCACAAGTTTTGTGTTCACCAATAACCTGTGGGAGCAAGGCTTGCCCGCGATGGGGCCATTGGATCAGCCCCCGATCATTTCAACGCCGGATCTCCCATGTTCATCTTCTTCCAGCCCTGCAACAGCACCTGCGCCTTGGGCTCCTGGCCGTTGTTGAGGTAGTACTGGATCAACGCCAGGCGTGCATTGCGGTTGGTGGGATCGACTTTCAACAGCCGTTCAAGCTCGTCGCAGGCTTCAGACACCTTGCCGCTGTCGTGCAGCGCCACTGCTAGCACATAACCGTATTGCGCAGTCTGTGGTTCCAGTTGCGCGGCCTTGTTCAGAAACGGCATAGCCTGCGAGGATTTACCGGCGCGTACCAATGACAGGCCCTGGGTGTGTTGCAGCAAGGCAGCGTCGGGGTGTTCTTTCAGGCCTTGCGCCAACAGCGCCTGCGCCTCCTCGTTGCGACCATTGGCCTCCAGCCATTGCACCAAAGTAACCAATGCCGGGTAGAAGTCCGGATCACGCTTGAGTGCGGTTCGCAGCAGCGCTTCAACTTCGTCATTGCGACCACTGGCCTGATACAGCAGGGCCAGGTTGAGGTTGGCTTCGGCGCGTTCGAGCAGGCTTTTCTGCACTGTCTCGTACTCGGCGATGGCACTGTTCCAACGGTCCTGCGCAGTGCCCAGGCCGTTGCGAGCCACGCTGAGCAGGTCCCGTGCCGCCGCGATACGCACGGCTTTCACCGGATCGCTCAGCAACGGCGTGAGCAGCGATGCGCGTTCCGGTGGCGGCAGGAACGCGCTGACTGCATGCACAGCGCTTTCACGCACCTGTGGCGCCGGATTGTTCAGGTCCTTGGTCGCCAGTTTCAGCGCCTGCTCACTGGGGTAGGCGGGCAACTCGTTGAGCAGGGTCGCCCGCTGGATCGCCGGCAGGTTGCTGCGTTGCAGTTGCTCGTACAGCGCTTGCGCCGCACCCGCCTGGCCGTTGCGGATCAACCACAGGCTCTCGTCGTAGCGTGGCGCTTGCGCCATGCCTGCATTGGCGGTGTTCCAAAGCTTGAACTGCTCGGTGACCTTGTCGCCGGCCTTGCCCTGGTGGCAGGTCAGGCAGGCGTCCGGCGTGCCCAGTTTTGCAGCGCGCTCCGGGTTGGGGATGCTGAAACTGTGGTCGTGACGGAAGTCGTTACCCATGTAGAACTTGCCGGGCATGTGGCAATCCACGCACTGCGAGCCCGGTTGACCCATGGTGTGGCGGGTGTGCTCGATGGAGTCGTAGTTCTTCGCTTGCAGGCCATTGCCGTCGACACCTTCCACTGTCGTCTTGCCTGCCGTGTTATGGCATTGCAGGCAGACACCATTGCCCGGCGCCTTGAGCTGGGTGCTGTGAGGGTTGTGGCAATTGCTGCAGCGCACGCCCTTGTCGAACATTTTGCTTTGAGCGAAGGAGCCGTGTTCGAATACCTCATCCTTGATCTTGCCGTCCAGCGCATACAACTCACGGGTCAGTGGGCTGGGCAGGTAGTCGTCCATCAGGCGCTTGCCGACGGTAAAACCATCGCCCAACGGCGCGCGGCGGGAGTGGCAGCGGGCACAGGTTTCGATTTCGACGGTGGCGTTCTTGTCCTTGAGGTCGACGGCAAAGCCGGCGTGGATCAGATCGGTCTTTTTCGCCGTCCATTCCAAGTGATTGGAGGCCGGACCGTGACAGGCCTGGCAACCGACCCCGAGACTGTTCCACTGACTGTCGAAGGTGTTTTTTGCCGCATCGAAATTGCGCTTGTAACCGGTGGTGTGGCATTCGACGCACATGAAGTTGGCGTTCTGGCTCGGTTTGCTCCAGTGCAGCGGATCCTTGAAGGTCACGCCCTGGCCCGGATACAGGTGAAACCAGCGCTGTTTCTCGGTATCCCAGGCCACGCCCAGGGCTTGCAAGCGGCCATCGCCGACTTCGATCAGGTATTGCTGCAACGGTGCGATGCCAAAGGTGTAGGCGACCTTGAAGTCGGCGTTCTTGCCATCGATGCCGGGGGTGTTGACCCAGAAGCCGTCGTCTTTGCGCGAAAAACGGGTGGTTTCGTTTTCCGCCTTGAACGTCACGTTGTTGAAGTCACCGAGCATGGTGTCGGCGCTGGCCGCCTGCATCGCCAATTGGTGGTGGGAGCCTTGCCAGTCCTTGACCTGGGCGCTGTGGCAGCCCTGGCATTGTTGCTCGTCGACCATTTTCGCCGGTGCTGCTTCGGGCACGGCGGCCACCGGTTGCGGCTTGGCCGGTTGCACGGCGGGTTTGCTCACGGGTGCCAGAGGTACCGGAGTCGGCTGGCTGGCGAACAGGAACCAGCCGATGCCCGCGACGGCCAACAGCAGGATGCCGATGGTGACGGGAAACAGGTAACGGTTGATGAGGGTCGGTTGCGAATCAGGGTTTGCGGTTGGCGCTTTGTTTTTATGTGTCGGCATTACGACTTCCGTAGTCAAGGTACGCGTTCATGCTCAATGCAGCTTTGTCGGATGTTATACACCTGTCAAATGCCGACATCCCACTGTAGGAGCGAGCAAGCTCGCGATGGACGTCAACGATGATGGGGGAAACCTGACACCCCACGTTGTTCTTGAGTCCATCGCGAGCATGCTCGCTCCTACAAGTAACGGTGTGGTTTGCCGTTTCATTCCCCGACAAACCACCGGTAATACGGATTCCCCCCATCACCGGCCATCACCTCGCGAATATCCCGTCCCCAGGCATCGCGATCGCCGTCATAGGCATGCAGGCTCGCCCGATAAAACTGCATCAGGCGCTGGCGGTGTGCATTCATGCGCTCATTGAACGCCGCATCGGCATTCACCAGCGGCGGAGCAATGTGCAAGTCAAGCAACGCCGGCAATACCCGGGTGATCTCCTTGGCCCGCACCCAGGGCGCGTATTCGATCCGTGGTTGGTCATCGGTCACGGGCGGCGCATCGGCGGCAAAGCGTTGCAGGCCGTCGCGGTCTGTCACCCAGGTGGCGAGCAACGCAGCGGCCGAGCCGATACCGACATCCTGCAAGGTGCTGCGTACGCTGTCCTGCTGGAAGCGCTGGCTGATCTTGGCCGCATCCAGCTCGATGGGCTCGAGCGAACCGACCAGCAGCATCTCGTGGAACTCGCTGGTCCACACGTTGGCGTAGGGGAACACGTCGAGGAAGCTGCGCACCAGCGAGCGGGAATCGTCGATGTTCTGGGTCGGCAGCGGCAGCCACTGGGCGACCAGGCCTTGTTTCTGCAAACGGCTGGCGGCCAGTTGGTAGAAGTCCCGGGAATACAGATTGACCACGCCGGCGGCGGAAGGCGGAGGCGGTTCGAGGGTGATCAGGTCATAACGTTGCGGGTTGCGCAGCAGTTCCTGGCGACCGTCATGCAGGCGTACATCGACGCCAGGGTCGGCGGCGGCATTGAAGTTGCCCTTGAACAACGGTGCGGCCTTGACCACCGACGGCAGCAGTTCGGCGACAACGCGATGTTCCAGACCGGGGTAGCGGGTCAGGGCGCCAGCGGTGATACCGGTGCCGAAGCCGATCACCAGCGCCGAACGTGGCTCGCCGTTATGAATCAACAGTGGCAGCAGTGCCTGAATCCGCATGTAGCGCAGGGACGGCATGGCATCGCCGGTGTTGGAAACCCCCTGGATATACAAACGCTGGAACGTCTTCTGGCCGCGGCCCTGGCTCACCACGGCGACAGTGCCGCCGCGTCCTTCTTCATAAAAAGTGAGGGTGCCGTTACGGGCGCCGGGCAACAGGCTGGCGAGCTTGCCTGTCGGGGTAAAAACGGCGACGGCCAAGGCCAGCAGGCCGATGGCAACCACCGCCTGACGTCGACCTTTCCTGACCCCGTGGCCCTTGCGTACGGCAAAGTAGCCAATGCCGGCAGCGATGATCGCCAGCAAACCCAGCGTACGCACCAACCCCAGCAGCGGAATCAGTACAAACCCGCACAGCATCACGCCGATGATCCCGCCGAGGGTGTTGAACGCCACCACTTCACCGACATTGCGCCCCACGTGCTCGCGCCCGACGCTCAGGCGCAGGGCCACGGGAAACGCCGCACCGAGCAGCAGGGTCGGCACGAACACGATGCTCAGGGCGGCCACCGCAAAGCGTGCGCTCATGCCCAGCAACTCGCTGCCACCCAAGGCCAGCACCCAGGCTTCGAAGGCGCTCTGCGCCAGCACCAGCCAACGGCCGAGCAGGGCGATTTCCAACAGTGCAATCAAGCCGGCGCCGGCAATCAGCAAACCGAACACGCCCCAGGGATCGCGCAGGCGATCGACCCGGCGGGCGAGCAGGGCGCTGCCGAGGAACAGCCCGGTCAGGTAGGTCGCCAGCACCACCGCAAAGGCATAGGTGCGGGTGCTCATGAACTGCACGATCGATTGCGACCAGACCACTTCGTAACCCAGCGCCACGCCGCCGGCAATCGAATACAACCACAGTGCGAGGCGATCCGGTGCCTTGTCCGCGTGGTGTTTGACTGGCGCCTCGCTCGACAGTGGACGCTGGCGCTGGAACCACAAGGCCCCGGCGGCGGCCAGCAGGTTGAGCATCGCCGCGAACAGCGCGCTGCCGCGCACGCCGAGGGTGGCAATCAAGACGAACGCGGCGAGCAGGGTCCCTGCAATGGCCCCGGCGGTGTTCGCCGCATACAACTGGCCACCGGCCTTGCCCAGTTGCTGCGGGTCGCTGGCCAATGAACGAACCAGCACCGGCAGGGTGCCGCCCATCAACAAGGCGGGGATGCCTACCAGTGCAAATGGCAGGATCCAGGCCAGCAGGCTCACGTGTTCTTCCAGCCAGGCAAACGGGCTGGCCGCCAGGCTCATGGCGAAGGTCGCGCCGACACCGAGCACCGCCACCAGCACCTCCAGCACGGCATACAACAGCACCGGCTGTTGCAAACGGTCGGCCCAACGGCCGAACCACAGGCCGCCCAGGGCCAGGCCGGCAAAGAACGCGCTGATCCCGGTGGTGATGGCGTACACCTCGACGCCAACCACGAGTGACAGTTGCTTGATCCACAGCACCTGGTACACCAGCGCGGCGGCGCCGGAGACGAACAGTAAAAGGCTGGGGATCAACAGCGCCGGGGAGGCGGCGTGGGTGGCGGGTATGGCCGACGACTTGCTGGCGACACGTGAGGACATTGCCGATTGCCTTGTTCCGGTTCAAAACATTGGCGACTGCACCGGCCTCATCGCGAGCAGGCTCGCTCCCACAATAGATCTTCGGTGCGACAAAAATCCCTGTGGGAGCGAGCTTGCTCGCGATAGGGCCGATACGGTCTCCAGTGAAAAATAGGGCCGCTCGCCGATCACGGCGAGCGGCGGTCAAGCGGTCTTACTTGGCGGCTTTCATTTTTTCCTCGATTTTCTTGTCAACGTCAGCCTGGATCTGGTCGATGCTGAAGCTCGCCGGGCGTTGGCTAGGCGGGTAGTCGACGAAGGTTTGCAGGAAGGCTGCGGCCTTTTGAGTGGCTTGCATCAGCAAGTAGTCGTTCTTGGTCAGCCAATCATAGTATTGGTCAGACACAACGTCGGCTCGCTCATACGGGTCCATGCGCAGGTTGAAGAGCTTCGGTACCCGCAGGCAGGTAAAGGGTTCGCTCCACACCTTCAGGCCACCAGGTGCACGCTGCTCGCAATAAACGATCTTCCAATCGCCCATGCGCATATTCACCAGCTGACCATCATCGCTGAAGTAGAAGAACTCGTTACGCGCACTCTTGTCGGTCTTGCCAGTCAGGTAGTCCAGCTGGTTGTAACCGTCCAGATGCACCTTGAAGTTCTTCCCGCCGACATCAGCACCCTTGAGCAGGCGGTCCTTGATGTCGGTATCGCCCACCGCCGCCAGCAAGGTCGGGAACCAGTCGAGCCCTGAAAACATCTGGGTCGACACTTCGCCCGGCTTGACGTGACCGGGCCAGCGGATCATCGCCGGTACCCGGAAAGCGCCTTCCCAGTTGGAGTTCTTCTCGTTGCGGAACGGCGTGGTCGCCGCATCCGGCCAGGACCATTGGTTCGGGCCGTTGTCGGTGGTGTAGACCACGATGGTGTTGTCGGTGAGCTTCAGGTCATCCAGTGTCTTGAGCAACTTGCCGACGTCGCCGTCATGCTCAAGCATGCCGTCGGCATAATCGTTGCCTGGCATGCCACTTTGGCCCTGCATGGATTCACGTATATGAGTGAAGGCGTGCATGCGAGTGGTGTTCATCCAGACGAAGAACGGTTTGTCCGCCTTGGCCTGTTTCTCGATGAACGCCTGGGCCGCCGCCGTGGTTTCGTCGTCGATGGTTTCCATGCGCTTTTTGTTCAGCGGGCCGGTGTCTTCGATCTTGCCATCGGCGAAGCTGTGGATCACGCCGCGAGGCGAGGCCGCCTTGACGAACGCAGCATCATCTTTTGGCCAGTAAGGACGCTCCGGTTCCTCTTCGGCATTGAGGTGGTAGAGGTTGCCGAAAAACTCGTCAAAGCCGTGGTTGGTCGGCAGGTATTCGTCCTTGTCACCCAAGTGGTTCTTGCCGAACTGACCCGTTGCATAGCCCTTGGCCTTGAGTGCCTGGGCAATGGTCACGTCCCTGGCCTGCAAGCCCACCGGCACGCCCGGCATGCCCACCTTGGACAGGCCGGTGCGCAGTGCGGACTGGCCGGTGATGAAGGTCGAACGTCCCGCCGTGCAGCTGTTCTCCGCGTAGTAGTCGGTGAACATCATGCCTTCTTTGGCGATGCGGTCGATGTTGGGGGTCTTGTAGCCGACCACGCCGAAAGAGTAGGCGCTGATGTTGGTCTGGCCGATGTCGTCGCCGAAAATTACCAGGATGTTGGGCTTATCGGCGGCCCCGGCTGTCGCCGAGAACGCCATGACCGAAGCCGCCAGCAAGGCCGCCTTCGGTAACCACTTGCGTATGCCAGTCATAGGACTTGCTCCTTTTGCTCGCTTGCGTCGCGTGTTGCGACAACCGTTTGTTGCGGTCCTGCTTACGCTTGCTTACTGCACTTGCCCGGTCGTGGCTTCGAAGGGGTAGATCCGGCGCCATTCGGCAGCCATGTCCACCACGGTCCAGCCACGGTTGTTTGCTTCGTCCAGGGCCTTGTCCAGACGACCGATATTCGATTCGCGGTCGTAAGCCCATTCACGTTTGGCGTCGGTGTGATGCACCAGCCCCATGAAACGTTTGCCTGTGCCGGCTGCGGTCCACTGGAGCATTTGCAGGTCGCCGTCGGAGTTGCCGAACGCAAGAATCGGTCGCCGCCCGATCACGCTGTCGATGCTCACCGGTTTACCCGGGCCGTCGTCGTTGTGGGCCAGCTTTGGCGTACGCAGGATCGAGGCCTTGCCATCCTTGTAATCGAACGTCGTGACAAAAGTAGTGCCGATCACCTGCTCGGGCGGGATGCCGTAGACCCTTTCGGCAAAGGCGCGCATGAAGCCGGTGTCGCCACCGGAGACGATGTAGGTCTTGAAGTCCTGGCTGCGCAGGTAGTCGAGCATTTCCAGCATCGGCTGGAAGATCATCTCGGTGTAGGGCTTGCCGGTTTTCGGGTGGCGGGCCTGGCTCAGCCAGGTCTTGGCGTAATCGTCGAAAGCCTCGGTGGTCATGCCGCTGTGGGTGGCGGCGATGATTTTCATCAGGCCCTCCATACCGGTTGCCGCCAGCGCCTTGTGGTCGTTTTCCAGAACGGCCTGGAACGGTTGAGTGGTTTTCCATTCCGGGTGCTGCGCCGCGGTGCGCTTGACTTCATCGAGGGCGAACAGCACCTCGAAGTACATCGGCTGTTCGCTCCACAAGGTCCCGTCGTTGTCGAACACGGCGATGCGATCCTCGGGTTTGACGAAGTCCTTGCTGCTCTGGTCGGTCACGGCCTGGACGAACTCGATGATGTGCTTTTTCGATGGGCCGTCATTCCACGAGGGCAACGGCTCGGCCGCCTGCACCAGCAATGGCAGGCTCAGTGCCAGAGTCAGCAGAAATTTCAATCCTGAGTGCTGGCGGATCGATATCGGGTTCGTCATGGAACATCCTTCTCATGGACGGGGTTGAGCGGTCGCAGTGCGGGAGCGACTGATTCTCTGTTGTGGTCTGCCCGACTATGCAGCGTAGTCAAGGATTCCTTGAGTTGTAGCAGTGCTTGATCTTTGGTCGGATCGCGGCCGTAACAGGCACGCAGCAGGGCTTGCAGGCGCGGGCCGAGCCCTGTCAGTTTCAAGCCCTTGCGGGTACGGCGGGTCCAGAGGTAGAGGGCACTCAGTTGTGGCGGTTTGCTATCGAGTTCTGGCGGGATCTGCCGCCAGGCGTATTCAGCCGATTGCAGCCAGGCCAGGTGTCGGGCGCGACGCCGGGCCTGCCAACGAAGATAAGCGCGATGAACCAGTGGCCGTGCAAACCAGATAAGCAACCCGGCGCCCAACACCAGTGCCAGCAAGTTCAGGGCAAATCCCGACAGGTGCAGTCGATTTTGCCGGCCGAGTTTTTTCAGGTCTTCGCTGATCGAGAACACCGGGCGATCGGCATTGTTGGCCACGGCGTCGAAGTCCACGGCGGGGACTTGCGCGGTGCGGGTCTGTTGGCTGCCGGTGTCCCACCATTTCACTTCGATGGCGGGCAAGGTGTAGTGGGCTTCGCGGTCGATCCGGTAAGTGATGCTGTCGATGCGCTGGCCACCGGTGAAGTGGCCGCGGCCGTCGTCGAGGGTGCCGACCTGGGGATTTTTCGGATAACCACTGAGGCCGCTGATATCGCCCATTTTCGGCGTCGGCAGCGACATGGCCAGCGCGCCATCGGCCTGCAGGGTCAATTGCCGGGTAAGGCTGTCGCCGACTTTCAAGGGAGTATCGGGCTTGACGATGTTTTGGGTAAAACGCAGCGCCTGTGCCACCAGTACCGGCTCTCCTGGCTTGAAGCCCGGTGGTTGTGTTGCGGTGAAATGCAACGGCTGGCTTTGTGCACTCAGCTCGGTAGTGGCCTGACCGGGTGTGGTGTGGACGGTCAGTGCGGGGATGTCGAAACCCTGCGCCACGTTTGGCGTGATCAGGTAGCTGAAACGCATGCCGCTGAACGATTTGCCATCGAGGGTCTGGTTCAGGTGTTCGGCATGGCCGTCAGGTGGCATGACCAGCGCCCCCGGCAGTTTCAGGTCGGGCAGGGCGGGGGCGTCGGTGAACCAGGTGTCGGTGAGGATGTCCAGCTGCAGTTGGACCACGCTGCCGACCATGGGAGAAGTGGCGGGTTGCAGGGTGGCCTGGACGCGCAGTTCGGGTTCGGCGGCGAGGGTGCAGGTGCTGATCAAAGCAATGAGCAAAGCGCCGAGTTTTGGGGTGATTGATCTGGCGCCATCGCGAGCAGGCTCGCTCCCACAGTGGTTCTGTGTGCGCCACAAGCTTCCTGTAGGAGCGAGCCTGCTCGCGATGGCCGCGACTCGGTCTAACTGTCGGATCATGGCCTGGCCCCCAACTGATCCTGCAAACTGAACTTCTGTTTGAGGAATTTCGCCGGCGATGTACTCAAATTCTGCAACCACTGCTCATCCGACGCCGCTTGCTCAGTCTTCACGGCTCTGCTCTGGCCCTTGCCTGGCGCCTTGTCCATTTTGATTTCGTCGGGTTTGGTTTCGGGGGCGTTCTTCTCCGCGCTTTCGGTGTCTTTCTGCAAGGCGATGGCCAGCGCAAGGTTGGCCGTGGCTTCAGGGAATTGCGGCTGCAACTTCAACGCCTGGGTGTAAGCGGCAATGGCTTGGTCGAACTTGAAGCGCCGTACATAAATGTTGCCCAGATAGAAATACGCCTGGGGCGATTGCAGGCGCGCGAAGCTGGCCAAGGCCAGGTCGAAATCGGCGGCGTTGTAGGCGGCGATGGCTTTCCAGTACGGGTCGGTGAAGTGCGCGGCGGCTTGAGGGTAGTGCTCGTGCTCGAAGGCCCAGCGCCCTTGCTGGTCCGGGGTGAAAAACGCGTCGGTGAGCGCATTGGCCTGCGCCGGTGCAGGCTGCATACCCAGTCCGACCGCCAGTAACAAGGCCGGCATCCAGTTCAGGCTCCAGCCCTTGCGCACACTGAAAAAGGCGATCAGCAGCAGCGGCCAGCACAGCCAATAACCGGCGTCCTTCCAGTGCAATTCACGCTGTTCGTCGCTGGCGCTCTGGAAGTGCTGCTGGGCGTGCAGGTCGACCCAATCCAGATCGTCATCGTTGAGTGTCAGGCTGCCCAGCGGTGCATCCAGTGCCGATGCAAGCTGCTTGAGTGCGGCCTGATCGAAACTGCCCAGCTCCGGACGCCCGTTACTGTCGGTACGCGGCTGGCCGCTGGCGTCGCGGATAATCCCGCCGTCTTCGTTGCCGACGGCCAGAATCAGTACCTGCAGGTCGCTGTCGTCCAGTTGTTTATCGAGACCGGCCAGTGCCGAGGTGTCGGCGCCGTCGGTGACCAGCAGCAGGGTGCCGAGGGATTTTTCGGCGGCCAGCAGGCGCTTGGCCTGTTCGATCACCGCGCCGACATCTTTCCCCGGTTTGTCGATCAGGTTGGTGCCCAGAGCCTGGATAAAGGTATCGAGCAGCGCCGGGTCGTCAGTCGGTGGCAACACCAGATGCGCGCTGCCGGCGTAGGCGATCAGGGCATTGCGCGCGCCGGTGCGGCGCTGGATCAGGTCATGGACTTTGTGCTTGGCCGCTTCCAGGCGTGATGGCTGCATGTCGGTGGCGTCCATCGACGGCGACAGATCCATGGCGATGATCAACGGCGCACGATTTTCCAGAAAGTCCGGTCGGTCCTGTTCCCAGGTCGGCCCGGCGGCGGCCAGTGCACCGAGCGCCAGCAACGCGCTGGCCAGATGCACCGGGCGCAGCCATTGGCGGTCCTGAGGCGTGATCAGCAGGTGGGGCAGCAGATGTTCGGCGATGTTGCCGCGCAGGCGCCGCTGCAGGTCGCGGCTGCGGCGCCAGAGCACTGGCAGCACGGCGGCGAAAGGCAGCAATAACAGCCACAGCGGGCGCAGGAAGTGGAAATCACTGAGGTTGATCTCCATCTCAGGCCTCCTGCCGCTGACGCGCAAGTGACAGGTGTGGACGCAGCAGGGCGCCCAGGTGATAGAGCGCCAGCAGGGCAATCGCCGCCCCCAGCGGCCACCAGAACAGATCCCTTTTCGGTTGATGGCTGAGGGTTTTCACCTGATGCGGTGTGAGCGTGTCGAGGGTGCTGTAGACCTCGTTCAGGGCATTGCGGTCTTCGGCGCGGAAGAACTTGCCGCCGGTAGCTTCGGCGATCTGCTGCAAGCTGCCGAGGTTGACCTTGGCTTCGCCGGACGCCTGCGGGTCGCCAATGCCGATGGTGTGAATCACCACGCCTTTGGCGGCCGCCATCTGTGCCGCATGATCCGGGGTGATGGCGCTGCTGGTGTCATTGCCATCGGTGAGCAGGATCACGACTTTTTCCTGCTCCTTGGCCTGCTCCAAGAGTTTGAGGCTCAAGCCGATGGCATCGCCGATGGCGGTGTTGGGGCCGGCCATGCTGATGCCGGTGTCGTCCAGCAACAGCGACAGGCTGGCGTGATCGAGGGTCAGCGGCGCCTGCGGGTAAGCGCCGCTGCCGAACACGATCAGGCCGAGTCGGTCTTCTTTTCGTTTATCGATGAAGCCATGCACCACTTCTTTCACGGCGGCCAGGCGGTTGATTTTCTGACCGTTGGCGTCGGTGAAATCGGTGGTTTCCATCGATTGCGACAGGTCGATGGCCAGCATCAGATCACGCACCGGTTGCTGGCGTTCGATGGGTTTTTCGACGTACACCGGGCGGGCCGCCGCCACCAGCAACAGTGCCCACACCAGCAGGTTCAACAGCAACTGCCAGCGGTTGGTGCGGGTCCCGGCCTGGCTCGGCGTTTGGCCGACCGCGCGGCTCATTGCCGCAAAAAACGGTACCCGTACCGCGCTGCGCGCCTCGCGGTAGTCGGGCAGGTAGCGATAACCCAACCACGGCAAGGGCAGCAGCAATAACAGCCAGGGGTAATCAAGCTGCCACATGATGATGCTCCACCCAGAGTTTGCAGGTGGCGAACAACTGTTGGCGCTGTTCGACGGGAAGGGCGCGCAGGGTGGTGTCGGGGGCGTAGGCGAGTTGGGCCAGTTGTTGGCTGAAATTGGCGGGGAGGGGTTGCTTGATGTGCGCTTGCAGGAAGGATTGCCAGTCCTCTTTCCCGAGCGCGTCCGGACCCTGTAGGAGCAAGGCTTGCCCGCGATGAACGATAACGGGGTTTGTCTGAAAGATCGCAGCGCCTGCATCGCGGGCAAGCCTTGCTCCTACAGACGGCGTGCTGGGCATGGAGATGGCGGTGCGCTTGAGCAACTCCGGCAATTCGCGTAGCGCACTCAAATCATCACTGCGCTTTTGCAACTGCGCCAACCGCACCAGCGCCTCGCGCCGATAACGATCGCGCCGCCATTGCCAATAGCGCCGGGCGGCGATGATCAGCGCGGCCAGCACAAGCAATGCGAGCAACACCCACCAACCCCAGGTCTGCGGCGCATAACTGACTGGCGCGGGTAGCGCTATTTCCTTCAGTTGATCAATGCTCGGAATGTTCGGATTCATCGCCGTCCCCCGGTCAGCTTGCCCAGTTCGGCGCGCAGTTGTTCCTGAGCGTCGAGGGCGGTGCTGAACATCATCAACGGCACCCGGCTGCGGCGCAGCAGGTTGGCCACGTCCTTGAGCCGGCCGCCGAGAAAGTCGCCAAGTGGCTGGTGCACCTGTCGACGCTCCACCGCCAGCTCCACCTGCAACTGCCCTTGGGTGACCAGCAGGCGGCCATTTTTCGGCAGGTTCAGCGCCAGGGGATCGTAGACCTGCATGGCGATCACATCGTTGTGTGCCGCCAACTGTCGCATCAGCTGCAAAGTGCGCTCACCGGCGCCGGCAAAGTCACTGACGATGCAGATCAAGTGGTCGTGCCCCGCCAGCGCCAGGCATTGTTGCAGGACCTTGTCGAGCTGGTCTTCGCCCTCGGCGTCCGGATTGGCGGCGCTCAGTTCCTGATTCTGCTGGACGATGCGGCTGCACAGCGCTTCGATCCGCTTGCGGCTGCGCAACGGCGCAACGCTGTCGATGCGCTGGTCATTGAACACCAGTCCGCCGACCCGATCGCCGGCGTTGAACACCATCCATGCCGCGAGCGCGCCGAGTTCGGCGGCCACGGCGGATTTGAAGCTGCGTTGCGAGCCGAAAAACATCGACATGCGCTGGTCGACCAGAATCAGCGCCGGGCGATCGCGTTCTTCAGTGAAGGTACGCACCACCGGTTTGCCGGTTCGCAGGGAGGCGCGCCAGTCGAGGTGGCGCAAATCATCGCCCGGTTGATAGCGGCGCAACTCATCGAAGTTCAAGCCACGGCCACGCAGGCGCGAGGCATGGTTGCCCGCGAGGATGCTGCCCTGGGGTTGGCGAGCGAGAAAACTCAGGTCACGGGCCTTGAACTCCAGCGCCATCAACTGCGCCAGAGAGACGTAGACCAGACCATCGGCATTCATGCAGGAATCGCCACTTTATCGAGCAAACGGTCGAGCACCTGATCGGCGGTCACACCATCGGCCACTGCGTCGTAGCTCAGTTGCAGGCGATGGCGCAGCACCGGGTGCACGATGGCGCGTACGTTGTCCGGCGAGACGAAGTCCTGCCCCTGCAACCACGCATCGGCACGGGCGCAACGGTCCAGGCCGATACCACCGCGCGGGCTGGCGCCGATGGCGATCCAGCGGCCGAGGTCGGCGTCGTAGTCGGCGGGGTGGCGGGTGGCGTTGATCAGATCGATCAGGTAGCGGTCGATGGCGGTCGACACGTGTACGGCGCTGACCTCGCGGCGCGCAGCGAAGATCACGTCCTGGGCCAGGGCAAAGCCCTGTACCGCAGCGGTCTTGGCGCCCAGGGCCTGCTCTTCTTCGCGCAACAGGCGCAGGACTTGGCTTTCGTTCTCGGCGCTCGGGTAATCGAGCAGCACTTTCATCAGGAAGCGGTCCATCTGTGCTTCCGGTAATGGGTACGTGCCTTCCTGTTCGATCGGGTTCTGCGTGGCGATCACGATGAACAGATCCGGTAGCGCGTGGCTGTTACCAGCCACGGTGATTTGCCGTTCTTCCATGGCTTCGAGCAACGCCGCCTGGACCTTGGCCGGGGCACGGTTGATCTCGTCAGCCAGGATCAGGTTGCCGAACAGGGGGCCCGGCTGGAAACGGATCTCGTTTTTGCCTTCGACCTGGTGCAGCACCTCGGCACCGGTGATGTCCGACGGCAGCAGGTCCGGGGTGAACTGGATGCGGCTCATCTTCGCATCCAGGTGTCTGGACAGCGCCTTGACGGTGCGGGTCTTGGCCAGTCCGGGCAGGCTTTCCAGCAACAAATGACCGTTGGCCAGCAAGCCGAGGAGGATCTGCCGAACCACCTGATCCTGGCCGAGCACGGCCTCGCAAATGCTGGCTTGCAGGGCGTTCAGATCATTGAGTGCAGTCATGCAGCCTCCTAGAAAAATGCCAGGGTCAGGTTGACGCTGAAACCGTTGCCTTCAGGGCGGTTCTTGGTGTCGAACTCCGGTACCCAACGGGCACTCAGATTGGCCTGGGCGTCGGCGAACTTGCCTTGCCAGCCCACTGCGGGACCTGCGCCGACGGAACGGCCGCGAAAACCACTGTTTGCACCGCTTCCCGAGTCGTCGGTGACCTGCTGGATATAACCGGCGGCCATGCCGGCGCTCCAGCCATTGCCGAAACCATGGGTCCACAGTGCATCGAGGGTGAAGATGTTGCCGTTGCGATAATCCGTGGCGTTGTTTTCCGTGTAGAACTCCAGGCTGCTCATGAGCGTGAATTCGCCGCCCTTGCCATCCAGATGGGTGAACGCCGCAGTTGGCATGAAGGTGTAATTGTTCTGCCCGGGGTTGGCCAGGCGATCCTCGTTGTAGGCGCCGGTCGGCACGTAGATGGGCAAGGACAGCGAAAGATGGTTGACCTCGTCGAAGTGGTAGCCGGCGGCAATCGGTGTGATCAGCGCGTCGGCAAACTGGGTGCCGGTGTCTTCGGTGCCCAGCGTCCTGCCACGGGGGCCGGTGACGCTGGCGCTCACGTCGGTGTACTGCACCGGTACGCCGATGGACGAGGCGTAGTTCCACGGCCCCTTGCCCGTATCCCAGACATGAGTGAAGTTGGCGATGGTGTAGGACACCTTCATGTCCACGCCGGTGCTCAAGGCACCTGCGATCGGGACCTGCACGTTGCCCTTGAGATCGCCGTCATACCAGAAACTGGTCAATGACATCACCCAGCCGGGCTCTGGCGGCACCACCCCGGCATTGGAAAACACCTGCAGGCCGGTGATCGGCCGACCGACACCGCCCTCGGCCGCCAGTACCAACGGACTGGTGCCCACCACGCACAAGGCCAACAAAGGACGTACTACACAAGCCCTGACCATGAACGACTCCACTTATTGTTTTGGTTGATTGACCGGTGTCAGCACGGGCATTTGCCATTGCCCGTTGCTGACGTCGAGAGTCGGCTGCCGAGGCTCGCCAGTGGGGCGGGTATCCAGCCCCTGAGCTCCAACCCCACAGCTGGCGAACATGGTCATCAGGCTGAACACGGCTGCGCGAATAGCAATTTGCATGGTGATGTCCTCACTTTCCAAACGAGACGTTGATTGGCGTACAGGGTCAACATGGGCAGGTCATCGTCCTTGGGTGCGACAGTCCGTTGCTGCTCGAAATACGTGTTGAGGAGATTGGACCCGGACTTCCAGACTTTGCCGCCACCCAAACCGAGTGGGGTGTGGTGGAAGCGTTTTTCAGGTCACTGGTCCGGATGCCGATGGAGCCGGGCGCGAGGTACCGCAGGCTGTTGACGGTTTCGGGGTGGGTGCACAGCAAAGGTGCGAACGACATCCCCGGAAGACAGGCGTGCATCCCCATTTTGTTGAACATGATTGCCCGATTCCCTGGTGGCTTCTTTGGACGCCTAGGCACTTCACGGCCGTTACGACGTGGTCTCTTGGCTATCAAGCCTGTAGGACACGTCTTTTGAAGCTAGCAGCTAAATGGGGGTTAGCCAGTCGGAGGGTGTTAATTCTTTGGTTTTGTGTACAAGTTTTTGGGTTTTTGTGTGTACTAAAAAGTTAATTGGAATCAGGTGGTTGGAGGGGAATTCGAAAAAGTGGGGATATTTGACTACGCAATCGCGGGCAAGCCTTGCTCCTACAGACGGCGGTGTATGTAGGAGCAAGGCTTGCCCGCGAAGAATGATGACGCGTTATTAAGGAGAAGGTCTCTATATCGTTTAATAAACGCTTAACACTTCCTCGACTGCCCAAATGCCCGCTCTTCCTGCTCCCGCAGTTCCGGAGTGAGTTCTGCGCCGAAATCCTCCATCTCGAACACCTGCCGAATCTCGATCTCGGGTTCTGTCCCCGGCATCGGGTTGGGGCAGCGCTTGAGCCACTCGATGGCTTCTTCCTTCGATTTCACCTGCCACAGCCAGAAACCGGCGATCAGTTCCTTGGTTTCGGCGAACGGGCCGTCGATCACCGTGCGCTTGTCGCCGGAAAAGCGCACGCGGGCGCCTTTGCTGCTGGGGTGCAGGCCTTCGCCGGCGAGGAGGATGCCGGCCTTGGCCAGTTCTTCGTTGTAATTGCCCATGGCGGTCAGCAATTCGGTGCTGGGCATGATGCCGGCTTCGGAGTCCTGGCTGGCTTTGATGATGATCATGAAGCGCATGGTGTTGTCTCCTGTGGGTTCGGGTTGCTCAGTTATAGTCGAATGAGCTACGGCTGAATCGACAACCAGGCGCAACTTTCGTCATATATCGGACCCTGTGGGAGCGAGCTTGCTCGCGATGGCAGATTGCCGGACACCTGATAGGTTGAATGTGAGACCGCTATCGCGAGCAAGCTCGCTCCCACAGGTCTGGCTCCCACAGGGATTTGAGGGTGTTCGCAAGTTTTGTATCCGGGGTAGGTCGCCGATCGATTTCGTGGTTAACTTCGGCCTCTTCAAGATTCTCTCCAACAACGTTCAGAAGGACTCCGTTCATGGCTCAAGTGACTCTTAAAGGCAATCCGGTTCAAGTCAACGGCCAGTTGCCACAAGCCGGTTCCAAGGCGCCAGCCTTTTCCCTGGTTGCCGGCAATCTGTCCGACGTCACCCTTAAAGACTTTGCCGGCAAGCGCAAAGTGCTGAACATCTTCCCAAGCATCGACACCCCGACCTGCGCCACTTCGGTACGCAAGTTCAATGCCCAGGCCAACGACATCGCCAACACCGTGGTGCTGTGCATCTCCGCTGACCTGCCATTCGCCCAGGCCCGTTTCTGCGGCGCCGAAGGCCTGGAAAACGTGCAGAACCTGTCGACCCTGCGCGGTGCCGAGTTCATCCAGAACTACGGTGTGGCCATCGCTGACGGCCCGCTCAAAGGCCTGACCGCCCGTGCCGTCGTTGTTCTGGACGAGAACGACAACGTGCTGCACAGCGAACTGGTCAAGGAAATCGCTGAAGAGCCGAACTACGAAGCGGCACTCGCCGTTCTGAAGTAATCGCGCCATTACAATTGTTAACGGCCTGGCCCTGTCCAGGCCGTTTTCATTTGTGTTTCAGTGTCTTGCATAAATCTCTTGTTACGTAAGCCGAAGGTAAATTGCCGGTAAAGGCGCTTTGCTTACGAGCCGCCAGTGCTTATCGTTCAGCCTTATGTAATAAAAGCCCACGCGCCCAATGGTTGATCTCTCAATGCAATCCTCCGCTTCCCGTAGTCCCCGTCGCTGGCTGTTCGGCCTGCTCGTCCTGTTGGTCATCGCCGCCCTGTGCTGGAAATTCTGGCCCGGCGGCGCTGCGCCGAAAGAGGGGGCACAGCCCAAGGCCGTAGCGGGGCACACCGGCAGGTCAGGCGGGATGCGTCCGGGGTTTGGCGGCGCTACCGGTCCGGTTCCGGTGCGAGTGGCACCGGCGGTCAAGGGTGACTTCCCGCTGTATTACAAGGCGCTGGGCACGGTGACTGCGCTGAACACCATCAACGTGCGCAGCCGCGTCGGCGGCGAACTGGTCAAGGTCTATTTCGAGGAAGGGCAGATGGTCAAGGCTGGCGATCTGCTGGCTGAAATCGACCCGCGTCCGTACCAGAACGCCTTGCTCCAGGCGGAAGGCACCTTGCTGCAGAATCAGGCACAGCTGAAAAACGCCCAGATGGATGTCGAGCGTTACACCGGCCTGTACAAGGAAGACAGCATCGCCAAGCAGACCCTGGACACCGCGGTAGCGCTGGTCGGCCAGTTCCAGGGCACGGTCAAGACCAATCAGGCGGCGGTCAACGACGCCAAACTCAATCTCGAGTTCACCAGGATTCGCGCCCCCATCACCGGACGCGTCGGCCTGCGTCAGCTGGACGTCGGCAACCTGGTGGCGGCCAACGACACCACGGCGCTGGCGATCATCACCCAGACCCAACCGATCAGCGTCGCGTTCACCCTCCCGGAAAACAGCCTCGACACCGTGCTCGCCCGCTATCGCAGCGGCGCCAAATTGCCCGCCGAAGCCTGGGATCGCGGTGACACCAAGCTGCAGGCCACCGGTGTATTGCAAAGCCTGGACAACCAGATCGACGTCACCACCGGCACCTTGAAGTTCAAGGCCCGCTACGACAACCGCGATCAAACGCTGTTTCCCAACCAGTTCGTCAATGTGCGCCTGTTGGCCGACACCCTGAAAGATGTGGTGCTTGCACCGTCCGCCGCGATCCAGTTCGGCACCAACGGTACGTTCGTCTATGCCCTGGACGGCGACAAGAAGGTCAAGATTCGCCAGCTGAAAATCGGCGCCAGTGACGGCACCAACACCGTGGTCACCGAGGGCCTGGCCGCCGGTGACCGCGTGGTACTGGAAGGCACCGATCGCCTGAAAGACGGCAGCGACGTGGAAGTGGTCAACGATCCGCAACAAGTGCCGACCAACCCGGCCGGTCACCTGCAAGGCAAGTCGGCGGCCAATTCCACTGAGCCTGTGCCTGCCGACAAGGCGAAAAAGGGCGGCGCATGAACCTCTCGCGGCTGTTCATCCTTCGTCCGGTAGCGACCACCCTGAGCATGCTGGCCATTGTTCTGGCCGGCGTGATCGCCTATCGCCTGTTGCCGGTGTCGGCGTTGCCCCAGGTTGATTACCCGACCATTCGCGTGATGACCCTCTATCCCGGCGCCAGCCCGGACGTTATGACCAGCGCCGTGACCGCACCGCTCGAACGCCAGTTCGGGCAGATGCCCGGCCTGACCCAGATGGCCTCCACCAGCTCCGGTGGCGCCTCGGTGCTGACCCTGCGCTTCAGCCTCGACATCAACATGGATGTCGCCGAACAACAGGTGCAGGCCGCGATCAACGCCGCCACCAACCTGTTGCCCAAGGACCTGCCGGCGCCGCCGGTGTACAACAAGGTCAACCCGGCCGATACGCCGGTGCTGACCCTGGCCATCACTTCCAAGACCATGCTGTTGCCCAAGCTCAACGATCTGGTCGACACCCGCATGGCGCAGAAAATCGCCCAGATCAGCGGCGTCGGCATGGTCAGCATTGCCGGCGGCCAGCGTCAGGCGGTGCGGATCAAGGTCAATCCCGAGGCCCTGGCGGCCAACGGCCTGAACCTGTCGGACGTACGCACCCTGATCGGCGCTTCCAACGTCAACCAGCCCAAGGGCAACTTCGACGGCCCGACCCGGGTGTCGATGCTCGATGCAAACGATCAACTGACCTCGCCGGAGGACTACGCCAACCTGATCCTCGCCTATGCCAACGGTGCACCGTTGCGGCTCAAGGACGTGGCACAGATCGTCGACGGCGCGGAAAACGAACGTCTGGCAGCCTGGGCCAATGAAAACCAGGCGGTGCTGCTGAACATCCAGCGCCAACCGGGGGCCAACGTCATCGAGGTGGTGGACCGGATCAAGGCCCTGCTGCCGAGCATTACCGACAACCTGCCGGCCGGCCTCGACGTGACCGTGCTCACCGACCGCACCCAGACCATCCGCGCCTCGGTCAAGGATGTGCAGCACGAACTGCTGATCGCCATCGCCCTGGTGGTAATGGTCACCTTCCTGTTCCTGCGTCGGGCCAGTGCAACCATCATTCCGTCGGTGGCCGTGCCGCTGTCGCTGATCGGGACCTTCGGTGTGATGTACCTCGCCGGGTTCTCGGTCAACAATCTGACATTGATGGCCCTGACCATCGCCACCGGTTTCGTGGTGGACGATGCGATCGTAATGCTGGAGAACATTTCCCGCTTCATCGAAGAGGGCGACAGCCCGCTGAACGCGGCGCTCAAGGGTGCCAAGCAAATCGGCTTCACCCTGATTTCCCTGACCCTGTCGCTGATCGCGGTACTGATTCCGCTGTTGTTCATGGCCGACGTGGTGGGGCGCTTGTTCCGCGAGTTCGCCATCACCCTGGCGGTGGCGATCCTGATTTCCCTGGTGGTGTCCCTGACCCTGACGCCGATGATGTGCGCGCGCTTGCTCAAGCGTGAACCCAAGGAAGACGAGCAGGGCCGCTTTTACCGTGCCAGCGGTGCCTTCATCGACTGGATGATCGCCGCCTACGGACGCAAATTGCAGTGGGTGCTCAAGCACCAGCCGCTGACGCTGCTGGTCGCCATCGGCACCCTGGCCTTGACCGTGTTCCTCTATATGGTGGTGCCCAAGGGCTTCTTCCCGGTGCAGGACACCGGGGTCATCCAGGGCATTTCCGAAGCGCCGCAGTCGATTTCATTTGCCGCCATGAGCGAGCGACAGCAGGAGTTGGCCAAGGTGATCCTCGCCGATCCAGCGGTGGAGAGTCTGTCGTCCTACATCGGTGTCGACGGTGACAACTCCACCCTCAACAGCGGCCGACTGCTGATCAACCTCAAGTCCCACAGCGACCGTGACCTCAGTGCCACCGGCGTGATTGCCCGCTTACAGCCGGAACTGGACAAGCTGGTCGGTATCCGCCTGTTCATGCAGCCGGTGCAGGACCTGACCATCGAGGACCGGGTCAGCCGCACGCAATACCAGTTCAGCATGTCGTCACCGGATGCCGAGTTGCTCAGCCTGTGGAGCGGGCGTCTGGTCGAGGCCCTGGCCGATCGCCCGGAACTGACCGACGTTGCCAGCGACTTGCAGGACAAAGGCCTGCAGGTCTACCTGGTGATTGACCGCGACGCCGCGTCGCGGGTCGGGGTGTCGGTGTCGAACATTACCGACGCGTTGTACGACGCTTTCGGTCAGCGGCAGATTTCAACGATCTACACCCAGGCCAGCCAGTACCGCGTGGTCTTGCAATCGCAGTCCGGCGAGAAAATCGGCCCGCAGGCGCTGGACCAGATCCACGTCAAGACCACCGATGGCGGTCAGGTTCGCCTGTCCAGCCTGGCGCACATCGAAGAGCGTCAGGCGCAACTGGCTATCACCCACATCGGTCAGTTCCCGGCGGTGATGATGTCCTTCAACCTGGCGCCCGGCGTGGCGCTGGGGCACGCGGTGCAGATCATTGAGCAGGTGCAGAAGGACATCGGCATGCCGATTGGCGTGCAGACCCAGTTCCAGGGCGCCGCCGAGGCCTTCCAGGCGTCGCTGTCGAGCACCTTGCTGCTGATCCTGGCGGCGGTGGTGACCATGTACATCGTGCTGGGCGTGCTGTACGAGAGCTACATCCACCCGATCACCATCCTGTCCACCTTGCCCTCGGCGGCGGTCGGCGCCTTGCTGGCGTTGATCCTCAGCGGCAATGACCTGGGGATGATCGCGATCATCGGCATCATCCTGCTGATCGGTATCGTGAAGAAGAACGCGATCATGATGATCGACTTCGCCCTCGACGCCGAGCGCAACCAGGGCATGGACCCGCAGACTGCGATCTACCAGGCGGCGTTGCTACGGTTCCGGCCGATCCTGATGACCACCCTGGCGGCCCTGTTCGGCGCGGTGCCGCTGATGCTGGCCACCGGGTCTGGTGCGGAGTTGCGTCAGCCGTTGGGTCTGGTGATGGTGGGCGGTCTGTTGCTCAGTCAGATTCTGACGCTGTTCACCACGCCGGTGATCTACCTGTACTTCGACCGGTTGGGTCGGCGTTTCGGCAAATCCAAAGCCGAAGAGGTGTCGGTGTGATCCTGCGCACTCACAGCCCTTGTGGGAGCGAGCTTGCTCGCGATGAGGCCATTACATTCAATATTGATGTCGGCAGATTGACCGCTATCGCGAGCAGGCTCGCTCCTACAGGGGTGGTTGCAGGGAGGGGCGGTCGATGAACCTTTCCGGTCCTTTCATCAAACGCCCCGTGGCAACGATGCTGCTTTCATTGGCGATCATGCTGCTGGGCGGCGTGAGCTTCGGTCTTTTGCCCGTGTCGCCGCTGCCACAAATGGACTTCCCGGTGATCGTGGTCCAGGCCAGTCTGCCCGGCGCCAGTCCGGAGGTCATGGCGTCCACCGTGGCCACGCCACTGGAGCGTTCCTTCGGCACCATTGCCGGGGTCAACACCATGAGCAGCCGATCCAGCCAGGGCTCGACCCGGGTGATCCTGCAATTTGACCTCGACCGCGACATCAACGGTGCCGCACGGGAAGTGCAGGCGGCGATCAACGCCTCGCGCAACCTGCTGCCCAGCGGGATGCGCAGCATGCCGACCTACAAGAAGGTCAACCCGTCCCAGGCGCCGATCATGGTCTTGTCGCTGACCTCGGACGTGCTGGAAAAAGGCCAACTGTACGACCTGGCCTCGACCATCCTGTCCCAGAGCCTGTCGCAAGTGCAGGGCGTGGGTGAAGTGCAGATCGGCGGCAGCTCCCTGCCGGCGGTACGTATCGAACTCGAACCCCAGGCGCTGAACCAGTACGGCGTGGCGCTGGATGACGTGCGCAACACCATTGCCAACGCCAACGTGCGCCGGCCCAAGGGCTCGGTGGAGGACGATCAGCGACTGTGGCAGGTTCAGGCCAACGACCAGCTGGAAAAAGCCAAGGATTACGAATCGCTGATCATTCACTACGCCGGCGGTGCAGCCCTGCGCCTGAAGGACGTGGCCAAAGTCAGCGATGGCGTCGAAGACCGTTACAACAGCGGTTTCTTCAACGATGACTCGGCGGTGCTTCTGGTGATCAACCGCCAGGCCGGCGCCAACATCATCGAGACGGTCAACGAGATCAAGGCCCAGTTGCCAGCGTTGCAGGCCGTGCTGCCGGCCAGCGTCAAGCTGAACCTGGCCATGGACCGCTCGCCGGTGATCAAGGCGACCCTGCACGAAGCGGAGATGACCCTGCTGATCGCCGTGGCGCTGGTGATCCTCGTGGTGTTCCTGTTCCTCGGTAACTTCCGCGCCTCGCTGATCCCGACCCTGGCGGTGCCGGTGTCGCTGGTGGGCACCTTTGCCGTGATGTATCTGTACGGCTTTTCCCTGAACAACCTGTCGCTGATGGCGCTGATCCTCGCCACCGGCCTGGTGGTGGACGACGCCATCGTCGTGCTGGAGAACATTTCCCGGCACATCGACGAAGGTGTGAAACCGATGAAGGCTGCCTATCTGGGCGCCCAGGAAGTCGGCTTTACCTTGCTGTCGATGAACGTCTCGCTGGTGGCAGTGTTCCTGTCGATCCTGTTCATGGGCGGAATCATCGAAAGCCTGTTCCGCGAGTTCTCCATCACCTTGGCGGCGGCCATCGTCGTCTCGCTGGTGGTTTCGCTGACCCTGACCCCCATGCTGTGCGCGCGTTGGCTCAAGCCCCACACGCCGGGCCAGGAGAACCGTCTGCAACGCTGGAGCCAGCGCGCCAACGAGTGGATGGTCGGTAAATACGCCACCAGCCTCGACTGGGTTCTGCGTCATCGCCGCCTGACGTTGCTCAGTCTGTTCGTGACGGTTGGCGTTAACATTGCGCTGTATGTTGTTGTTCCTAAAACGTTTTTACCTCAGCAGGATACCGGCCAACTGATCGGATTCGTGCGCGGCGACGACGGCCTGTCGTTCAGTGTCATGCAACCGAAAATGGAGACGTTCCGCCGTGCGGTCCTCAAGGATGACGCCGTGGAAAGCGTCGCCGGCTTCATCGGTGGCACCAACGGCACCAACAACGCGTTCATGCTGGTGCGCCTCAAGCCGATCAAGGAACGCAGTATTTCCGCGCAAAAGGTTATCGAACGCCTGCGCAAGGAAATGCCCAAGGTTCCCGGTGCCCAGTTGATGCTGATGGCCGACCAGGATCTGCAATTCGGCGGCGGTCGCGAGCAGACCACTTCGCAGTATTCCTACATCCTGCAAAGCGGTGACCTGGGAGCGTTGCGCGAGTGGTATCCGAAGGTGGTCACCGCGCTCAGGGCCTTGCCGGAGCTGACGGCGATTGACGCCCGGGAAGGCCGCGGCGCCCAGCAAGTGAAGCTGATCGTCGATCGCGATCAGGCCAAGCGCCTGGGCATCGACATGGACATGGTCACGGCGGTGCTGAACAACGCCTACAGCCAGCGGCAGATTTCCACCATCTACGACAGCCTCAACCAGTATCAGGTGGTGATGGAGGTCAATCAGAAATACGCCCAGGACCCGATCACCCTGAATCAGGTGCAGGTGATCACCGCCGACGGCGCGCGGGTGCCGCTGTCGACCATTGCCCATTACGAAAACAGCCTGGAAGACGATCGGGTCAGCCACGAAGGCCAGTTCGCCTCGGAAAGCATTTCCTTCGACATGGCCGAAGGCGTGACGGTCGAGCAGGGCAGTGCCGCCATCGAACGGGCGATTGCCGCCGTGGGCCTGCCGGAAGATGTGATCGCGAAAATGGCCGGCACCGCCGACGCCTTCGCCGCGACCCAGAAGAGCCAGCCGTTCATGATCCTCGGTGCGCTGGTGGCGGTGTATCTGGTGCTCGGCGTGCTCTATGAAAGCTACATCCATCCGTTGACCATTCTTTCGACCCTGCCGTCGGCGGGTGTTGGCGCGTTGCTGTCGATCTATGCGCTGGGCGGGGAGTTCAGCCTGATCTCGTTGCTGGGGCTGTTCCTGCTGATCGGCGTGGTGAAGAAAAACGCCATTCTGATGATCGATCTGGCGCTGCAACTGGAACGCCATCAGGGCATGGCGCCACTGGAGTCGATCCGCAATGCCTGCCTGCAACGTCTGCGGCCCATCCTTATGACCACCCTGGCAGCGATTCTCGGTGCCTTGCCGCTGCTGCTCAGCCGCGCCGAAGGTGCGGAAATGCGCCAGCCGCTGGGCCTGACCATCATCGGCGGGCTGATCTTCAGCCAGGTGCTGACCCTTTACACCACCCCGGTGGTTTACCTCTATCTCGACAAACTGCGCCATCGCTTCAACAAATGGCGCGGGGTGCGTACTGATGCTGCTCTGGAAACTCCGCTATGACTGACCGTTCGCTGTTCAACCTGGCTTCACCGCTGGCCGCATCGTTGATCAAGGCCCGAGGCTCGCGGTTGTTGAGCCTGTCGCTGTGCGTGGCGATGCTCAGTGCCTGCGCCGTGGGCCCGGATTATCAGCGCCCGCAAACCGCAGAACCTGCCCAGTACAAGGAAGCGAACGGCTGGCGCCAGGCCAATCCGAGCGACTCCCTGGCTCGCGGTGCGTGGTGGGAGCTTTACGGGGACCGCCAGCTCAATGAGTTGATCGACAAACTCAACAGTTCCAACCAGACCGTTGCGCAATCCGAAGCCCAGTACCGTCAGGCCCAGGCCTTGGTCAAGAGCGCCCGTGGCGCGTTCTTCCCGACGGTGGACCTGACCGCCGGGAAAACCCGCTCCAGCCAGGGCACCGGCAGCAGCAGTTCCAGCCTGAGCAGTTCTTCCAGCGGTATCCGCAACACCTACACCGCGCAGGCCGGTGTCAGTTGGGAGGCTGATATCTGGGGCAAGTTGCGCCGTGGCCTGGAAGCCGACACCGCCAACGCCCAGGCGAGCTTCGCCGATCTGGCGGCGATGCGCTTGAGCCAGCAGTCGGAACTGGTGCAGAACTACCTGCAACTGCGGGTCATCGATGAGCAGAAGCGTCTGCTGGAGGCAACCGTCGAAGCCTACAAGCGCTCATTGAAAATGACCGAAAACCAGTACCGCGCCGGTGTTTCCGGCAAGGACTCGGTGGCACAGGCGCAGACTCAGCTCAAGAGTACCGAAGCGGACATGGTCGATCTGATCTGGCAACGCGCCCAGTTCGAAAACGCCATCGCGGTGTTGATCGGCTTGCCGCCGGCGGAATTCAAGCTGGCGGAAACCGATGACATTCCGGTGTTGCCTGACGTACCGCTGAGCCTGCCGTCGCAGTTGCTGGAGCGGCGGCCGGACATTGCTTCCGCCGAGCGTTCGGTGATCGCCGCCAATGCCAACATCGGCGTGGCCAAGGCCGCGTATTACCCGGACCTGACCCTGAGCATGAACGGTGGCTACAGCAGCAGTACCTCCAAGGACCTGTTCAGCCTGCCGAACCGTTTCTGGTCGGTAGGGCCGCAATTGGCGATGACCCTGTTCGACGGCGGCCAACGCTCGGCGGAAGTCGACCGCAGCGAAGCGGCCTACGATGAAACCGTGGCCAAATACCGCCAGACCGTGCTCGACGGTTTCCGTGAAGTGGAGGACTTCATGGTGCAACTCAAGGTCCTGGAAGACGAAGCGGTGGTTCGCCAGCAAGCCCTGGACGCCGCCCGCGAATCCCTGCGCCTGACCCAGAACCAGTACAAGGCCGGCCTGATTGCCTACCTGGATGTCGTCGTAGTCCAGGCCACCGCACTGAACAACGAGCGCACCGCCCTGAACCTGCTGCAGAGCCGGCTGATCGCCAGCGTGCAATTGATCGCTGCGCTGGGCGGTGGTTGGGATGGGCAGCTCGAACAATCCAATTGACACCGCCTCTGTAGGAGCGAGCCTGCTCGCGATGGTCGTTAACGATAACGCGGGTTGTCTGAATGCCCGTGGTGCCTGGGCATCCATCGCGAGCAGGCTCGCTCCTACAGGTGCCTGCGATGGGCTTTAGCGGGTCAAACAAGCGTTTCATCGGACTGATGGCGAAATGATTACTTTTTCAGTGCGTTCAATCGCGGAATCAGTACAATCGCTGAATTTGCGCCCCTGAGAACGGAAGCAATACGGGGGTGAATTCGAGACTTGTCCATGCTCATCGGTAGTTATTCCCCCACGCTGGTCGTCATTTCGCTTTGTGTAGCGATTCTCGCCTCATACACCGCTTTGGACCTGACAGGGCGCATCGCCACTGCCAAGGGCCGGGCCGTGCATTTGTGGACAGCGGGCGGTGCTTGCGCCATGGGCATCGGCGTCTGGTCGATGCACTTCATCGGCATGCTCGCGTTCAAGCTGCCGATCGACCTGGGCTACGACCTGGGCATCACCGTGCTGTCGCTGTTGATCAGCATCCTGTCCTGCGGTTTCGCCCTGTGGCTGGTCAGTCAGCCGCAATTGCCGGCCTGGCAACTGGGGTTCGGCGCGCTGGCGATGGGCGCGGGGATCAGCGCCATGCATTACACCGGCATGGCGGCCATGCGCATGCAGCCGGGTATCGATTACGACCCGACCCTGTTCGGCGCATCACTGTTGATTGCGGTCGGAGCTTCGGGTGCGGCGTTGTGGATCGCCTTCCGCCTGCGCGGTAAAGGCCCTTATGTGCGCCTGATTCGCTGTGGGGCGGCGGTGATCATGGGCATCGCGATTGTCGGCATGCACTTCACAGGCATGGCCGCCGCACAGTTTGCCGACGGCAGTTTATGCGGCGCGGCGGCTTCCGGTTTGAATGGCGGTCTGGATAATCTGGTGCTGATCACCACACTGGCGGTGCTGAGCATCGCCTTGCTGACCTCGATCCTCGATGCTCGTCTGGAGGAACGTACCGCCAGCCTTGCCCATTCGCTGACCGAGGCCAACCGCGAACTGACCCAACTGGCCCTGCACGACACCCTCACCGGTCTGCCGAACCGGGTGCTGCTGGCCGACCGCATCGACCAGGCGATGTCCCGGGTGGACGGCGAGGGCGGCTGTTTTGCGCTGATGTTCATCGATCTGGACGGTTTCAAGCCGGTCAACGATGCATTCGGCCATCACATGGGTGACCTGTTGTTGCGTGAAGTCAGCCTGCGCTTGCGCGAGGACTTGCGCAGCCAGGACACCCTGGCACGTATTGGCGGCGATGAATTCGTGCTGCTGGTGCAACTGGGCGAGCAGAACGATGCGATGAACCTCGCCGGCCGACAGGTCGCCCTGATCTCGCGATCGTTCCGGGTCGCCGAACATGACTTGCAGATTTCCGCCAGCGTCGGCATCGCGCTTTATCCTGGCAACGGCCAGAGCGCCCATGAATTGCTGATGAACGCCGACGCGGCGATGTATCACGCCAAGAATGCCGGCAAGAACGGCTACCGCTTCTTCGATGCCTCGATGAACGGCAACGCACGCAAGCAATTGCAACTGCTGCAGGACCTGCGTGCCGCCGTCGAAGAGGAGCAGTTCAGCCTGCATTACCAGCCCAAGTTCGATGCCGGCAACGGCCGCCCGGTCGGCGCCGAGGCGTTGCTGCGCTGGGAGCATCCGACCCAAGGCATGATGTTGCCGGACAAGTTCATCGAACTGGCGGAAAAGACCGGGCTGATCATTCCGATTGGCGACTGGGTGCTCAACGAAGCCTGCCGGCAGATGCGTGAATGGTACGTGTTGGGCTACACCGACTGGCGCATTGCGGTGAACCTGTCGGCCTTGCAGTTCTGCCACACGGGCCTGGTGCAGAGTGTCGCCAAGGCGTTGGCCACGCACCACTTGCCAGCCAATAACCTGACCCTGGAAATCACCGAAACCACCGCCATGAGCGACGCCGATGCGAGCATGACGGTGTTGCAGGAACTGTCGGAAATGGGCGTGGACCTGTCCATCGATGACTTCGGCACCGGCTATTCCAGCCTGATGTACCTCAAGCGCCTGCCGGCCAACGAGCTGAAAATCGACCGTGGCTTCGTGCGTGATCTGGAGCGTGACAGCGATGACGCGGCCATCGTCTCGGCGATTGTCGCCCTGGGTCAGGCATTGGGCCTGCGAATCGTCGCCGAGGGTGTGGAAACCGGGGTGCAGCAGGACTTCCTGACACAGCTCGGTTGTGATTCCTTGCAGGGCTACTTGCTCGGGCATCCGTTGCCGGCGGAGCGGTTCATGGTGGAAATCCATCGTTCGGAACAGTTGGCGCTGGCCTGACCGCCTCCACATTCCGCACTGTAGGAGCGAGCACGCTCGCGATGGTCGATAACGATAAAGCGGGCTGTCTGGATGCCCGCGGTGTCTGAGCCTGCATCGCGAGCAGGCTCGCTCCTACAGGGATGGCGTCGGCATAAACACCACCCGGTTCATGCAAAAACCAAAAACCCCGGTTATTCTTGGCCCCGACCGCTTACGCTTTGAAACGGGGAAAAGCTTGCATGGATAAAGTCATCGTGATCACTGGCGGCAGTCGCGGCATTGGCGCCGCCACAGCCCTGTTGGCGGCCGAACAAGGCTACCGGATCTGCATCAATTACCAGGCCGACGAAGAAGCCGCGCAAAAAGTACTTGAGCAAGTCCGTGCCCTGGGTGCGCAAGCCATCGCGGTGCGCGCCGATGTCAGCATCGAAGACGAAGTGATTGCCCTATTCAACCGGGTGGACGCCGAGCTGGGTCGAGTCACCGCACTGGTCAATAACGCCGGCACCGTGGGCCACAAGTCCCGGGTCGATGAAATGTCTGAGTTCCGCATCCTCAGAATCCTCAAGACCAATGTGCTGGCGCCGGTACTGTGCGCCAAGCATGCAATCCTGCGCATGTCGCCCAAGCACGGCGGGCAAGGTGGCAGCATCGTCAACGTGTCTTCGGTCGCCGCGCGCCTGGGTTCGCCCAATGAGTACGTCGACTACGCGGCGTCAAAAGGCGCGCTCGACACCTTCACCATCGGCCTGTCCAAGGAAGTGGCGGGCGAGGGGATTCGCGTCAATGCGGTGCGACCGGGCTACATCTACACCGATTTCCATGCCTTGAGCGGTGATCCGGATCGGGTCAGCAAGCTGGAGTCGGCAATCCCCATGGCCCGTGGCGGGCGCCCGGATGAAGTGGCGGAAGCGATTGTGTGGTTGTTGTCGGACAAGGCCTCGTATGCGACGGGGACTTTTGTCGATCTCGGGGGTGGACGTTAGTTCCTGAGATTTGCATCGCCAGTAATGGCCTCTTCGCGAGCAGGCTCGCTCCCACAGTTGACTGGGTACCTCTGTGGGAGCGAGCCTGCTCGCGAATGCGGTAGTCCAATCAACATCAAATCATCAGAACGACCGCACAATTCGCCCCAACGTCTCCATGGCCTTTTCCGCCGCGTCATTCCATGGGCTGCCATAGTTCAAACGGATGCAATTCCTGAAGCGCTGGGCCGGCGAAAAAATCGGCCCCGGCGCAATGCTGATGCCCTGGGCCAGCGCCATCTGGAACAACTTCAACGAATCCATCTGCGCCGGTAGTTCCAGCCACAGGAAGTAGCCGCCAGCCGGTTGGCTGACTCGGGTCTCTGCCGGGAAATAACGGGCAATGGCGGCCAGCATCGCGCTCTGCTGCTCCTCCAGGGCGTAACGCAATTTGCGCAGATGCCGGTCGTAGCCGCCATGTTGCAGGTAGTCGGCGATGGCGGCCTGGGCCGGCATGGATGCGCAGAGCGAAGTCATCAGTTTCAGGCGCTCGATTTTCTGCGCATAGCGCCCGGCGGCCACCCAGCCGACGCGATAGCCAGGGGCGAGGCTCTTGGCGAAGGAACCGCAATGCATCACCAGCCCTTCGGTATCGAACGCCTTGGCCGGCTTGGGTGCCTGTTGTCCGTAATACAGCTCGGCGTAGACGTCATCCTCGATCAGCGGCACCTGATGCTCACGCAACAGTTCGACAAGCTCCTGCTTCTTGGCCTCGGGCATGGTCGAGCCCATGGGGTTCTGGAAGCTGGTCATGCACCAGCAGGCCTTGATCGGGTGGCGCTCCAGGGTTTGCGCCAGCACCCCGAGGTCGATGCCGTCGCGCGGGTGAACCGGGATTTCCACGGCCTTGAGTTTCAGCCGCTCGAGAATTTGCAGGCAGGCGTAGAACGCCGGGGCTTCGATGGCCACCAGGTCGCCGGGTTGGGTCACGGCTTGCAGGCACAGGTTCAGCGCTTCCAGGGCGCCGTTGGTGATCAGCAGTTCCTCCATCGGCAGCATCAGCCCACCGACCATGTAGCGCAGGGCAATTTGCCGCCGCAGTTGCGGGTTGCCCGGAGACATGTCGGTCACCACCATGCGTGGGTCCATCTCGCGACTGGCGCTGGCCAGCGAGCGCGACAGGCGTTGCAGGGGAAACAGCGTCGGGCTGGGGAAGGCCGAGCCGAAAGGCACGGTGTTCGGGTCCTTGATCGAGTCGAGTACCGAGAACACCAGTTCGCTGACGTCGACTTCGGTGGATTCGTTGACCTGACTGCTGATCACCGGCTCGGAAAACGGCCTTGGCGCGTGGGCGTTGACGAAATAGCCGGAGCGCGGCCGGGCGCGGATCAGGCCGCGGCGTTCGAGCAGGTAATAGGCCTGGAACACCGTGGACGGGCTGACCCCGTATGTCTGGCTGGCATAGCGCACCGACGGTACCCGCTGGCCGGGGCCGAGGACGCCGGAGCGGATCAGTTCAGCGATGTCGTCGGCGAATTTTTCGTAGCGTTTCATCGAGTGCCCAAGTTGTATTTATTCAGGAGGAACCAGGTGGCTTCATCGCGGGCAAGCCTTGCTCCTACAGACACCTCCGTACTGTAGGAGCAAGGCTTGCCCGCGATTGAGCGCGAAGCGCTCGCCATCTTAATGGCTCAACGATTCATCGGCGCAACAAACCGGCTCTTGGCCACGCTGTTGACCCCCGGATCATCGCTGTCGACGACCTTGAACGCGATGCCCTGGGAACTGCTGCGCGCCCGTTCCGTGGTCATCGCCACCGACACCGGCACATCGACGATCTCCCCGGGCGCCAGGCTCAGGTCGGTCTTGCCCTGCAACTGGAAACCGTCGCCGTCCACCAGGCTCAGGCGGTAATCCTGGCGCTGCTGGGTCTTGTTGATGACCTTGAGGCTGTAGATGTTCTCGATCTGCCCCAGGCTGTTCTCGCGGAACAGGCCCCGGTCCTTGCTGACGTCCAGTGACACCATCGGCCGCTCGATCAACGCCACCACCAGCGCTGCGATCATCACCAGCAATACGGCGGTGTAGCCGACCAGCCGGGGCCGCAACAGACGCGTCTTGCCGCCCAGCAACTGACGTTCCGAGGTATAGCTGATCAAGCCGCGTTCGTAGCCCATCTTGTCCATGATCGAATCACAGGCGTCGATGCACGCCGCGCAGCCGATGCATTCCATCTGCAAGCCGTCGCGGATATCGATGCCGGTGGGGCAGACCTGCACGCAGACCTGGCAATCGATGCAATCGCCCAGTCCGATCTCGGCCGGCTTGACCTCGCGCTTGCGCGGTCCACGGTTTTCGCCGCGCGCCGCGTCGTAGGAAATGGTCAGAGTGTCCTTGTCGAACATCACGCTCTGGAAGCGTGCATAGGGGCACATGTGCATGCACACCGCTTCGCGCAGCCAGCCGGCATTGATGTAGGTGGCACCGGTGAAAAACAGCACCCAGAACAGGCTGATGCCGCTCATTTGCAGGGTCAGCAGTTCTTCGGCCAGGGGCCGGATCGGGGTGAAGTAGCCGACGAAGGTCAGGCCGGTCAGCAGGCTGATCGCCAGCCACAGAGTGTGCTTGGCCGAGCGGCGCATCAACTTGTTCAGGCCCCAGGGCGCGGCTTGCAGCTTGATCCGTTGGTTGCGCTCGCCCTCGGTGATCTTCTCGCACCACATGAAGATCCAGGTCCAGGAACTCTGCGGGCAGGTGTAGCCGCACCAGACCCGGCCTGCGAACACGGTGATCGCGAACAGACCGAACGCGGCAATGATCAGCAGCGCCGAAAGCAGAATGAAATCCTGCGGCCAGAACGTTGCGCCAAAGATGTGGAATTTGCTCTCGGACAGGTCCCAGAGCACCGCCTGGCGACCGCCCCAGTTCAACCAGACCGTGCCGAAAAACAGCAGGAACAGAGCCCCCGCGCCACTGATGCGCAGGGAGCGGAACAGGCCGGTGAAGCTGCGGGTGTGGATCAGGTTGTCGCTGGTCTTGACCTTCATCTTCGGGCGTGAAGGTTCGTGAATCTTGACGGGTGTTTTGCTTTCTACGGTTCGGACGGGGATTAGCTCGCTCATGGTCTATCGCTCATCAGCCTCCATCAGGCATGAGCACTATGCGCGGCGATCTGTTTGCATAACAGACTCAGGTATCTGTTTAAAAACCGTATCAGATGGCTGTTTCAGTACGACCTGCGACAAGTTGAAGCACCTGATGGAGCGGGGCGCCGGCGCCTTATTCAGGCGCTGGCGAGCGAGATTGATACAGATCAGTCAAATCACCGAATCACCGCTGGTGGCCTTCAGATGCCGTCGGCCATCGACGGCGCCTGCGACGGTCAAGGCGTCGGCCTCAGCCTCCGTGATGTAGATGCGCTGGCCATTGATGTCCACCGCCGACATGGCCTTGGCGCCGTCCGTCACGATGGTCACGTCGGGGGCCAGGCGAATTTCCTCGCCAGTTTCGGTGGTAAAGAAGCAAGTCTGGTTCTCGATTCGCACGGTCATGAGGTGATCCTTTTTTCTGACGGGTTACTCGTTAGGGCCCGGCTGCCGGCCATCGTTCTGTGCAACCGATTAATGGTCGGCGCGGTCCATCCACCATGACCCCTCCAAAAGGACAGCCCCATGGACGCCTGGTGGCATGAAGTCTGGGTGACCCTGCAAGCGGAATTCGCCGACATCGGCGACGCCTCGCAGTTGACGCGGATCACCGTGCGCCTGCTGATCGCCGCGGTGCTGGGCGGGATTCTCGGGTTCGAACGCGAGCACAAGGGCAAGGCCGCCGGTGTGCGTACCCACATGCTGGTGGCCCTCGGTGCGGCGCTGTTCGTGCTGGTGCCGCAGATGTCCGGCTCACAGGCCGATGCCATGAGCCGCGTGGTGCAAGGGGTGATTGCCGGGATCGGCTTCCTCGGCGCCGGGACCATCCTGAAGAACCAGGACGGCGACGAAGGCCACGTCAAGGGCCTGACCACCGCCGCCGGGTTATGGATGACCGCCGCCATTGGCGTATCCGCCGGATTGGGCCGGGAGGCGACGGCAGTGTTCAGTACCTTCCTCGCGCTGGCGATCTTCAGCGTGATGCCCCGAATCGTAAAACTGCTCGAAAAGGACCACGATCCCCTGTAGGAGCGAGCCTGCTCGCGATGGACGCCCAGGCAACGCGGTCATTCAGAAAGGGCGCGTTATCGTTGACGTCCATCGCGAGCAGGCTCGCTCCTACATTGATTCTTCACACAGTTGCGGCACGGTGTCAGGGCGAGACAATCACTGGCGGCATGGTCGCCGGCGGTTCTTCCCTCGGCGGCGGGTTGGTGCCAGGCGGGTCTTCTTCAGGCACTGGTTGCGGATCGCTGGGCGGGATCACCGGATTGTCGATGTTCGGATCCGGGGTTTCGGCTGGAAAAGGATTATTCATTGTTCAAGCCTCCAGTGGCACATGGCGTGAGTCGTGCTTAAGTGGATTGACCACTGCGCGCTGGATTTGATTCCGGCCAATTGCCGATGAACTTTTGCCGGCAGCCGTCGCTCGGAACCTAAGTGAGTTCATTCGGCGAGGGACGACCGATGTGGATTAAACCCAGACACAAGAGCGTCCATGGGGCGTGAAGGAGTGATGCTCGATGACTGCTGAGAAACCGACGGAACTGAGCTACAACCCGCATATCCCCCTGTCTCAGGCCTTGTTGTTGCCACGTATCGTGATCGAAAGCACCATGCCGACCCTGGAGGGCGGGCAGTTTGCGGTCAAGGCGGTGGTGGGCGAGGAGGTGGTGGTCTCGGCCAAGGTGTTTGCCGACGGCCACGACAAGCTGGCGGTGCGGATCCGCTGGCGGGCCGAAGGCGAGGAGGTGTGGCACAGCGAGGTCATGGCGGATCAGGGCAACAATGGCTGGCTCGGCCGATTTCGCGTGCGCGAACAGGGCCGCCATGTGTTCTGCATCGAAGCCTGGATCGATCAGTTCGCCAGCTTTTGCTACGAACTGCAGAAAAAGCACAGTGCCGCCGTTCCCGTCAGCCTGGAGTTGCAGGAAGGCCGTCTGCAGGTGCAACAGGCCGCCGAACGGGCCGAAGGGCCACTGAGCGAGCAATTGGCGGCGTTGCACCATGAGTTGGTCGGGTTATTGGAAGCCGAGCAGGTCGCGCTTTTTTTGCACCAACGTAGCGCCCAGTTGATGGCCCAGGCCGATCACCGCGCCTTTTTGAGTCTCAGCCCCGAATACCCGGTGGATGTCGAACGCGAACTCGCGCAATTCGCCAGCTGGTATGAGTTGTTCCCCCGTTCGATCACCGACGATCCGGCGCGGCACGGCACTTTCAACGATGTGCATTCGCGGCTGGCGATGATTCAGGACATGGGATTCGATGTGCTGTACTTCCCGCCGATCCATCCGATCGGCCGCAGCTTCCGCAAGGGCCCGAACAACTCCCTGACCGCCGGGCCCGATGATCCGGGCAGCCCTTATGCCATCGGCAGCGCGGAAGGCGGGCACGAAGCGATTCACCCGCAACTGGGCAGCCGCGACGATTTTCGCCGGCTGGTGGCTGCGGCCCGCGATCACGGCCTGGAAATCGCCCTCGACTTCGCCATCCAGTGCTCCCAGGACCATCCGTGGCTCAAGCAGCATCCGGGCTGGTTCAACTGGCGGCCGGACGGCACGATCAAATACGCGGAAAACCCGCCGAAAAAATACCAGGACATCGTCAACGTCGACTTCTATGCGGTCGAGGCGATACCCAGCCTATGGGTCGAATTGCGCGATATCGTCGTCGGCTGGGTGCTGGAGGGCGTGAAGCTGTTTCGCGTCGACAACCCGCACACCAAACCATTGCCGTTCTGGCAATGGCTGATCGCCGATGTCCGGGCGCTGTATCCCGATGTGATCTTTCTCGCCGAGGCCTTCACCACGCCGGCGATGATGGCGCGCCTGGGCAAGGTCGGTTATTCCCAGAGCTACACCTATTTCACCTGGCGCAACACCAAGCAGGAACTGGCGAGCTATTTCACCGAGTTGAATGAATCGCCGCTACGTGAGTGCTACCGGCCGAATTTCTTCGTCAACACGCCGGACATCAATCCGGGGTTCCTGCATGACTCCGGTCGTCCGGGTTTTCTCATTCGCGCGGCGCTGGCGACCATGGGCTCGGGCCTGTGGGGCATGTATTCGGGCTTCGAGCTCTGCGAGTCGGCACCGGTGCCGGGCAAGGAGGAATACCTCGATTCCGAGAAATACGAGATCCGCCCACGGGATTTCACGGCGCCGGGCAACATCATTGCCGAGATCGCCCAGCTCAACCGCATTCGTCGGCAAAACCCGGCGCTGCACACGCACCTGGGTTTGAAAATCTACAACTGCTGGAACGACAACATCCTGTACTTCGGCAAGCGCACAGCCGACGGCAGCAATTTCATTCTGGTGGCGGTGAGCCTCGACCCGCATCACCCGCAGGAGGCGAATTTCGAACTGCCGCTGTGGGAAATGGGCCTGCCCGATGATGCCAGCACCCAAGGCGAAGACCTGATGAACGGCCATCGCTGGACCTGGCACGGCAAGTACCAGTTCATGCGCATTGACCCTGCGTATCAGCCGTTCGGGATCTGGCGGATTACCGCCTGACCGCAGTTCCCCTGTGGGAGCGAGCCTGCTCGCGATGGCGGCAGGACAGTCAGCATCACCGGTGACTGACACTCCCTTTTCGCGAGCAGGCTCGCTCCCACAGGGAGCAGTGGCATCATCGAATTCAACAGGAGTTTCACATGGCGAAGAAACCCAAGGCAGCCACGTTCATCAAGGACCCGCTCTGGTACAAGGACGCGGTGATCTATCAAGTTCACGTCAAATCCTATTTCGACTCCAATAACGACGGTATTGGCGACTTTCCAGGCCTGATCGCCAAACTCGACTACATCGCCGACCTCGGCGTCAACACCATCTGGCTCCTGCCGTTCTACCCCTCGCCACGTCGCGACGATGGTTACGACATCGCCGAATATCGCGGCGTGCACAGCGACTACGGGACCATGGCCGATGCCCGGCGCTTCATTGCCGAGGCACACAAGCGCGGCTTGCGGGTGATCACCGAGCTAGTCATCAATCACACCTCCGATCAGCACCCGTGGTTTCAGCGCGCACGCAAGGCGAAGAAGGGCTCGGCGGCGCGGGATTTCTACGTGTGGTCCGATGACGATCAAAAATACGACGGCACCCGGATCATCTTTCTCGATACCGAGAAGTCCAACTGGACCTGGGACCCGGTGGCCGGCCAGTACTTCTGGCACCGCTTCTATTCCCATCAGCCGGACCTGAATTTCGACAACCCGCAGGTCATGAAAGCCGTGCTGTCGGTGATGCGCTACTGGCTCGACATGGGCATCGACGGCCTGCGCCTGGACGCGATCCCGTACCTGATCGAGCGCGACGGCACCAACAACGAAAACCTGCCGGAGACCCACGACGTCCTCAAGCAGATCCGCGCCGAGATCGACGCCAACTACCCGGACCGCATGCTGCTGGCCGAGGCCAATCAATGGCCGGAAGACACGCAGCTGTATTTCGGTGACACGGACAAAAACGGCCTCAACGGCGACGAGTGCCACATGGCCTTCCACTTCCCGCTGATGCCGCGCATGTACATGGCACTGGCCCAGGAAGATCGCTTTCCGATCACCGACATCTTGCGCCAGACCCCTGAGATCCCGGCCAACTGCCAGTGGGCGATCTTCCTGCGCAACCACGATGAATTGACCCTGGAGATGGTCACCGACCGCGAGCGCGACTACCTGTGGAATTACTACGCCGCCGACCGTCGAGCACGGATCAACCTGGGCATTCGCCGGCGTCTGGCGCCGTTGATGGAGCGTGACCGGCGCCGAGTGGAGTTGCTCAACAGCCTGTTGCTGTCGATGCCCGGCACGCCGACCCTGTACTACGGCGATGAAATCGGCATGGGCGACAACATCTATCTGGGCGACCGCGACGGCGTGCGCACCCCCATGCAATGGTCGATCGACCGCAACGGCGGCTTCTCCCGCGCCGACCCGGCCAGCCTGGTGCTGCCGCCGATCATGGACCCGCAATACGGCTACCTGTCGGTCAACGTCGAGACCCAGGCCGGCGACCCGCATTCGCTGCTCAACTGGACGCGGCGCATGCTCGCGGTGCGCAAGCAATCCAAGGCGTTCGGCCGTGGCACCCTGAAAATGCTCTCGCCGAGCAACCGCCGGGTGCTGGCCTATACCCGAGAATTCACCGGTGCCGATGGCAAACACGAAATCATTCTCTGCGTGGCCAACGTTTCACGCAGTGCGCAGGCAGTGGAGCTGGACCTGTCGGCCTACGTCGGCATGGTGCCGGTGGAGATGCTCGGCGGTAATGCGTTCCCGCCGATCGGCCAACTGAGTTTTCTCCTGACCCTGGCGCCTTACGGCTTCTATTGGTTCGGCCTGGCGGCGGAGAACCAGATGCCGAGCTGGCACGTGGAACCGGCGCAGAGCCTGCCGGACTTCACCACGCTGGTGCTGAAAAAACGCATGGAAGAATTGCTGGAAGCGCCGGCACGCACCACATTGGAGCGGGACATCCTGCCCAGCTGGCTGCAGAACCGCCGCTGGTTCGCCGGCAAGGATGCGGCCATCGAGCAGGTCAACCTGGCCTATGGCGTGCGCTTTGGCGATGCCCAGCATCCGGTGCTGCTGAGCGAAATCGAAGTCACCAGTGCCGGCCAGACCAGCCGCTATCAACTGCCATTCGGCTTCATTGCCGAAGATCAGGTCGGCGCCGCCTTGCCGCAACAACTGGCGCTGTCGCGGGTGCGCCGGGGGCCGCAAGTGGGTTTGATCACCGACGCGTTCAGCCTCGAAAGCTACATCCGCGCCGTACTGCAGAGCATTCAGGACAACACCGTGCTGGCTACTGACGGCGGCGAGATCCGTTTCGAACCGACCGTTGAACTGGCCAAACTTGGCCTGAGCGCCGAGTCTGAAGTGCGCTACCTGTCCGCCGAGCAATCCAACAGCTCGGTGGTGGTCGGCAACAGCCTGGTGCTCAAGCTGATCCGCAAGGTGGCGTCGGGTGTCCACCCGGAACTGGAAATGAGCGCGTACCTCACCAGCGCCGGCTTCCACCACATTTCGCCTTTGCTCGGTTCCGTGGTGCGCCGCGATGCCAAGGGCGAAGACAATCTGCTGATGATCGCCCAGGGCTACCTGAGCAATCAGGGCGATGCCTGGGAGTGGACGCAGAACAACCTCGAACGGGCGCTGCGCGATGAGCTGGCGGATGCCATGTCCGAGCAGGAACAGCATTACAACGCGCTCGGCGAATTGAAAGATTTTGCCGGCATGCTGGGGCAGCGCCTGGGGGAAATGCATCAGGTGCTGGCGGCGCCGAGCAACAACGCGGATTTCGACCCCGAGGTCACCACGCAGAAGGATGCGCTGGCTTCGGCCAGGGATGTCGCCGCGCAAGTCGAGCATGCGTTGAGCCTGCTCAAGCAGCATCAAGACGAACTGAACCCGACGGACAAAGCCCTGGTCAGCCATTTACTGGACAACAAAAAAGTCATCCTCAACCACGTACAGGCGCTGGGCAAACAGACGGCGGGCGGCTTGCGCATTCGCGTGCACGGCGATCTGCACCTGGGCCAGGTGCTGGTGATCAAGGGCGATGCCTACCTGATCGACTTCGAAGGTGAACCGGCACGACCGCTGCATGAACGTCGGGGCAAGCACAGCCCGTACAAGGATGTCAGCGGCGTGCTGCGTTCCTTCGATTATGCGGCGGCGATGACCATCAACGTACACAACGTCGACAACACCGATGAAGCACAGGCGGCCCGGCAACGGGTGGCCGAGCGTTACCTGAGGGAAGCAAAAGAGGCTTTTGTCGACGCTTATCGGCTGGCGGCAGCTACGCTTGGCCATGCGTGGCAAGATCCGGAAGGCGAGGACGCCGCGCTGGCGTTGTTCGGTCTGGAGAAGGCGGCATACGAAGTGGCCTACGAGGCGGAAAATCGCCCCACCTGGCTGCCTGTGCCGTTGCACGGTTTATATGGATTATTGAGTGGGCTGAAACCCTTTTCCGATCTTGGTGGAGAGTAGTCATGAGTTTCTCGAACAAGGAACAGGGTCAACATCACAGTGAAGCCCTGCTGCCCAGGGCGCCGGATATCGATGCACTGGTGCGCGCGGAACACCACGACCCTTTTTCAATTCTCGGTCCACACGGCGACGGGGCCGGCGGGCAATACATCCGGGCGTATCTGCCGGACGCGTTAAGCGTGCGGGTGCTGGCCAGGGACTCCCAGGAGGTACTGGGCGATTTGCAAAGCACGCAGACCCCGGGATTGTTCGTCGGGCATTTCGAGCGTGCGCAACCCTATCTTCTGCGGACTCGCTGGGCCGGTGGCGAGCAGGTCACGGAAGATCCCTACAGCTTTGGCCCGCTGCTCGGCGAAATGGACCTGTACCTGTTCGCCGAAGGCAATCACCGGGACTTGAGCAGTGCCCTGGGGGCGCAGCTGAAAACCGTCGACGGCGTCGATGGCGTGCGCTTCGCCGTGTGGGCGCCGAATGCCCGTCGGGTGTCAGTGGTCGGTGATTTCAACAATTGGGACGGGCGTCGCCATCCCATGCGCGTGCGTTACCCGACCGGTGTCTGGGAAGTGTTCATCCCGCGCCTGCAAGCGGGTGAAGCGTATAAATACGAAATCCTCGGCAAGGAAGGCATTTTGCCGCTGAAGGCCGACCCCATGGCGCTGGCCACCAGCCTGCCGCCGGACACGGCGTCGAAAGTGGCGTCACCGTTGAAGGTCGATTGGCAGGATCAGGACTGGATGCAGTCCCGAGGCGAGCGCCAGCATCACACTGCGCCGCTGTCGATTTACGAGTTGCACGCCGGCTCCTGGCAATGCGAGCTGGATGATCTGGGTGAGGTGTCGCGCCAATACACATGGCCGGAACTGGCCGAGCGCTTGATTCCCTACGTCAAGGAACTGGGCTTCACCCATATCGAATTGATGCCGATCATGGAGCACCCGTTTGGTGGTTCGTGGGGTTATCAGTTGCTATCGCAGTTCGCCACCAGCGCCCGCTACGGCAGCGGCGATGAATTCGCCGCCTTCGTCAACGCCTGCCACCAGGCTGAAATCGGCGTGATCCTTGATTGGGTGCCGGCGCATTTCCCCACCGATACCCACGGCCTGGCCAATTTCGACGGCACCGCGCTGTACGAATATGGCAATCCGCTGGAAGGCTTCCATCAGGACTGGGACACGCTGATCTACAACCTGGGGCGCACCGAGGTCCACGGCTACATGCTGGCGTCGGCGCTGCACTGGTTGAAGCATTTCCACGTCGACGGCTTGCGGGTCGATGCGGTGGCGTCGATGTTGTACCGCGACTACTCGCGCAAGGCCGGCGAATGGGTGCCCAACCGCCACGGCGGCCGGGAGAACCTGGAGGCCATCGATTTCCTGCGGCATCTGAACGACGTGGTGGCGCTGGAAGCACCGGGCGCCCTGGTGATCGCCGAGGAATCCACCGCCTGGCCGGGGGTCAGCCAGAGTACGCAACAGGGCGGCCTGGGTTTCGCCTACAAATGGAACATGGGCTGGATGCACGATTCGCTGCATTACATCCAGCAGGATCCGGTGTACCGCGCCCATCACCACAACGAGCTGAGTTTCGGACTCGTGTATGCGTGGTCCGAGCGCTTCATCCTGCCGATCTCCCATGACGAAGTGGTCCACGGCAAGCATTCGCTGATCGACAAGATGCCGGGCGATCGCTGGCAGAAATTCGCCAACCTGCGGGCCTACCTGAGTTTCATGTGGACCCATCCGGGCAAGAAGCTGCTGTTCATGGGCTGCGAGTTCGGCCAGTGGCGCGAGTGGAATCACGACCAGCAACTGGACTGGTACTTGTTGCAGTACTCGGAACACAAGGGCGTGCAGAAACTGGTGAGTGACCTTAACCGTCTGTATCGCGATGAACCGGCGCTGCATGAGCAGGACGATGTGCCACAAGGCTTCCAGTGGCTGATCGGTGACGATGCGATCAACAGCGTCTATGCCTGGCTGCGCTGGAGCAAGGAGGGCAAGCCGGTGCTGGTGGTGGCCAACTTCACCCCGGTGCCGCGTGAGGCCTATCGCGTCGGCGTGCCGTTCGCCGGGCGTTGGAAAGAGCTGTTCAACAGCGATTCGGCGACCTATGCCGGCTCCAACTATGGCAACAGCGGCGGGGCGGATGCCGAAGCGTCGCCGAGTCATGGCCAGGCCTTGTCGCTGGTGCTGAACCTGCCGCCGCTGGCGGTGTTGATGTTGAGCCCGGAGGGCTGATCCGGCACCGTGTGATTTTCATCGCGAGCAGGCTCGCTCCCACAATGAATCTCATGAGCACCGGAGATCCACTGTGGGAGCGAGCCTGCTCGCGATTACGGTGGATCAACCGAAGGAGTATTGAGATTTGCGGAGGATCGTCATGCGCATAGGGTTTATCGGGCTGGGTTCCATGGGCAAGGGCATGGCCGCCAATCTCCTCAAGGCCGGGCATCAGGTGCGGGTGTGGAACCGCAGTCCGGCCGCGGTCGAGGCGCTGGTGAAGCAGGGCGCCGTTGCCGCGAGCCATCCTCGCGAGGCGTTCGATGCCGACGTGGTGATCAGCATGCTCGCCGACGACGCCGTGAGCCGCAGCATTCTCATCGACAGCGGCGCCCTGGCGTCGAGCCAGCCGGGATTGATTCACCTGAGCATGGCGACGCTGTCGGTGGCCTTTGTTCGTGAAATGGCGCAACTGCACGCCAGCGCCGGGGTGGAGTTGATTGCCGCGCCGGTGTTCGGGCGCAATGACCTGGCTGAATCCGGCATGCTCAACATCGCTGTCGCCGGACCGCAAGCGGCCATTGCCAGGGTGCAACCGTTGCTTGACGTGCTGGGACAGAAAACCTGGCCGATGGGCGAAGATCCGGTCAATGCGAGCATCCTGAAAATCGCCACCAACATGATGCTGATCAGCGCCATCGAAGCCACGGGCGAAGCGATGGCGTTGACCCAAAGTTATGGCGTGGCCAACAGCGATTTTGTCGATTTCATCACCAGCACCCTGTTCGCGGCGCCGGCCTACAAGGTCTATGGGCCGAAGATCGCCCGGCGAGAAACCGAAGGGGCGGGGTTCACTTTGCGACTGGGGCTGAAGGATGTGGGATTGGCATTGAGGGCGGGCGAACCGAATCATGTGCCGCTGCCGTTTGCCAGCGTGCTGCGCGATAACCTGCTGGATGCGGTGGCGTTGGGGGAAGGAGAGAGTGATCTGGCGGCGTTGGGGGTGAGGGCGGTGAAGCGTAGCGGGCAGGATTGATTCAATCGGCGTCTGTACCGACGCCATCGCGGGCAAGCCCGCTCCCACAGTGGATCTCTGCAGCTCATGAGATTCATTGTAGGAGCGAGCCTGCTCGCGAAAAACGTCCGGGCAACGCGTTCATTCAGACGGGGCGCGTTATCGTTGACGTCCATCGCGAGCAGGCTCGCTCCTACAGGTGGTCACACCAAGTAGTTTTTCAGTTCTCGGGCGATCACCATCCGCTGTATCTCGCTCGACCCTTCATAGATCTGGGTGATCCGCGCATCCCGGTAGTACTTCTCGACCGGATAATCTTCCAGATATCCGTAGCCGCCATGAATCTGAATTGCTGACGAGCAGACCTTTTCCGCCATTTCCGAGGCAAACAGCTTGGCCTGGGACGCTTCCGAGAGGCAGGGTTTGCCGGCGCTGCGCAGGCGCGCGGCGTGGAGGATCATCAGCCGTGCGGCGTTGATCTGCATGTGCATGTCCGCCAGCAGGTTGGCGATGCTCTGGTGTTCGATGATCGGCTTGGCGAACTGCACGCGGTCGCGGGAGTAGGCCAGTGCCGCTTCGAACGCCGCGCGGGCAATGCCCAGTGCCTGGGCGGCAATGCCGATACGACCGCCTTCGAGGTTGGACAAAGCGATGGCCAGGCCCTTGCCGCGCTCACCCAGCAGATTGGCTTCAGGGATGGTGCAGTTGTTCAGGGTGACGGCGCAGGTGTCCGAGGCGCGGATGCCCATTTTGTGCTCGGTGCGGTCGACGATGAAGCCTTGGGTGTCGGTGGGCACCAGGAACGCCGAGATGCCGCGCTTGCCCAGGTCCGGGTCGGTCACTGCAAACACGATGGCCAGTTTCGCCCGTTTGCCGTTGCTGACGAATTGCTTGGCGCCGTTGATCACCCATTGGCCGTCACGCAGTTCGGCGCGGGTGCGCAGGTTGTGCGCTTCGGAACCGGCCTGGGGTTCGGTCAGGCAGAAGCAGCCAATGGTCTGGCCACTGGCCAGGTCCGCCAGCCAGGTCTGTTTCTGTTCTTCGCTGCCGTAGTTGAGCACCGGGCCGCAGCCCACGGAGTTGTGGATGCTCATGAACGCGCCGGTGGCTCCGTCGCCGGCGGAAATCTCTTCCACCGCCAGGGCATAGGCGACGTAGTCGACATAGGTGCCGCCCCATTCCTCGGGGACCACCATGCCCAACAGACCCAGCTCACCCATCTTTGCCACCAGGGCGTCGTCGATCCAGCCGGCTTTTTCCCAGGCCTGGGCGTGGGGCGCTATCTCGCCACGGGCGAAATCCCGGGCCATGTCGCGGATCATGATTTGTTCTTCGCTCAGTTCGATGTCGTGCATGGCTCAGTTCCCGCTCTGGTCAAACCCGCTGAAGAAACTCGCCACTTGTGCGGCGTCCAGCGCCTGCAGGGTCGGCGGGTTCCAGCGCGGGTTCTTGTCTTTGTCGATCAGCAAGGCGCGCACGCCTTCGATCAGGTCGCCGCGCTCGAACCACTGGCGGTCCAGGTGCAGCTCAAGGGCGAAGCATTGCTCCAGGCTCAGTTGGCGGCCGCGACGGAGCATTTCCAGGGTGACTGCCATGGCCACGGGGGAGCGGGTGGCCAGCAGGTCGGCGGTGTTCAAGGCCCATTCATGGCTGTCGGCAACCGTCACTTCGCGCAGTTGTTCAACAATACTCGGCACATCGGGCAAGGCGAAGAAGTGGTCGATGGCCGGGCGCAGTGTCTCTAGCGGCGCATCGGGCAGTTGCTGCACGGCGAGTTTCGCCAGCACGCCCTGAAGGTCCTTGAGCGGTGTGTCGCGCCATTGCAGACGGTCGAGTTTTTCGTCGAGCGTCGCCAGCTTGCTGCTGTCCAGGTACCAGTCGGCCAGGCCGCAATACAGGGCATCAGCCGCACGGATCTGCACGCCACTGACCCCAAGATAGATCCCCAGCTCGCCCGGCACCCGCGGCAGGAAGTAACTGCCGCCGACATCCGGGAAATAACCGATACCGACTTCCGGCATCGCCAGCCGGCTACGTTCGGTGACTACCCGCAAGTCGGCACCTTGCACCAGGCCCATGCCACCGCCGAGGACGAAGCCGTCCATCAGGGCCAGTACGGGTTTGCGGTAGTGGTGAATGGCGATGTCGAGGGCGTATTCCTCGACGAAGAAATCGACGTGCAGGGTGTCGCCGCTTTTGAAGCTGTCGTGCAGCGAACGAATGTCGCCGCCGGCACAAAAGGCTTTTTCGCCGGCGCCGCGCAAGACCACGGCATGGACCTGTGGATCCTGCGCCCAGGCGTCGAGCTGGCGGTGCAGCTGGCGAACCATGTCCAATGTAAGGGCATTGAGGCCGCTGGGGCGGTTGAGGGTCAGGTGACCGATATGGTTGCGGACTTCGGCCAGCACGTCATCTTGCGGGGCATCCATGGGCCGGCCTGGCTTCGATGTAACCTGAGCAGTCATCACTAACTCCCTGCTTTTATTGTTCTTTATTCAGAAGCTCGCGCGCGAGCGTTGCAGGATCGTAACAGTGCAAATTTGTGATGTACAACGGGGATATGTGCAGGTGCTGTCTGCATTTTTGCAAATGCATTCGCTTTTGCTCTTGCTTTGTGGGAGCAAGGCTTGCCCGCGATGGCGTACTTTAAATCGCCATCGCGGGCAAGCCTTGCTCCCACAAAAGCAAAGCAGTTCGTGATGTCAGGCGCTGGTACGGCTCAGGACTTCACCAATGCTGCGCCGCTTGGCATGCAGCTCACTGGTGTGAATCAACTGCTCCAGATCTTCCGGGGTGACATCTATAAAGGCTTCCATATCGGCCAGGGCCCGCTTCAAGTCTTCGGCGGTGATCGCCTGGCTGTCGATGGGCGGGTGATCGGCAGGCACCATGGGCACCGGCTCGCTGGGGCGCTTGGGGTAGCGGATGCGCGTCAGGTTGTTATAGGCCAGGGCGCAGGCCAGCATGGCAAAGGCGCTGAGCATCACCGGTCCCAGCGCCATCCAGTCCAGGGCAATCGTTGCGGGGTCAGCCAGCACCATGGTCGCCGCGACCGCGCCGGCCGGGGGATGCAGGCAACGCAGCCAGCACATCAGAATCACCGCCATGCCCGCCGCCAGGCACGCGCTGCCCAGCGTGCGGCCCAGCACATGGGCCACCAGCAGCGCCATCACCCCGGCGCACAGGTAGCCACCGACAATCGACCAGGGTTGCGCCAGCGCTCCGGAGGACACGGCAAACAGCAGTACCGCGGAGGCGCCCAGCGGACCGATCAAATGCTGGGCCACTTCGATGCCAAACACCAGGCTGCACAGCCAGACACTGAACAGTGTGCCGAAGGCCATGCCGATGGCGGCACGGCTCCATTCCGTGGGGCGAGTATTGATAGCGGCGGGCAACCAGCGAGCGAGCATGATGAAAACCGTTCCGAAGACAAAAACCTGAGGTAAAAAAAAGGCTTGCCGGGAATACCCAGAAAGCCCTTGAAGGTGTTCCAACTATTGGGGGAGGAACGACGATAGTTTGCCCAGATCAAGCGTTACTGACAAATTCATATTAATGAAGCTTCAGTTCATTAATTCTGATGTAAGGCCACGCGTCGTCCACTCATGTAGCACAAGGCGCCACCCAGCGCCGCGAGTACGCTCAAGGCGTAGAACATCGTCGGCGCCGGTGTGTGCATCAACAGGAAGCCGCAAATGATCGGACTCAGGGCACCCCCGACGGCGGCCAGGTTCTGTGCGCCGTAGTAACTGCCGCGCAGCTCTTCCGGGGCCAGGGTGTCGATGAAGAGGAATTCGGCCGGGTAAATGATGATCTCCCCGAGGGTGAAGATGAACATGGCCACGCACCAGCTCAATACGCTATCGGCCAGGCTGAAGCCGATCATTCCAAGGATGAACAGGCCGGTGCCCACGGCGATCCAATAGCGCAAATGCTCACGTTTGAGGAAGCGCCCGACCTGATACTGCAGCAGGATCACGCTGATCGCGTTGCAGGCGAGCAGGGCGGCCATGACTTTCAGGGTGTTCTGGTCGTCGCTGGTGACCAGCAGGTACTGCGACAGGTAAAAGGTGAAGCGGCCGTGCACCACGGTAATGAGCAGGCAACCGAGGGTGAAAATGATCAGGGTGCGGTCGTTTTTCAGCGTCATCAGTGTTTTCAGGAAGCTTTGGGCCTGACCCGTTGCTGGCGTCAGTGCGGGCTCCCGGGCAATGCCGGTCATCAAAAAGATGCTGAAAAACGCGATGGCAGCGGCGATCAGGAACGGTGCGACCGGATAGATACCGGCAATCACCACGCCGAGCATCGGCCCGACGGCATAACCGATATTGGTCAGGGTGTAGGTCAGGGAAAATGCTTTGGCCCGTTGGCCCACCGGCAGGTTCTCGCTGAGGATCGCCTTGGAGCCGATAAGGAACAGCGCCGAGGCGGTTTCGGTCACCACCAGGATGGTGGTGGTCAGGTAGAGGTTTTTGGCGAATGTCAGCAGCACCAGGCCGATGGCACTGGACAGCATGGTCAGAATCAGCAGGCGGCGCTTTTCGAAGCGGTCGATGATATAGCCGCCATAGAGCGCGAGCAGGGTAGCGATGAACAGCGCGATGCCCAGCAGCAGGCCAACGTCCTGTTGGTTGAGGCCAAGCTTGTTGCTGAGAAACAACGTGAGCATCGGGCTGGTGATGGCGCGGCTGATGACGATCGTCAGCGAGCAGATTAGCAGTCTTCGGATAACGAGTGAGTAAGTGGCCACGGCGGGGAAATGTCCTTTTTCAGATAGCGATCAGCGACCTGCTTGAGGACAGTAGCTTACGGTTTAAGGTGCAACAGCACGAACTCGTTTTTATCGAACCGGCCACTCAATACAGGCGGCAACGCGCTCAGGGGCGTTCCTTGCAGGGTCTTGGATTTGTGCATGTCCATCACGAAGTTGATGGGGGCCTGTTGATAGACCCCGGCGATAAACAGCAGCATCGCCAACAGTCCGGCTACAAGGGACTATCGGCGAATACTCGGGGACATGAAGGTTAAGCGACCACCGACTCTGCAGGCCATTGTTGATGAGGAATCGGCAAATTGCGCGATTCGCCGCGACCCATCGGGAAGTAAGTGAAGCCGCTGCGCGCCAGGCGGTCGGCGTCGTACAGGTTGCGGCCGTCGAAGATCACCGGGGCCTTGAGGCGTTGGCGAATCAGGTCGAAATCCGGCGCCTTGAACTGCTGCCATTCAGTGCAGACGATCAGCGCATCGGCACCGTGCAGCACCGATTCCGGGGTGCCCATGAGCATCAGCTTCTCTTCATCGGGATACAGCTTCTGGGTTTCCTGCATCGCTTCCGGGTCGAACGCGCGAACGCTGGCACCAGCGGCCCACAGGGCCTCGAGCAGTACGCGGCTCGGTGCATCGCGCATGTCGTCGGTGTTGGGCTTGAACGCCAGGCCCCACAGGGCGAAGGTCTTGCCGCGCAAATCGCCTTTGTAGAAGGCCTTGATGCGTTCGAACAGCTTGTGTTTCTGCCGTTGGTTGATGGCTTCCACCGCTTGCAGCAGGTCGCTGGAGCAATGGGCCTCTTCGGCACTGTGGATCAGGGCGCGCATGTCCTTGGGGAAGCACGAGCCACCATAGCCGCAGCCGGGGTAGATGAAGTGGTAACCAATCCGCGAGTCGGCGCCGATCCCCAGGCGTACCGATTCGATGTCGGCTCCCAGGTGCTCGGCCAGTTCGGCGATCTGGTTGATGAAGCTGATCTTGGTCGCCAGCATGCAGTTGGCGGCGTACTTGGTCAGTTCGGCACTGCGCAGGTCCATGAACATGACGCGGTCATGGTTGCGGTTGAACGGTGCGTACAAGTCGCGCATCACGTCGCGTACCTCATCGCGCTCGCAGCCGATGATGATGCGGTCCGGACGGCGGCAATCGGCCACGGCCGAGCCTTCCTTGAGAAATTCGGGGTTGGAGACGATATCGAACTGCAACACGCGTCCGGCCTTGAGCAGGTACTGGTCGATGTGTTCGCGCAGCGTATCCCCCGTGCCCACCGGTACCGTGGATTTCTCCACCAGAATCACCGGTTGCTCACGGTGGCGCGCCACCGCTTCACCCACCGACAACACGTAACGCAAGTCCGCCGAACCGTCCTCGCGGGACGGCGTGCCGACGGCGATGAACAATACCTGCCCGTGTTGCACGGCAAATTTTTCATCGCTGGTGAACTGCAGGCGTTTGGCGTCCAGGCTTTCGCGCACAAGGCTGGCCAGCCCCGGTTCGAAAATGCTCACATGACCCTGCTTCAACAGTTCGACTTTTTTCTCGTCGATATCCATGCACACGACGTCATGGCCGACTTCAGCCAGGACGGCAGCCTGGACCAGACCAACATAACCGCTACCAAATACACTGATTTTCATGGGGCATTCCTGGGTTCAGGCGCTTGAACAGGTCGAGAGTTGATGGTGATGACGCCAAGGATGACCAGTGCCACTCCAAGGCTTTTAGAAAGACTGAAATCTTCGTGAAAAAGCGGCAGGCTCGCTGCGGCCAGGTACACGAGTGCATAGCTGATGCTCAGCAGCGAGTAGGCGCGACCGAGGGGCAGGTCACGCAGGGCCATGAGCCAGCAGAGCATCGACAGGGCGTAGGCGAGGATCGCACCGAACACCACGGCCAGCGGGCCGAGCGGGATGTCGGCGCCCAGCCAGTGCTCGGGGGAGGGCAGGCGGCTCATGCTCCAGCGCATGCCCAGTTGGGCACCGCTGACCAGCAGCACGCTGCCCAGGGCGAAGGTGATACCGCGACGGGCGTTCATGCATGTTGCCCCAACAAGGCCACGCCGCCGATCACCAGGGCAACGCCCAGCCAGTGGCGCTGGTCGATGTGTTCGCGGAAAACGAAGCGGGCGATCAGGGTAATCAGCACAAAATTGAGGCTGAGCATCGGGTAGGCGATGCTGACTTCCAGGCGTTGCAGCACCAGCAGCCACACCAGCAGGCCCGAGCCCAAAGCCGCCAGCGCCAGCCACAGCCAGGGCGAAAGCAATTTTTCGCCCCAGCCCGTGACGCGTCCGCGCCAGCTTTCCACGGCGTACTTCTGGGCAATCTGCCCCAAACAGGTCAGCAGGCAGGCAGTCAACAGCAAGGCGAGGCTCATGGCGTCGCCTGTGGAATGATCAGAATCACTAAGTTGCCTTGTTCATAACGCTTGCCTTCCTTGGGCAATTGTTCAAGTTCGCGCAGCTCGTCATCTCCCTTGACCCGCATCACGACGCCCACCGGACCTTGCTGGCGCGCGTTTTCCATCCACTGCTGCACCTGGTCCGGGTCGACGCGCTGCTTCAGCGCATCAGGGTATGCCAGACCATATTTCAATTCGCCTATCGTGTTGAACAAAGCCACATTCGGGCGCTTCAGGCGCCAGGACAGGGCTGACGCGGCGCCCAGGTCATTGCTCAGCAACTGGTGCGCCTGGCCAAGCTCAGCGGCGTGATCGAGGATGAACTGGTCGGGCATCTTGTTGGCGACCACTGAATTGGGCAGCGCCGCTGGCAGCAAGCCCACCAGCAACAGGCTGCCGAATGCAGGTGCGGCCCAGCATTGCAGCGGGCGGAAGGCTTGCAGCAGGTTGCTCATGATCCAGCCGACCAGACCGATGAACACCAGCATCAGGTTATGCAGCTCGTGGTCGTAGATCGGTTTCTTCAGTTGCAGGTAAACCACGGCCAACAGGGCCAGCACGCCGACGCTCAGGTTCAGCAGGCCGTTGATCCGGAGGGTGCGTTCCTGCTCGAGATTCAGGCGATCGGCCAGCGCATTGCCCAACAACAGGGCCAGTGGCAACAGGCACGGCAGAATGTAGGCCGGCAACTTGCCCTTGCTCAGGCTGAAAAAGAACAGTGGCATCAACAACCACAACAGAAGGAAGGCGATATTGGACTGACGCCGGTTGTCCCAGGCCTGCTTCAGCGCTGGAGGCAGCAACGCCAGCCATGGCACGCTGAACCCCAGTAGCAGCGGCAGGTAGTACCAAAATGGAGCGTTGTGCTGGGCATCGTCCCCGGCAAAACGGCGGATGTGTTCGTGCCAGAAGAAGAAACGCCAGTAGTCCGGTTCCCGGGCATGCACCGCCAAGGCCCAAGGCAGGCTCACGACGACGGCCACGCCAATCGCCAGCGGGCCGTAAGTCAAAAGCTCGCGCCAGCGCTTCTGCCAGATCACCCAGGGCAGGGCAATCAGTACCGGCAGCAGCCAGGCGAGAAAGCCCTTGGTCATGAAACCCATGCCGCAGGCCAGTCCCAGCGTTGCCCAGCCGAGCAGGCGGCCTCGTCCGGTGCTGTCCAGGGCAAACCACAAGGCCACCAGGCTCAGGTTGACCCAGAAGGTGAATTGCGGGTCGAGGTTGGCGTAGCCGGCGGCGCCGGCGATCACGGTGAAACTCATGTACAGCAGCGCGCAGGCGAAGCTCTTGCGCGGCTGGTTCCACAATCGGCCGGCGATCAGGTAGCACAGCACGACGCTCAGGGCCGTGCTCAACGCCGACGCGAAACGCACCCCGAACAGGTTCTGTCCGAAAATTGCCTGTCCGAGAGCGATCATCCAGTAACCGGCGACCGGTTTTTCGAAATACCGTACGGTCATGAAATGCGGCGAGACCCAGTTGCCGCTCAGCAACATGTCCTGGCTGATCTGGGCGTAGCGGGTTTCATCAGGAATCCACAAACCATGGCTGGCCAGTGGCAACAGGTACGCCAGCGCCATGATCGCCAGCAATAGAGGCAACGCCCAGCGTCTGGTCATGCGCCTTGCACTCCCAGCCAGCCTTCGCGCCCATCAAGTGCACCGCGCACTACGCGGCCGCTGGGCAGGTTGCCGGGGACTTCGGGCAGCAGATCGCCCAAGGGTTGGAAACGAATACCGCGCTGGCGTGCATCGGCCAGCAGCTGGCGAAAATCATTGGCCATCAGAATCCCTTCTACTTCCGCGTGAATCGTGTAGACGTTGAGTTGTTCCGGGGTGAACCGGTCGAGAATGAAACGGTTGAAGTCACTGGCGGCGACGTTCGGGCCGACTACCTCGTCAAAGGTCGGCAGGTCCACCGGGATCTGTGGCGTGCCCAGCGAGCCATCCGCCAGCCGGGGCTGGAACAGGTTATGGCCGCGACAGTCGCTGTTGTAGCGAAAGCCGAAACGCTGTTTGGCTTCGATCACACGTTCGTCCGCGCGCCAGCCGGCGGCGGCCGAGCAAGTGATTTTTTCCCCGAGAATGTCGCTGAGGGTGTCCACGCCCTGGCGGATCTGTTCGATCAGTCGGGCGTCATCCCAGCGGCCGGCATTGGCTTGCCAGCCGTGGTGGTCCCAGGCGTGCAGACCGACTTCATGCCCGGCGTCGCGAGCCTGACGCATCAGATGCCCCAGGTCGCGGCCGATCGGTTTGCCCGGCCAGGCGGTGCCAGCGAGCAAAATGTCCCAGCCGTAGAGGCCGGCGGCATTGGAGCGCAGCATCTTCCAGAGGAACTGCGGGCGGATCAGGCGCCACAAGTGGCGCCCCATGTTGTCCGGCCCGACACTGAAAAAAAACGTCGCCTTGACCTGTGCTTCTTCCAGGATTTCCAGGAGCCGGGGCACCCCCTCACGGGTGCCTCGGTAGGTATCCACATCGATGCGTAGACCTGCTTGCATTAACGCTTGTCCGCGATTTCGAGCATGGCTTCACGCAGGAAGAAGTCCAGGGTGTTGCCGATGGTCTCGCTCATCTCCACGGTTGGCGTCCAGTCCAGCAGGCGCTTGGCGTTGGCGATGCTCGGTTTGCGGTGCGACACGTCCTGGTAACCGGTGCCGTAGAACGCCTTGCTCTCGATATCGCGGAAGCCGGCGAACGGAGGGAAGTTGGCGCGCAGCGGGTGAGCTTCGAACTGACGCAGCAACTCTTCGCCCAACTGACGAATGCTGGCTTCGTTTTCCGGGTTGCCGATGTTGATGATCTGGCCGTTGCAGACGTCGTTGTCGTTGTCGATGATCCGCGCGAGGGCTTCGACGCCGTCGGCGATGTCGGTGAAGCAGCGCTTCTGCTCGCCACCGTCGAACAGGCGGATCGGCGTGCCTTCCACCAGGTTCAGGATCAACTGGGTAATGGCGCGGGAGCTGCCGATACGTGCCGAGTCCAGACGGTCCAGACGTGGGCCCATCCAGTTGAATGGACGGAACAGGGTGAAGTTCAGGCCTTTCTGGCCGTAGGCCCAGATCACGCGGTCGAGCAGTTGCTTGGAAACGGAATAGATCCAGCGTTGCTTGTTGATCGGACCGACGATGAGGTTGGAGTTGTCTTCGTCGAAGTTGTTGTCCTGGCACATGCCATAGACTTCCGAGGTCGACGGGAAGATCACCCGCTTGTTGTACTTGACGCAGTAGCGAACCAGTTTCAGGTTCTCTTCGAAGTCCAGTTCGAATACGCGCAGCGGGTTGCGGGTGTATTCGATCGGCGTGGCGATCGCCACCAGTGGCAGGACCACGTCGCACTTCTTGATGTGGTACTCGATCCACTCGGAGTGAATGCTGATGTCGCCTTCGACGAAGTGGAAGTTGGGATGGCTGCGCAAGCGGTCGATCGCGTCCGAGCCGATGTCCAGGCCATAGACTTCGTAGCGGTCATCACGCAGCAGGCGTTCGGACAGGTGATTGCCGATGAAGCCGTTGACGCCGAGGATCAGTACACGCGTGCGGCGTGGCGCGCGGCCGGATTCGGCACCACGCAGCACCGAACCGTCCACCAGGCCCAGTTCATTGGCCAGTTGCGGGCCGCTCAGGTACAGGCCGTTGTCGTTGCGCTGACCGGCGTTGATCACCAGCGAGTCTTCACCACAGGCGATGCGCAGCGGATCGACGCTGATCACGCGGCCCGGCGCCAGGCCTTCGTTGCCCTTGACGACTTCGGCGCTCCAGACGATCAGCTTGTGCTCGCCCACCGCGCAGAAAGCGCCCGGATATGGCTGGGTCACGGCGCGGACCAGATTGAACAGTTTTTCCGCCGGCTGGCTCCAGACCAGCTTGCCGTCGGCAGCTGTGCGTCGGCCAAACACCGTGGCTTTGGATTCGTCCTGTGGGGTTTCGCTGATTTTGCCTTGCGCCAGCGCAGGCAGGGTGTCGCGCAGCAGGTCAGCGGCGGCGACGCGCAGTTTGCCGTGCAGGGTCAGCGCGGTGTCGCTGCGCTCGATCGCCACGCGTTGCTGGGCGACGATGGCGCCGGCATCGGCGCGCTTGACCATGCGGTGCAGGGTGACGCCGGTCTCGGTTTCGCCGTTGACCAGCACCCAGTTCGCCGGCGCGCGACCGCGGTAGCGCGGCAGCAGGGAACCGTGCAGGTTGAACGCACCCTTGCTGGCGGTCGCCAGCAGCGACTCGCTCAGCAGGTTGCGGTAGTAGAAGGAGAAGATGAAGTCCGGTTGCAGCTTGGCAATGCGCTCGACCCACAGCGGGTGGTTGGCATCTTCCGGTGCATGCACGGCAATGCCATGGCGGGCGCACAGTTGTGCCACGGACCCGTAGAACGCGTTCTCTTTCGGATCATCGGCATGGGTAAAGACGGCTGCGATTTCGTAGCCGGCCTTGAGCAGGGATTCAATACCGGCACAGCCGATATCGTGATAGGCGAAGACAACTGCTTTTGAACTCATGAGTGAACCTGATCTGAAGAAGTGGAAACAAGGCCATCGACGGTGACCGGGGAAACGGTTGCGGCAGGCTGGCTGCGCAGGACTTTCTCGATAAAGAATCGGGGGCGTGCGCGCACATCGCTGTACATGCGGCCCAGGTATTCACCCAGCAGGCCCATGCCGATGAATTGGCCGCCAGTGAAGACGAACAGTATGGCAAACAGCACGAACATGCCGTCGCCCGCCCAACTGGCGCCGAAGGCCAGGCGCAGGACGATCAGCATCAGGGCAAACAACGCACCCAGGCCCGCCATGGTGAAACCGACAATGCTCAGCAAGCGCAGGGGCGTGGTGGTCATGCAGGTGATCAAATCGAACATCAGGTTGATCAGGCGCATCGGGCTGTACTTGGATTCGCCGTGTTCACGCTCGGCGTGGGTCACGAGGATCTCCGTGGTGTGCCGGGCAAAGCTGTTGGCCAGGATCGGGATGAACGTGCTGCGTTCGCGGCAGGCGAGCATGGCGTCGACGATGGTGCGGCGATAGGCGCGCAACATGCAGCCGTAGTCACTCATGGCGACGCCGGTGGAGCGTTGCACCGCGAGGTTGATCAGCTTCGACGGCCAGCGGCGCAGGGCCGAGTCCTGGCGGTTGCTGCGCACGGTGGCGACCACGTCATAGCCGAGCTCGGCCTGGGCGACCAGGCGCGGAATTTCCTCGGGCGGGTTTTGCAGGTCGGCGTCGAGGGTGATGACCACGTCGCCCTTGCACTGTTCGAAACCGGCCATGATCGCCGCGTGCTGGCCGTAGTTGCGGTTCAGAATGACCGCGACCACCGGGCTGCCGGGGCGGGACGCGGCCTCTTCCAGCAAGTGCGCGGAGTCATCGCGGCTGCCGTCGTCGACCAGGACGATTTCGTAGTTGTGGTTCAGTTGCTCGCAGGCCGCTTCAGTGCGTCGCAGCAACTCCGGCAGGCTGTCTTCTTCGTTGTAGACCGGGATGACGATCGATACGAAGTTAATCGGATAAGGTCTCACAGGCGTGTGTCCAGGCAGTTTTCAATGGCGCCGACAACGCGATCGACGTCATCGGTGGTCATGTCGGGGAACAGCGGGATAGAACACAGACGCGCCGAGTTCCATTCGGTGTTGGGCAGGTGAACGTCGGGGAAACGTTGACGGTAGTAAGTGTGCATGTGGGTGGCGATGAAGTGAATGCCGGTGCCGATGTTCTGCTCCTGCAGGGCTTTCATGAAGGCTTCTCGGTCCAGGCCACAGCGCTCGGGGTCGATGCGCAGGATGAACAGGTGCCAGGCATGCTGCTGGGCATAGGTCGGAACGGCCAGCGGCTGAACCGGCAAGCCTTCCAGGCGTTGCAGGTAGGTGCTCGCCAGTTGCGTGCGTTTGGCGTTGATTTCCTCCAGTCGCTCCAGTTGCACCAGGGCGATGGCGGCGTTGATGTCGGCCAGGTTGTACTTGAAGCCCGGTTCCATCACCTGGGCCTGGGGCTTGCGCCCGTGGGTCATGCGGTCGTAGGCGTCGACGCCCAGACCGTGGAACTTGAGCATGCGCACCCGCGAGGCCAGGGCTTCGTCGTCGGTGACGAACATCGCGCCCTCGGCGCAGGTCATGTTCTTGATCGCGTGGAACGAGAAAATCGCCGTGCCCTGGCTGCCCACATGGCGACCCTTGTAGCGGGTGCCGGCTGCATGGGCCGCGTCTTCGATCACCGCGATGCCATGTTTGTCGGCCAGCGCGTAAAGCGGATCGAGATCAAACGCCGCGCCGGCGTAGTGCACTGGAATAATGGCCTTGGTACGCGGAGTGATCGCCGCTTCGATGCTGGCCACATCGGTCATCAGGGTGTCGCGATCGACATCGACGAACACCGGTGTAGCGCCCAGCAGGCAAATCATGTTGGCGGTGGACACCCAGGTCTGCGAAGGCGTGATGACTTCATCGCCTGGACCGATCCCGAGTGCCAGCAGGGTAATGTGCATACCGCCCGTCGCGGAGGACAGTGCGACGGCATGGCGGCATCCGATATAGTTCGCGAAGTGCTCTTCCAGCGCCTGGTTTTTCGGGCCGGTGGTAATCCAGCCAGAGCGCAGTACTTGTTCGACCGCGGCAATCTCTTCATCGCCGATACTGGGGCGGGAGAAGGGGAGAAACGCCTGACTCATGCACACCTCAAAGCTCAAAGGTAGGTAGCCCTGGAGGCTAGACTAATGGATCCACGATCAGCGTAGACCATAAACTGGAGTTGCTTCAACGAGTTAGTTGAAACAGGTGAGAAACTGCATGGATTGAGCTTTCCGCACTGAGCAACAGATTCAGAGCCTATGATGGCTCGCCGCATCGCTATGAGATTAGGCTCGTTTTTGTGAAAGAAACATCAAAAAACGGTCGGCAGAACGTTTATCTCAAGGCTATTAAGCCGCTGTTCAGGCTTCTTCCGTTCATCGCCGTCATTTCGGAAAAGTCCCATGGAAGTATGGATAGTTATACCGCGTTTCATTTCTTAGTTGTTTTACCGGATTGTTTTTTACTTAAGGCTGTTTCGTTTGATTGACTTACCCGTTACTGATTCTCATGCACCGAAAACCAACCCGCTGACGGTTTACCTGGCGCGACTGGCGCCCTCCAGCCAATTGACCATGCGTTACGTGCTGCAGGACGCCGCCGACCGCCTGGGCTTCGAAGACGTGAACATCGAGGAGATCCCCTGGCACGGGCTGCAGCCCGAGGACGTGATTGCGCTGGTCGCGACCCTGCGCGCCGACGGCTACGCGCCCAACACCTCGTCGCTGTACGTCAACGCGGTACGCGGCGTGATGAACGAGGCGTGGCGAATGAGCCTGATCAGCCAGGAACATTTGCTGAAGATGCGCTCGGTCAAGGGTATTACCGGTACGCGCCTGTCCCAGGGACGCAACCTGCGACGTTCCCTGATCCGTGAGTTGATGGACGTCTGCGCGGCCGATCCGCGGCCTCAGGGGCTGCGGGACGCAGCGGTCATCGCGATTCTGTATGGCTCGGGCATGCGCAAGTCGGAATCGGTGAACCTGGAACTGAACCAGCTCGATTTCACCGAGCGCAGCCTGCGGGTTACGGCCAAGGGCAACAAACAACTGATCAAATACGCCCCGGCCTGGGCCTTCGCCAAGCTCGAGGCCTGGCTGGAATTTCGCCGTTCTCAGCTCAAGGAAGGCGAAGAAGACGATACCTTCCTGTTCAACCGCATTCGCCGTGGCAGCCACATCACCCGCGAGCGCATCACCAAACATGCGATCTACTACATCGCCCGTCAGCGCGGGACGCAGGTGGGGGTGAAGATCATGCCCCACGATTTCCGCCGTTCGTTCATTACCCGGGTGATCGAGGAACACGACCTGTCGATCGCGCAGAAGCTGGCACATCACAGCAATATCCAGACGACGGCCAATTACGACGTTCGTGACGACAACGAACGGCGTCGGGCGGTGGATCGTTTCGATCTTTGATGCATGGAGATCCCCTGTAGGAGCGAGCCTGCTCGCGATGGTGCTCAACGATAACGCGGGCAGTCTGAATGCCCTCGTTGCCTGAACTTCAATCGCGAGCAGGCTCGCTCCTACAGGGGTTATGCGTTGGGCTTACGCCTCGCTGAGGACATGTGCATGCCCAATGGTCGAGACATGCACCGCGCTGCCGGCCGGCGGCGCGTACATCCCCGAGCTGCGCACCAGCAGCGAACGCCCTGACTGCTCCCCGGAAGCCGAAGACTGCAACTCCACGGTCAGGGTGCAGGTGTTGCCGCTGAAGTCCCGGTCGGTCACCACGGCGCGGCAGCCAGTGACTTCCGCGGTGTGGGGCATGATGTTGGCCAGTTGCAATTGCTCGGGGCGCAGCATGATCTGCGCGGCACTGTTGTTACGGTGGTTGTTGACCGGGATCCGGCCCAGGTCGCAATGGGCCCAGCCGGCTTCGATGCGCGCCGGCATGACCACGGCATCGCCGAGGAACAGCGCGGTCTGGACATCGCCAGGATAGCGGTAGAGGTCCAATGGATGGCCGGACTGCACCAGGCGACCGTGGCGCATCACCGCCAATTGATCGGCGAAGGACAGCGCTTCGCTCTGGTCGTGGGTGACCAGGATGGTGGTCACCCCGGCGTCTGCCAACAGGCGCGCGACCAGCTTGCGCATGTTGGCGCGCAAACCCGTATCGAGGGCCGAGAACGGTTCGTCCAGCAGCATCAGACGCGGTTGCTGGGCCAGGGCGCGGGCCAGGGCCACGCGCTGCTGCTGGCCGCCGGACAGCTCATGGGGCCAACGCTGGGCCATGGTCGAGTCGAGTGCAACGCTGTCCATCAGCTCAGCGATGCGCTCCTGTCTTTCGTTGCCCTTGGTCGCCAGACCGAAGCCGATGTTGGCCGCCACCGTCATGTGCGGAAACAGCGCGCCATCCTGCGGCACATAACCGATCAGGCGCTGATGCGCCGGAACTTCGTGTGTGCTGTCGACCAGTGTCTGGCCGTTGAGCGACAGACGCCCGGAGTCGGGGAACTCGAAGCCGGCGATCATCCGCAACAAGGTGGTCTTGCCCGACCCGGACGGGCCGACAATCACCGTGCGGCTGCCGGTGGGGACCGACAGGCTGACGTTATCCAGGGCCTTTTGCGTGCCGTAGTGTTTGGAGAGTGAATGCAGTTCCAGAGTGTTCATCGGCCAGCCGTTTTTTTGGATTGGTGATAAAGGATTCCGGTCAACGGAAGCGACAGCACAATCATCATCAGGGCATAGGGCGCCGCAGCGGCGTAATCGATTTCGCTGGTCATGGCCCAGAAACCGGTCGCCAACGTGCGCGTGCCATTGGGAGCGAGCAGCAGGGTGGCGGTCAGTTCGTTGGTGATCGCCAGGAACACCAGCGCAGCACCTGCCGCAGCGCCCGGTGCCGCCAAGCGCAAGGTAATCAGCCACAGTGCATGAGTTGGCGAGCGGCCGAGGCTGCGGGCCATGTTCTCCAGTTCAACCGGGGCCTGGGCGATACCGGCCCGCAGACTGACCAACGCACGGGGCAGGAACATCAGCAGGTAGGCCAGCAGCACTGTGATAGTGGTCTGGTAGATCGGCCGGGCGAAGTGGATGGTCACGGTCACCAGCGCCAGCGCGACGACGATGCCCGGCAAGGCGCTGGTGATGTAGTTGCAGCCTTCCAGCAATCGTTGCAGCCGGCCCGGCGAGCGAATCGACAACCAGGCGATTGGAATCGCGGCGCAGGTGGTCAGGGCCGCGCCGGCTACGCCGAACAGCAGGGTCTGTTCCAGCGCCGGCAACAGCTCGGGCAAATTCCAGACCTCAAGCCCACCGGCAATCAGCCAGTTGCCCAGGGTGATCAAGGGCACGCCCAGGGCCAGGGCACAGGTGGCCAGTTGCAAGAGCAGGGCGAGCAGGGTGATTGGTCGGTTCAGGCTGACCACACGCTGCTCCCGGGCACTGCCGGAGCCGACGCGAGCGTAGCGCGCGTGGCCACGGGCGGCGGATTCGGCGGTCAGCATCGCCAGGCAGAACAGCGCCAGCACGCCGGCCAGCAGGTTGGCGGCAGGTCCGTTGAAGGTGGATTTGAACTGATCGAAGATCGCCGTGGTGAAGGTGTCGAAGCGGATCATCGCGTACAGGCCGTACTCGGCCAGCAAATGCAGGCCCACCAGCAAGGCGCCGCCGCAGATCGCCAGGCGCAATTGCGGCAGTACCACCCGGAAAAACACCGCCCAGGGCTTGAGCCCCATGGACTCGGCGACATCTTCGATGGCCGGGTCGAGTCGACGCAAAGTCGCGGCAACCGGCAGGTACAGGAACGGGAAGTAGGCGATGACCGAAACGAGAACCCCGGCAAACAGCCCGTGAATCGGTGGCACCAGGCTGACCCAGGCATAGCTGTGCACGAATGCTGGCACCGCCAGTGGTGCGGTCGCCAGCAACGACCAGGCACGACGGCCCGGCAGATTGGTGCGCTCAGTGAGCCACGCCAGGGTGACCCCCAGAGCAATGCACAAAGGTACGGTGAAGATCACCAGCAACAGCGTGTTGACCATCAGTTCGCCGACCCGAGGCCGGAACACCAATGGCACGACCTTGCTCCAGCCTGTATCCAGGTAGACACCGATGACGAAGGCAATGGGCAACAGCGCCAGCAACGAAACCAGCACCGACAGGCTGACCACCCACGCGCCGCCACGGCTCGCGAACAGGCCGCGTGACCGTCGACGCAGGTTGGCAGGTGTCGCTTCCACGACACCTGCCGGCAGGGATTCAGGCATCAATTAGAGCAGTCCCGCCTGAGTCATCAGCTCCACGGCTTTTTTGCTGTCGAGTTTCGACGCATCGACGCTTGGCGCATCAAGCTGCTGCAAAGGCACCAGTTTCGGGTTGGATTGCGCGTCCTTGCCTACGGCGTACTCGAACGATTTGCCGTCCTTGAGTACGGCCTGGCCGTCCTTGCCGGTGATGTACTTGAGGAACGCCTGGGCTTGTTCCTGGTGTTTGCTGGAGGCCAGGACGCCGCCGCCGGAAATGCTGACAAACGCACCCGGATCCTTGTGTTTGAAGTAGTACAGCTTGGTGTTCTTGCTGTTCTCGCCGGTCTTGGACTGATCGACGAGGCTGTAATAGTGATAAATCACGCCGCCCTCGATCTGACCGGCATTCACTGCCTTGAGCACAGAACTGTTGCCGCGGTAGGCGGTGAAGTTGGTTTTCATCGCCTTGAGCCAGTCCAGGGTTGCGGCTTCGCCTTTCTGTTCGAGCATGGCGGCGACAATCGCCTGGAAGTCAGCACCACCCGGGGACGCGGCCCAGCGGCCTTTCCAGGAAGGATCAGCGAGGTCCATGATCGACTTGGGCAGTTGCGCTTCAGTCAACTTGCTCGGGTTGTAGACGAATACCGTCGAACGTGCGGCGATTCCCACCCATTTGCCGTGAGCCGGGCGGTAGGCCGAATCGACTTGTTCCAGGGTGGTCTTGTCGACCGGTGCAAACAGGCCAGCGTTATCGACCAGCACCATGGAAGGCGAGTTTTCAGTGAGGAACACGTCCGCCGGTGAGGCGGCGCCTTCCTGCACCAGCTGGTTGCCCATCTCGGTGTCATCGCCATTGCGCAAGGTGACCGGAATACCGGTTTCCTGAGTGAAGCCTTCAACCCAGGCCTTGGTCAGACCTTCATGCTGCGCGTTGTACACCACAATGCCGACGCCATCGGCTGCATATACGTGACCGGCGCTCACTAGTGCGGTGGTCAGCAGGGCTTTTTTCAGGAAAGTCGGGATTCGGACAGTCATGCTGTAGCAGCTCCGGTTTTTTTAATTGAGCAGGCAGATACGACGCAGATGAGTGTAGAACAATAGGAATCATTTGCATGTTTAAGGCGGGCGAATGTAGAGCGCGGAATATGAAAAAAACGTCAAATAAACAGTGATTTCCCGTCATTGAAAAGAAACCGGGCGGCTTGCTGGGCCGCCCGGTTTTTGGGGAGGGGTGTCAGGGTTGGGTTTGCGGGAAGATCAACACTTGCAGATTGCCGCGCTGATAGCGTTTGCCGTCGATGGGCAATGCCTCGACTTCCTGGATTTCATCAACACTGTTGACCCGCATGACAACGCCGACCGGGCCTTTCTTACGCGCTTCGGTCATCCAGCTTCCGACGTTTTCCAGGGTGACCTTGCGCGGGGCCATGGCCGGGTCTTCCAGTCCGTATTTCAGTTCGCCGATGACGTTGTAGAGATCCACTTGCGGCCGTTTTGTCAGCCACGACAACGCCGAGGCCGCGCCCAGGTCATTGCTGAGCAGCGATGCAGTCTGGTTCAACTCGTTCAGGTGCTCGGCGATGAAGCGGTCGGGCATTTTGCTGTCGACGATCTGGCTCGGCATGGCGGCGGGCAACAGGGCCACCAGCAACCAGATGCCGAGGGCGGGCATGGCCCACAGCTGCAGTGGACGCAGAATTTGCAGCGCGTTGGCGATGATCCAGCCGACCAGCACGATGAAGGCCAGCGACAGGCTGAACATCTCGGTGTTTTCGTAAATCTCCTTGCTGATTTGCAAATACAGCAAGGCGACCAGCGCGAGGGTGGCGACCACGACATTGAGCACGCCGTTGACACGAAGCGTTTTGCTGCGCGCCTCGTTCAACAGCTCCATCACGGCGTGCCCCATCATCAACGCCAGGGGTAACAGGCAGGGCATGATATAGGTTGGCAACTTGCCACTGCTCAGGCTGAAAACGATGAAGGGCAGCACGAACCAGAGCAACAGGAAGCCGAAGACAGGCAATCGCTTGTTTCGCCAGGACTGGATAAACGTCTTTGGCAGCAAGACCGCCCAAGGCAGGCTCGAAGCGACCAGCAGCGGCAGGTAGAACCACCATGGGCGAGCATGCTGCGCATTGTCGGCGGCAAACCGGCGTACGTGTTCGTTCCAGAAGAAGAAGTTCCAGAAATCCGGCTCCTGCCGATGGATCGCCAGCGCCCAGGGCAGGCAGACCAGGATAGCGACCGCCACCGCCAGCCAGCCATGACGCAACAACTCCTTGACGCGCCGCTGCCAAACCATGAAGGGCACGGCGATCAGTGCCGGCAACAGCCAGGCGAGAAACCCCTTGGTCATGAACCCCATGCCGCAGGCCACGCCCAGCAGCGTCCAGGCGAGCAGACGACCTCGAGCGGTGCGGCTGTCGAGGGCAAACCACAGAGCGACCAGGCTCAGGTTGACCCAGAAGGTGAATTGCGGATCGAGGTTGGCATACCCGGCCTGGCCGGCGATCAGCCCGAAGCTCATGTAAAGCAGCGCGCAGGCGAAGCTCTTGCGCGGATCATTCCAGAATCGGCGGGCAATCAGATAAGCCAGCCCGACACTCAGGCCGGTACTCAGTGCCGAGGCGATGCGCACGCCGAACAGGTTGTCCCCGAACACGGCCTGACCCAGGGCAATCATCCAGTAACCGGCAATGGGTTTTTCGAAGTAACGAATGCCCATGAAGTGTGGCGAGATCCAGTTGCCGCTCAGGAGCATTTCCTGGCTGATCTGCGCATAGCGGGTTTCGTCGGGGATCCACAATCCATGGCTCAGGAGCGGCAACAGATAGAACGCCACGAAGGCCGCCATCAGGGCGAGCAAGCTCCAGCGCTCGACCACTGACATCCTGTGTACGGGGCCAGGTTTCAACGGAACTTTAATATCGGGCAGGGGGGTGTTAGACGTCATGAGTCAGCCTTGGCTCAGAAGTAGTGACTTGATGGGTATAGCCGCGTTGTTATTTGTTGGACAAAGTGCGCCAGTCTTCGGTATTCACAACACCCAGCACTTGAAGTTGTCCATTGTTATCAACGTGAACAAACAATGAACTACCATACTGGCTTTTCTTTGCATGCCTGAAACCGCTCATGGCTTCGAATTCGCCGATGCAACCGCTATGGGTAACCAGCACCAGATTCCGATAGGCGCGCTTGTGCGCCACGATGTCGTTGCGCCAGGTGCTGCCACAGTCCACCAGCCACTGTTGCGTCTGGGCATCTTTGCCAAACATGTAATGCGCGGTTTGTGTGGTGCGGGTGAGCGGGCTGCTCAGTACATCGGCCTGCGCCATTCCCAGTCGCTCCAGGCCTTGGCCGACGAGCTTCGCTTCGTCAGTGCCCACTTTGGTAATGCCGTCTTCCGGCCCCAGGCATGGATTGGTGGATTGGTCGCAACGCTCGGCATGGCGAACCAGGACCACCATCTCGCCGGCTTCCCATCCCTTGAACATTTGCGCCTTGAGCGAGGATTGAGCGTTGACCAGGTTCACGGGGGAGCGGGGCCACATGACAAAGCCGGTCACCAGCGCCGCTAACAGCAGGGCGCCGAAAAGGGCGATCAGCAACTTGAACAGTCGTGGCGTCTTGCCGAGGCCCGTTGATGAGTTAAACAAGATTTCCACCTGCCGGAGCAAAGTTGTACTGGAAGTTTCAGTGCAACTAAGTTGATTACTGTAGTGGCAGGCACACTAGAGTTGCGCGGATGTTGGCGGGGTGAAATGAATGTGAAAAAAGCGTAAGGGGCTTTTCGCAAGTTATTTAGTTGGTTATTGGTAATTCTTATCTTTTACTGTAACTCATCCCCTGTAGGAGCGAGCATGCTCGCGAAAAACGTAAGGACAACGCGATCCTCCAGACAGGTCGCGTTATCGTTGACGACCATCGCGAGCAGGCTCGCTCCTACAGGAGAACGCCTTCCCAATTGTAGGAGCGAGCATGCTCGCTCCTACAGGGAAGGGCAGCTCGATTGTGTGCTTGAGGCCGCCTTGCTGATCAGTGCGGCCAATTGTTTGACGTTGGTCTGCTGCGCCGCCACCAGTTCATCGATGGACGGCCCGGAACGCGTCTGCAGTGTGCTGTGGCAAGACATCTTGACGTTGTCGTCGCTGCGCAGCCGCCATTTCACATCAATCAAGCCGTACTGCCCGGGAATCGAATCGAAGCGCTGCACCTCAAGACGTACCGAGACCTTGCGTTGCGGGTTGTTGTTGACAATCTGATCGAGCAGGGCGCTGCGCAATTCATCCACCAGGCTGGCCCCCCACCATTGGGTTTCGAGGATGGCCATGCCGGTATTGCCCTGGCGCACGACAATCTGCGGGCGATCGACCTGGGGCGGAACGGTCAGCAGTTCTATCTGGATATCCGCCGTGCTCCTTGTACTGCCACTCAACTGGGCCGGTGTCAGGGTATGGAATTGAATCGGGTCGCTGCGGCAGGCGGCGAGCAATGACAACGCAGCGATCAACGTAACTTTAAGCAGATCCATGAATGATGCTCCTGTGGTCATTTGCTCGGTGGTCCTTGCAGGTCCATCGGTGCGGCATTGTCCGGGCGACCGCGAATCAGCGACTCGGGATGCCGGCCCAGGTAGTCGGCGAGGTCACGCAGGGCGCGGGATGTGCGTCCCAGCTCTTCCAGGGTCTGGCTCAGTTTTTCCCGTTGCGGCGAATCGTCTGCCAGGGTCGAACTGGCCGATTGCAGGGTGGTATTGGCCGACTGCAGGGTTTTGCTGACGTCCGTCAGCGTGTTTTGCACTCCGGGCAGGGTCTTGGCATTGAATTGTCCCAGGGTCTTGCGCATTTCCACGAGGTTGCCGTCCAGATTGCCGGCAATCCGTTCGATCGGCAGTTGATTGAACTTGTTGACCATCGCTTCGAGTTTTTCCTGCAACTGCTCGAGGCTGCCGGGAACGGTTGGAACCATGACCGGGCGGGCGCTCGGATCGAAGGCCACTTTCTCCGCTTTCGGGAAGAAGTCCAGGGCGATGTACAGCTGCCCCGTCAACAGGTTGCCGGTACGGGCCTGGGCGCGCAGGCCGTTTTCGATGAAGGAGCCGATGATCCGCACGGCGGCGGCTTCATCGTTAGGGTCATGCTTGAGCGCTTCAAGCATCTTGACGTGGGCCTGACCCAGGCGCTGCGGATAAATCACGATGCCGACGTTGACCGGAAAGCTGCGTTTTTTGGCATCGAAGTCCAGATTGACCGACACCACCTTGCCGATTTCCACACCCAGGAACTCCACCGGCGCATCGACCTTCAACCCACGCATCGCCTGCTCGAAACGCAAAGCCAGGAACTGCGGCTTGCCGTTGGGTGGGGCGAGGGCGGTTTGCTGATCGTCGAACAACTCGTAGGCATATTCCTCCGCCGCCGGTTTGTCGCCAGGGCTGTATTCGGGCGCGCGGAAGGCGATACCGCCGACCAGGATCGAGGACAGGGATTCGGTCTTGACCGAGAAGCCGTTGGCGCCGACGTTCACGTCGACACCGCTGGCATTCCAGAAGCGCGTGTTCTCGGTGACATAGACGTCATTGGGCGCATGGATGAACAGATCGATGTTCACGCCCTTGCCGTCAGGATCCAGGGCGTAGGCCACCACCTGGCCCACGGGGATCTTGCGGTAGTAGACCGGGGAGCCGATATCCAGCGAGCCCAGATCCTGAGTGTGCAAGGTGAAACGCTTGCCCGGTTCGCCGTAAGTGATCGCCGGCGGGTTTTCCAGGCCCTTGAAGTTCTTCGCGCGGCCATTGGCCTGGCCGGCATCGGCACCGATATAGTCGCCGGAGAGCAGGGTGTCGATGCCTGACACGCCACCGGCCCCGATGCGTGGCCTCACCACCCAGAACTTGGAATCTTCACGGGTAAAGCTTTCGGCCTGTTTGGCCAGCTTGACGGTGGCGTTGACACTTTTCTGGTCACCGCTCAGCTCCACGTCCGTGACGTGGCCGATGACCACGCTGCGGTATTTGACCTCGGTCTTGTTGGCGACCAGACCGTCGCCGGTCTTGAAATTGAGGGTAATGGTCGGCCCTTCCTGCAGGATGCTGTGGACCACCAGGGAGATCCCTACCAGTACCGCGACGATCGGTACGATCCAGACCAGAGAAACCCCAAATCGACGGGTCTTGACCGGGGCCTGCCCGGGAGCCTGCGGCCCGTTAGTGGTTGGTGACTGCATCCGTGACCTCCTCATTGTGTGGGGCTTTGCGTTCTCTATCCCAGATCATGCGCGGGTCGAAACTCATCGCCGACAGCATGGTGAACACCACCACCAGCCCAAAAAACAGAATGCCCGGCCGCGGCTCGATGTCGGCCAGGGCCTGGAACTTCACCAGCGAGGCCACCAGGGCGACCACGATCACATCGAGCATCGACCAGTAGCCAATCACCTCGACGAAGCGATACAGCTTCGAACGCTCCTTTTGCGCCCACAAACTGTCGCGCTGCACGGTGACCAATAACAATGTGATCGCGACAAACTTGATGCCGGGCACGGCGATACTGGCAATGAAAATGATCAGGGCGATGTCCCAGGCACCGGCTTCCCAGAATTCCAGCACGCCACTCATGATCGTGCTGTCGGCGCCATTGCCGAGCATTTTGGTGTTCATCACCGGCAGCAGATTGGCCGGGATGTAAAACACCAGTGCCGTGATCATGTAAGCCCAGGTGCGTATCAACGAGTTGGTCTTGCGTCGGTGCAGCGGCGCACCGCAACGCTCGCATTCGTGGGGTTCATGGGTCATGTCGCAGGCCAGCCCGCAGCTGTGGCACAGGCACAGGTTGAGGTCGTCGGCTACCGGAGGCGTTGTCATAGGATGTCCCATAGCTCACGGATATCGCGGCCGGCGACACGGATCATCATGAGGCTGAGCACGGCCAGGGCGAACAGGCCGATACCGGGCAGCACATCCAGCAGCCCGGCGAGCTTGATCACCGCCACCATCGCGCCCAGCAGGCAGACTTCGAGCATGCTCCAGGGCCTGAGGGCTTCGAGCCAGCGCATGCAGAATTTGAACCCTGGCGAGCGCCGATGGCCCAGGGCGAAGCCCAGGACCCAGATCAGCAGTGCCAGTTGAAATATTGGCGCAATAATCATGGCAATCGCCGCAACCAGCGCAATGAAGGTGATCGGCCCCAGGCTCAGGGCCAATACCGAATCCCAGAGCGTCGCACTGTTTTTCAGGCCTTTGAGGCTGATGCTCATCACCGGGTAGAAATTGGCGAAAATCCACAGCATCAACGCCGTGAAGGTGAGCGCCAGTCGTTGCTCGACGGTCAGGCCGTTATAGCGCTGCAGCACCCCGCCGCAGCGTGTGCAGAGGGTTTTCTGATGTTTGGCGAGCGTGGTTTTCTCGTACACGCAGTCGCAGTGCTCGCAGATGATCAATTGGTCTGTCGTTGCCATGGGCCAGGCTCGATGAATGCAGAATTGATGAGCACCCCCTCAATATAGAAGTGACTCGCGATTGAGCAAATCGAAACACTGAACGAACATACGTAAACACTGTAGGAGCGAGCCTGCTCGCGATGGCGATGTATCAGTCACTATTGATGCGACTGACACACCCTCATCGCGAGCAGGCTCGCTCCTACAATTTTCATCTTGAGTGGCTTCAGCCCAGCACTTCACGCATGCGATACCAGAGCATACCCAGCGCCAGCAGTGGCGAGCGCAGGGCGCGCCCGCCGGGGAAGGTCATGTGCGGCACGGCGCTGAACACGTCGAAACCCTGGCTGTGACCGGCATGGATGGCTTCGCCGAGCAGCTTGGCGCACCAGTGCGTCACGTTCAGGCCATGGCCGGAGTAGCCCTGGGCGTAGAACACGTTGGGATGCTGGCTCAGGCGTCCAACTTGAGGGAAGCGATTGGCAGTGATGCCGATCTTGCCGCCCCACTGATAGTCGATGCGCACATTCGCCAGTTGCGGGAAGACCTTGAGCATCTGCGGGCGCATGTATGCGGCGATGTCCCGTGGGTCGCGCCCGGAATAGTGGCAGGCGCCGCCGAACAGCAGGCGCCGGTCCGCCGAGAGCCGGTAATAATCCAGGCCGACTTTCTGGTCGCACAGCGCCAGGTTGCGCGGGATCAATTGCGCCGCCTGTTCCGCAGACAAGGGCTCGGTGGCGATGATGTAGCTGCCCGCCGGCAGGACCTTGCCGCTGAGTTTCGGCTCCAGTTCCTCCAAATGCGCGTTGCAACCCAGGACCAGGCTACCGGCACGCACCGTGCCAGCGGCGCAGCGCACCTGCACCGTGCTGCCATGGACAATTTCCAGTACCGGGCTTTGCTCGAAGATCTTCACGCCCAGGGACTGCGCGAGCCGTGCTTCGCCAAGCACCAGATTCAGCGGATGCAGGTGGCCGGAGCCCATGTCGATCAAGCCACCGGCATACACGCTGGCGTTGACCACCTGCTCGCGAATCTGCCCGGCTTCGACCAGGCGGGTTTCATGGGCATAGCCTGACTCGAGCAGTTCCGCGTGTTCGGCTTTCAGTCCGGCGAACTGCGCCGGGGTGTTGGCCAGTTCGCAAAAGCCCCAGCGCAAGTCGCAATCGATGCCGTGCTCGCGAATACGGTTGCCCACCAACTCCACCGACTCGATACCGGCGCGTTCCATGTAAGCCACGCCTTCGGCGCCGACATGCCGGGCAAACCCGCTGACGTCATGACCGATGCCGCGAATCAGTTGCCCGCCATTGCGCCCGCTGGCGCCCCAGCCTATGCGTCGTGCCTCGAGCAAAATCACCGAGAGCCCGCGCTGGGCCAATTCGATGGCGGTGTTGACGCCGGTAAACCCGCCGCCAATCACACAGACATCCGCCACCAGGTCTTCGTCCAGAGTGGGGAAAGGCTTCAGACCATGGGCCGAGGCAGCGTAATAAGAGTGCGTATGTTCCTGGGTGTACTGGTTCATTGGTTGGACTTCACTTTGCTCCAGGACCGGGTCATCAGACGCATGATCGACTGCGGCGGCGTGGTCGAGATGTACAGCTTGTCGAGGACCTCCTGGGGCGGGTACACCTCGGGGTTGTTGACCAGTTCGGCGTCCATGTATTGCTTGGCCGGCGGATTCGGGTTGGCATAGCCCACCGAGGCGCTGACCTTGGCGATTACTTGCGGGTCGAGCATGTTATTGATGAAGGCGTGGGCTTCTTTCGGGTTGCCGGCATCGGCCGGAATCGCCAGCAGGTCGAACCACAGGTTGCCGCCTTCCTTGGGGATGGCGTAGGCGATGTTCACATTGTTCTTGGCTTCCTTGGCGCGGTTGGCCGCCTGGAACACGTCGCCGGAGTAACCGAAGGCCACGCAGATATCGCCGTTGGCCAGGTCCGACACGTACTTGGAGGAGTGGAAGTAGGTGACATAAGGACGGATGCTCAGCAGCTTGGCTTCGGCTTTCTTGAAGTCCTCGGGATTCTCGCTGCGTGGGTCCATGCCCATGTAGTTGAGCACCGCCGGGAACACTTCATCCGCCGAGTCCATCATCGACACGCCGCACTGGCTGAGTTTCTTGATGTTCTCCGGCTCGAACAGCACGGCCCAGGAATCGATGTGGTCGACGCCCAGCACCTGCTTGACCTTGTCGACGTTGTAGCCGATGCCGTTGGTGCCCCACAGGTACGGCACCGAATGCTCGTTGCCCGGGTCGTTTTTCTCCAGCAGGGCGAGCAGTTTCGGATCGAGGTTCTTGAAGTTCGGCAGCTCGCTGCGGTCCAGCTTGAGGAAGGCGCCGGCCTTCACCTGCCGCGCCAGGAAGTGGTTGGACGGCACCACCACGTCATAACCGGTGCGCCCGGCGAGCAGTTTGCCTTCGAGGGTTTCGTTGGAATCGAAGACGTCGTAGATCACCTTGATCCCGGTTTTCGCCTGAAAGTCGGCGAGGGTGGTTTCGCCGATGTAATCGGTCCAGTTATAGACGCTGACCTGTGGCTGGGCCTGGGCAACGGCGCTGCACAAAGCGGTAAGCGCGAGCGGGACCATGGATTTCAATAGACGCATGTCGACACCTCTTGGAATTATTGGTTTTTTCAGGTGATTCTTTGGTGTTCAGGCGACCGCTTTCGCGAGCAGGCTCGCTCCCACAGGGGAATGCATTTCAAAATGTGGGAGCGAGCCTGCTCGCGAAGGGGGCCTAACAGGAAGCCGAGTTCTCAGACGCTCAGCAACAGGAACTCCCGCTCCCACGAACTGATCACCCGCTTGAAGTTCTCGTGCTCGGCGCGTTTCACCGCGACGTAGCCGCGCACGAACTTGTTGCCCAGATAGCGGCTGACGGTGTCGCACTCTTCCATCTGGCTCAAGGCGTCTTCGATGGTGATCGGCAGGCGCAGGTTGCGGCGTTCATAGGCTCGGCCTTCCACGGCGGCGCTCGGTTCGATGCCTTCGACCATGCCGATGTAGCCGCACAACAGGCTGGCGGCGATGGCCAGGTACGGGTTGGCGTCGGCACCCGGCAGACGGTTCTCCACGCGCATCGCTTCGGGGCCGGACGTCGGCACGCGCAGGCCAACGGTGCGGTTTTCTTCGCCCCATTCAACGTTCACCGGCGCGGACGTGTCCGGCAGGAAGCGGCGGAACGAGTTGACGTTCGGGGCGAACATCGGCAGCACTTTGGGGATGTACTTCTGCAGGCCGCCGATGTGCTGGCGGAACAGGTCGCTCATCTTCCCGTCGGCATCGGCAAAGATCGGCTTGCCGGTGGCGATCTCCACCACGCTCTGGTGAATGTGCATGGCGCTGCCGGGCTCGTCACCGATCGGCTTGGCCATGAAGGTCGCCGTGACGTTGTGCTTGAGCGCCGCTTCACGCAGGGTGCGCTTGAACACGGTGATCTGGTCGGCCAGATCGAGGGCGTCGCCGTGACGGAAGTTGATCTCCATCTGCGCCGGGCCGTCTTCGTGGATCAGCGTATCGAGGTCCAGACCTTGCAGTTCGCACCAGTCGTAGACGTCTTCGAACAGCGGGTCGAATTCGTTGGCCGCGTCGATGGAGAACGACTGGCGACCACTTTCCGCGCGGCCCGAACGGCCCAGCGGCGCCTTGAGTGGCAAGTCCGGGTCTTCGCAACGCTGGGTCAGGTAGAACTCCATTTCCGGCGCAACGATCGGCTTCCAGCCCTTGTCGGTGTACAGCTGCAGGACTTTCTTCAACACGTTGCGTGGTGACAGCTCGATCGGGTTGCCGAACTTGTCGAAGGTGTCGTGGATCACGATGGCGGTCGGCTCGATGGCCCACGGCACCACGTATACCGCGTCGGAGACCGGCTTGCAGACCATGTCGATGTCGGCCGGGTCCAGCAGGTCATAGTAGATGTCGTCGTCGACAAAATCCCCGGTTACCGTTTGCAACAACACACTTTCCGGCAGGCGCATGCCTCGCTCATGCAGGAACTTGTTGGTGGGTGCGATTTTGCCGCGTGCAATGCCGGTCAGGTCGCTGACGACGCACTCGACTTCGGTAATCTTGTGATCTTTCAGCCAAGTGAACAGCTGATCGAAAGGGGCATTCATAAAGACCTCGTTATTGGTTTTATTAACGCGGGGGAAGGACGATTGATCTGTCAGACGCTTCCCCTGTGGCGCGTTGACGACTATCTTGGGCGAGGCTTTTGGTTACATCTATCCACTTTAAGCAGCACAAAGCGCACCAAAAGAGTGCGTAAGGTCACCCATGACAATCCCCACGAACGCGTGCCATTCACTACAGGTCCAGGCCTTCAACACCGCCGATGTCGCCGAGCAAATCCGCGCCACGCCGGGTTGGGTGCAGCATTACCAGCAGATGTCCCCCGGGCATTTCGCGGGTCTGGTGCGCTATCTGGATTTGCAGGGCGTGGAGATCTACGAAGAGTCGATGAACACCCGGGTCGAGCAGAATTTCAGCGCGCCGCCGGGTTCGCTGGCGTTCTGTTTCGATCGCAGTGACAACGCGCTGTACGTGCTCAATGGCGAGAGCCGCAACATCTGGATCACCCCGGAGAACTACCAGGAAATCGCCGTGGTGTTCGGTCCGGAATTCGTCCAGCGTCACGCGCTGGATGTCACGCGCCTCGAGGGTTTGTTCCTCGCGCCGCTCAATTCCCAGCAGAACGGTTTGTTCAGTCACTGGCTCAGCAGCACGCTGACGCGGCTGTCGCAAACCATCGACCCGCCGAGTCGAGAGGCACTGACTGAGCAGCTACTGGACGACTGCCTGTTCATCCTCGACAACGCCTGTGTCTGTCTCGATCAGGGCGCATTGCAGCGCCGGGCAGGGGAGCGGGCGATCATGAAACGGGTGGGGGAGTGGGCGGCGGATACGCCCGAAGAACACCTCAACCTGCTGGAGTTGTCCCAGGTCGCCGGGGTGTCATTGCGTCAGCTGCAACACGCGTTCAAGGCCTATACCGGCATGGCGCCGACCCAGTGGCTGCGCCTGCGCCGACTCAACAGCGCGCGTCGTGAACTGCTCAGCCGCACGCCCGCGCAAACGACCGTCGCCGAAGTGGCGATGCATTGGTCGTTCTGGCATCTGGGGCGGTTTTCCAGCAGCTACCGCGCGCTGTTCAAGGAATTGCCGAGCGACACCCTCAAGCGCGCGAGTGTCACTGCGCCTGGGCGCGCCCGGCGTTAGAAGGTCGGTGGGGTGATCACCCAGATCACCACCGCATCCACCTCGCCAGGGTTGCCGTAACGGTGCGGTTCCTGGCTGGAGAAGCTGAAGCTGTCACCTTCATTGAGCTGGAAATAGCGTTCGCCCACCCACAATTCGAATTGGCCGGACAGCAGGTAACCGGCTTCTTCACCTTCGTGGCTGTAGCTCTGCTGGCTGTAGGTGCCGGGCGGAAAGCGCGAGTGGAGCATTTCCAGTTGTTGGCTGGGCTGCGGGGTCAGCAACTGGTCGACGATGCCATCCTCGTAATGCACGCTCAGGCGACTGTTCTTGCGCACCACCACGCCATCGTCCTCGGGATTGGTGTTGGCTTCGCTGGCGAAGAACCACTGGATCGTCACCCCCAGGCTGCGGGCAATGTTGAACAGCGCCGGGATCGAGGGGTAAGCGAGGTTGCGTTCCAGCTGGCTGATGTAGCCGGCGGTGAGTTCGCTCTGTTGTGCCAGTTCGGCCAGGGTCATGCCCCGGCGCTTGCGCAGGCCGCGAATGCGGGTGCCGAGGAAGTGTTGTTCGGCGGTGCCGGTGGCCGGTTGTGTGGTGCTGCTGTTGCTCATGGTCATTTCCGAACCGGGGGAGTGGCGCAAATCCCTTGTAGGAGCGAGCATGCTCGCGATGGTCGCCAACGATGACGCGGGAAGCCTGACACCCAGCGGTGTTCTCGGGTTCATCGCGAGCATGCTCGCTCCTACAGGGGTGGTGTTAGCCGTCAAGGCCCCGGAGTATAAACAGCCTCAAAGCTCCCACGCGACTTTCAGCCCTTCATAAATCGCTTCTTCGGCCGTGCGCGGCGCCAGGCAGTCGCCGATGCGCCGAAATTCCACCAGGCCTTTCAATTCATCACCCAGGGTATCCACCGGCTGATGACCCTGGCACAGCACCAGCGTGTCGATGTTTTCCATCAGCATCGCTTCGCCGCTGGCGGTGTGTTGCAGGTAGACGGTGTTGTCATCGCAACCGTACAGCCGCGCGTAAGGGGTGATCGGGATAGCCAGTTTGTGCAGCTCGCCGGCCAGTTGATCGCGCACATACAGCGGCAGGTTTTCCCCGCAATGGGTGCCATTGACCGCCAACTGCACCTGATGCCCGGCGCGGGTCAGGCGTTCGGCGATGCCGGGGCCGATCCAGTCGCAGCGCCAGTCCACCACCACCACCGACCGGCCGATCTTCACCTCGTCACGCAGCACCTGCCAGGCATCCACCACCTGCAATTCACCGCCGCGTTCGAAGTGCGGCCAGTAGGGCTCGGCGCCGGTCGCGACGATCACCACGTCGGGTTTTTCCTGCTCCACCAGGGCGCGGTCGACCCGGGTGTTGCGCACCACGCGCACCCCGGCCAGTTCCATTTCCCGTTGCAGGTTGGTGCTGGCGCCGCCGAACTCGCTGCGCCGTGGCAGCAATTGCGCGAGCAAGACCTGGCCGCCGAGTTGCGAGCTGGCTTCGTACAGCGTCACCTCGTGCCCGTGTTGCGCCGCCACCGCAGCGGCTTTCATGCCGGCGGGGCCACCGCCGGCGATCATGACGCGCTTGCGCGTCTTTGCCGCCTGACGCTGGCCGAAGATCAGTTCGCGCCCGGTTTCCGGGGCCTGGATACAGGAAATCGGCAGTCCCTTGTGGAAGTGCCCGATGCACGCCTGGTTGCAGGCGATGCAGGCGCGCACGTCTTCGACATGGCCGGTGTCGGTCTTGTTGGGCATTTGCGGGTCGCAGATCAGCGCACGGGTCATGCCGCAGACATCGGCCTGGCCACGGGCGATCATCAGCTCGGCCTCCTGGGGCTGGTTGATGCGCCCGGTGACGAACAACGGAATGTCCAGACTGGCCTTGAACGTGCCGCCTTCCCTGGCCAGATATGCCGCTTCGATGGCCATCGGCGGCACGATGTGCACCGCGCCACCGAGGGACGCCGAGGTGCCGGCGACGATGTGCACGTAATCCAGTTGTGCCTGCAGCGATTGCACGGCGGCCAGGGATTCGTCTTCGGTCAGGCCTTCAGGGTCGCGCTCGTCGGCGGAAATGCGCAGGCCGACGATGAAGTCTTCGTCGGTGCTGGCACGAATCGCGGCGATGACTTCGCGCAGGAAACGCAGGCGCTGTTCCAGATCACCGTTGTAGCCATCGGTGCGGCGGTTGACCCGTGGGTTGATGAACTGCGCCGGCAGATAGCCGTGGCTGGCCACCACTTCCACACCGTCAATCCCGGCCTCGTGCAGGCGCCGAGCGGCTGCGGCGTAGCCTTCGACGATCTCGTCGATCATTCCTTGATCCAGCGCCCGTGGCATCACCCGAAAGCGCTCGTTCGGCACTGCCGAGGCGGAGTAGGCGACCGCCAGCAAGCCGTCGCTGGACTCCATGATTTCCCGCCCCGGATGGAACACCTGGGACAGCACCACGGTGCCGTGGGCATGGCAGGTGTCGGCGATTTTCCGGTAGCCGTCGATGCAGGCGTCGTCGGTGGCCATCAGCACGTGGGAGGTGTAGCGGGCACTGTCATGCACACCCGCCACTTGCAGCACGATCAACCCGGCACCGCCTTCGGCGCGTGCGCGGTGATAGGCGATCAACTGTTCGTTGACCAGGTTGTCGGTGGGCATCGAGGTGTCGTGGCCGCTGGACATGATGCGGTTTTTCAGGCGCTTGCCACGGATCTGCAAGGGTTCGAACAGGTGCGCGAAGGCGGGTGTCGACATGGTGCGGCTACTCCAGACAGGCTGGCCCCTGTAGGAGCGAGCATGCTCGCGATGGTGGTCCGGGCACCGATGGGAATCAGACAGCCCGTGTTTTCGTTAACGTCCATCGCGAGCAGGCTCGCTCCTACAGGGGTCACAGGTTTCGGCGTTGTTATTATTGTTCTATAGAAATTTACCAGCAGTAAAAAATCAACTTGTTTTTTTACTATGGCTTGCAGTAGTTTCATTCCGAGCCCGCTCCCGGGCCGCACCTCACAACAATAAAAAGGACCATTCCGATGTCAGTCGGGGCGGTACCTGCAAGAGGAACCTTCGATGAAATCGCGAATGCTCAAGCACGGTTTTTATCCCTTGATGCTGTCCATGGCCTTAGGGCTTGGCAACGCTCAGGCAGGATCGGACATGGTGGTGGTCGGATACGGCGGGGCCGGGCAGAAAGCCCTCGACGCGGCGTTCTTCCAGCCGTTCGCCACGCTGGATCAAAGCAAGGTCATGCAGGCCGAATACAACGGTGAGATGGCCAGGATCAAAGTGATGGTCGACACCGGCAACGTCGACTGGGACGTGGTGCAGATCGAAGGCCCGGACCTGATGCGCGGGTGCGAAGAAGGCATGTACGAGCGCCTTGACTGGAAGCGGCTGGGGCGTGCCGAGCAGTTGATTCCCGAAGCGGCACAGGAATGTGGATCGGCGGCCATGGTCTGGAGCGTGGCGATTGCCTACGACACCGACAAACTGGCGCAAGCCCCGACCTCCTGGGCCGATTTCTGGGACGTGAAGAAAACCCCCGGCAAGCGTGGGCTGCGCAAGCGCGCGGTGTACAACCTGGAATTCGCCTTGCTGGCCGACGGAGTGAAAACCGAAGACGTCTACAAGGTACTCGCCACCCCGCAAGGCGTGGACCGCGCGTTCGCCAAACTGACCGAACTCAAGCCCAACATCCAGTGGTGGGAGGCGGGCGCGCAACCTCCTCAATGGCTGATGTCGGGCGACGTGGTGATGACCTCGACCTACAGCGGACGCATTGCCGACGCCGCGCAAAAAGGCAGCCACCTTGGGCTGGTGTGGCCCGGCAGTCTGTACGGCATGGATTACTGGGCGATCATCAAGGGCTCCAAACATGTGGATCAGGCCAAGCGCTTCATCGCGTTTACCAATCAGCCGGATAACCAGGTCAACTACGTGAACCTGATTCCTTACGGGCCGACCAACACCCTGGCCGCCGCGCAACTGGACGACAAACTGGCCAAGTGGGTGCCCACCGCACCGCAGAACCTCAAGGGTGCGCTGTCGATGAACGTCGGCTTCTGGGTTGACCATGGCGAAGAACTGGAAGAACGCTTCAACGCCTGGGCCAGCAAGTAAACGACGGCGGCTGGACGTCGGAGCACGTCCAGCCGTACTGTCTGCCAGCCGAATTGCCTGGAGAACCACAACAATGAATGACCTGACTGCCGTGCCTGCGCGCAGCACCACTGAACAGCGCCTGCGCGAAGAACTGGCCGCCTGTTACCGCCTGATTGCGCATTTCCGCATGACCGACCTGATCTTCACTCACATTTCCGTGCGTCTGCCGGGGCCGGAGCATCATTTTCTGATCAACCCTTATGGGCTGATGTTCGATGAGATCACCGCGTCGAACCTGGTGAAGATCGACTTGAACGGGCAGGCGGTTGAGCCGTCGCCGTATCCGGTCAATCCGGCCGGCTTCGTGATCCACAGTGCGATCCACGGCGCCCGTGAAGACGCGCAATGTGTGCTGCATACCCACACCAAATCCGGTTGCGCAGTCGCTGCCTTGAAGTGCGGGTTGTTGCCGGTGAACCAGATTTCCATGGAGTTCTACGGCAAGGTTGCCTACCACGACTACGAGGGCGTGGCGCTGGACATGAGCGAGCAGCAGCGGCTGGTGGCGGACATGGGTGACAAGCCGGTGTTGATGTTGCGCAACCATGGGTTGCTGACCGTGGGCGAGACAGTGAGCCAGGCGTTCCTGCGCATGTATTACCTGGAAAAGGCCTGTGAAATTCAGCTGGCGGCGCAAGCTGCGGGGGAGCTGGTATTGCCGCCGGCTGAGGTGTGCGAGCACACCGAACGGCAGTTCAATGATCCGGGACGGCCGCTGGAGGAGGGTGAGTTGGCTGATCCGGATGCCATGCAACTGGCCTGGGCGGCGTTGTTGCGGATGCTGGAGCGGGTGGCGCCGGGGTATCGGGATTGATCCTGGACCTGTGTCGAATCGGCTGACGCCATCGCGGGCAAGCCTTGCTCCTACAGATTTCGGTCGTTTGCAAAACTTTCATCCGACTCGGTCCTGTAGGAGCAAGGCTTGCCCGCGATGGCGGTGTGTCAGCCAATGAAGATGTCGAAGCTGCCGGCTCATCGCGAGCAGGCTCGCTCCTGCAGGGATTCTTGCTGTACAGTCGTTCAGCTCGCCAGCAAAACGCGAGCCCCATGACTGAATCCAGGAGCGTGTCGCCATGAATCAGGAAGCCCGTTTTTCCCGCATGGAACCGGAGTTGCGCAAGGCCAATCTGATCGAGGCGACGCTGGTGTGCCTCAAGCGGCATGGCTTCCAGGGCGCTTCGATCCGCAAGATTTCTGCCGAGGCCGGTGTGTCGGTCGGGCTGATCAGCCATCACTATTCCGGCAAGGACGAATTGGTGGCCGAGGCGTACATGTCGATCACCAACCGGGTCATGACCCTGCTGCGCGACGCCATGGAACAGGCGGCACCCAATGCCCGCGAGCGGCTGTCGGCGTTTTTCCGCGGTTCGTTCTCTGCCGAACTGCTCGACCCGCAACTGATCGATGCCTGGCTGGCGTTCTGGGGCGCGGTGAAGACCGCCGAGGCGATCAACCAGGCGCACGATCATTCCTACGGCGAGTACCGCGCCATCCTGCGCAAGGTGTTGACGGAGCTGGCGCAGGAAGAAGGCTGGGAACATTTCGACGCCGATCTGGCGGCGATCAGCCTCAGCGCCTTGCTCGACGGCCTGTGGCTGGAGTCGGGCCTGAACCCCGGCACCTTTACCCCGGAGCAGGGCATCCAGATTTGCGAGGCCTGGGTCGACGGTTTGCAGGCCGGTGGTCGCCAGCGATTTTCAATCAAGGCGTAGCGTGCAGACGAGCAGCTGTTGATCGACTGTTCAGCTATGGATACTCTCTGGCGCACATGTAACAAAACACTCTAATAAGAAATACGCCTTCGGGCCTGTGCAGGACATCCAGTAATGACGCCTCGGGTACTGATCGTCGATGACGATCCGCTGATTCGCGATCTGTTGCACGCCTACCTGTCCCAGGAAGGCTACGAAGTTCATTGCGCCGCCACGGCGGAACTGGCCGAAACCTTCCTCGCCAGCCAGGCCGTGGATCTGGTCATGCTCGATATCCGCCTGCCGGGCAAGGACGGCCTGACCCTGACCCGCGAACTGCGGGTGCGTTCGGAAGTGGGGATCATCCTGATCACCGGGCGCAACGATGAAGTCGACCGCATCGTCGGCCTTGAATGCGGCGCCGATGACTACGTGATCAAACCCCTCAATCCACGGGAACTGGTGTCCCGGGCGAAGAACCTGATTCGCCGGGTTCGCCATGCGCAATCGCCGCAGCCGGTGGCGGCGGTGTCCAAACCGGTCAAACAGTTCGCCGATTGGGCGCTGGATACCGACCGTCGCCGCCTGATCGACCCGGCGGGCGGTGAAACCCTGCTGACCCACGGCGAATACCAGCTGCTCAGCGTGTTCCTGCGCAACAGCGGCCACACCCTCAGTCGCGATCAGTTGATGGACCAGATCCGTAACCGCGAATGGGTGCCCAACGACCGCTCCATCGACGTGCTGGTGGGCCGCTTGCGGCGCAAGTTGCACGACGATCCCGCCGAACCGCAATTGATCATCACCATCCATGGCGCCGGTTACCTATTCACCGCCAGCCTGGCGGCATGATGCGACTGCTTTGGCTGATGCTGGCGCTGCTCGCCAGCCATCAGGCGCTGGCGCTGGAGAAAGTGCGCTACTGCGATTACCCGGTCTATCCGCCGGTTTCCTGGAGCGACGGCAAGCAGGTCCGTGGCCTGGCGCCGAGCGTGGTGAAAAAACTGTTTGGCGAACTGGGCTACGAGGTCGAGATCGTCGTGCTGGGCAACTGGAAGCGCTGCCTGCTCGATGCCGCCGAAGGTCGGGTCGATGTGGTGCTGGCCTACAGCAGCGCGGAGCGTGCGCGCAGCCTGCTGTTTTCCACGGTGCCGGTGTTGCGTGAAGAAGTGGCGTTGTTCATCAATCGCCAGCACCCGGTGAAATTCGAGCGGCTCGAAGACCTCGCCCATTACCGTGGCGGCTTGTTGTTCGGTGAAAGCTACGGCCCGGAATTCGATCGCCTGGTGGCGCAAAACAACAATATCGAATGGGTTGCGGAAAGCCGGCAGAACTTCGGCAAGCTGATCCGCGGGCGTATCGATTTCATCACCCAGGAGCGTCGCACCGGCCAGCTGTACGTGGAAAACCTGCCCGGCGCGCAAGACATCGTCGCCTTGCCCAATGCCCTGAGCGTTGACTACCTGCGGGTTGCCGTTTCGCGTCTTTCGCCCTTGGCCATACGCATGCCTGACATCAACGCGCAACTGCAACGCATGGTCGATGCCGGCGATATCGAACGCCTGCTCAATGAAAGCGAAGTGACCTACCGCGACATGATCAACCTGCCGGCGGATGCCCGATGATCAACGCCCGTCCCGGCGGCCTGCTGCGGCGCCTGTTGCTGTTCATTCTGTTGTTCAGCCTGTGTTTCACCGTGCTCGCCAGCAGCGTGCAGTTGTACATCGAATATCGCCGGGAAATGCGCGACATCGATTCGCGCATGGAGCTGATCCGCGCCGGCTATCTGGCGAGTCTGGAGCGCAGCTTGTGGGACTTGAACCAGGAGCAGTTGAACGTGCAATTGCGCGGCCTGGTGGATTTTTCCGACGTGGCGCGGGTGCACCTGACCAGTGCCGATTACGATCTTTTGCAGGGCAATCCGGAGCCCGTCGGGCCGTTGCGCATTGAGCGCTTTGCCCTCGACTATCAGCCGCCTTCCGGGCCGCTGCGTCACCTTGGCGAGCTTGAAGTCAGCACCGATCTGGGCGCGGTTTATCAGCGTCTGTACGCCAGCGGTTTGACCAGCCTGCTGTGGATGGGCGCATTCCTCTGTGGGCTGGCGGTGGCGTTGTCGGGCCTGTTCTATCGCCTGGTCACCCGGCACCTGCAAGTCATGGCCGAATTTGCCCGGCGCATTGCCGCAGGTGAATGGCACGAGCCGTTGCGCCTGTACAAGAGGCGCAGCGCGCAGCGAGATGAAATCGACACGGTCGCCGATGCGCTGGACGACATGCGCCGGGCGATCCTCAGCGACATCGACCGCCGCGAAAGCGATCGACTGGCCCTGCAGGACAACCGCGATGAACTGCAGCGCAAGGTCGAGCGACGCACCGCCAGCCTGATGCGCGCCAAGGAAGAAGCCGAAGCGGCCAACCAGGCCAAGTCGCGATTCCTCGCCACCATGAGCCACGAGTTGCGCACGCCGCTCAACGGCATTCTCGGCATGGCCGAGTTGTTGCGCGGTGCGAGCCTCAATCAGCAGGACAGCAAGCGTCTGGATGCCTTGCACAAGGCCGGTGAAGGTTTGCTGAGTATCCTCAACGAAGTGTTGTTTTTCGCGAAGTTAGAGGAGGGCGCGAGCCTGCCGGAACCGGTGGATTTCTCGATCCGCCAATTGCTCGACGAAGTGCTGACCCTGCTCGAGCCCAAGGCGCTGAGCAACCAGACCCTCCTGCTGTGCCGAGTCGATGAGCGATTGGCGGCGCGTCACCACGGTGCCGAGCAATTCCTGCGGCAGATCCTCAGCAACCTGCTGGCCAATGCAATCAAGTTCACCGAAGACGGCGAAGTCAGTGTCGAGGTGGCATTGCTCAACCAGGCCGATGGACAGGGCGGGCAGCACTTGCGGATCAGCGTCGTGGACAACGGCATTGGTATCTCGCCGCAGATGCAGGCGAAGATTTTCGAGCGTTTCACTCAGGCCAGCGAAGAAATCGCCCAGCGCTTTGGCGGCACCGGGCTGGGGCTGGCGATTTGCAAACACCTGGTGGAATACATGGGTGGCCGCATCGGGGTCAGCAGCGAAGTCGGGCAAGGCAGTTGTTTCTGGTTCGAACTGACCTTGCAGCCGGCCAGCGATACCAGCGACGAAACCATGGTCAGTACACCGGGTGCGGCGCTGGACATTCTGGTGGTCGAGGATGTGGCGCTCAACCGCGAAGTGGCCGAGGGACTGCTGCAACGGGACGGGCATAGGGTGTGGCTGGCGGTCGACGCCGAACAGGCACTGGAGCAATGCGCCGGGCGCACCTTCGATCTGATCCTGCTGGATGTGCACCTGCCGGGCATGAGTGGGGTCGAGTTGTGCAGCCGGCTGCGCAGCAGCGACGGACCGAATCGCCAGACGCCAATGATCGCGCTCACCGCCAGCGTCCAGCCGGCCCTGGTTCGCGGGTACCTGGATGCGGGCATGGACGGCATCCTCGCCAAGCCGCTGAAGCTGGAAAGCCTGCGTCAGGTTCTGGCGGGGCAGGTCGCGGTCAAAGAGCCGCTGCAAGCGGGCGGGAGCATGGATTGGCAGCTGCTGCAAACCCATCGCACCCTGCTCGGCGAGCAGAAGGTTCAAGGCTTGTTGACGGTTCTGCGCGATTCGATCCTTCAGCATCGCGACGCGCTGGATGAAGCGATCGGGGCTGACGATTGCACGGAGGTTGCGCAATTGGCGCATCGATTGGCGGGCAGCAGTGATTCGTTGGGGTTCAGTGGGTTGGCGGCGGTCATGCGCCAGTTGGAAACGGCGGCACTGGGTAATGAAGAATCAGCGATTCGTGAACTGGCACCGACCGTTCACGCGCAAATGCAGCGGGCGTTGCAAATCCTGCAAGACCTGCTGGGAGGATGATTCCAGGCACACCGAAATCAATTGTGGGGGGGGCTCCCACAGGTGAGTGTCGTAAACAAAATTTGCGGTGGGTACAAAATTTGTGGGAGCAAGGCTTGCCCGCGATGAGGTCGGCACATTCAACATGAATGCTGACTGACCTGACGCCATCGCGAGCAAGCTTTGCTCCCACAGGGAAATGTGTACAAGGTTGTTACGACTTTTTACATCTTTGATCTTTACGTACAACAGGGCCTTACATGGCTTTCCAATAATCGACGCAACCGCCGCAGCGCGGTCTTCGAAGCTTATTGGAGATAATAATAATGAACCGCCGTAAAGCTGATCCTTCCCCGCGCCGTGACGTCCTGTCATGCGCCATGCACCTCATTGAATGCTGAGGTGCCGACATGAACGAAAACACTGATCGCAAAGGCATCCAACTGACCCGCGCCCTGAAAAGCCGGCACATTTTCATGCTGTCCCTGGGCGGCGTGATTGGCACCGGGCTGTTCATGGGCTCCGGCGTGACGATCAATCAGGGCGGCCCGCTGGGGGCGATCCTGGCGTACCTGGTCGCCGGTTTTCTGATGTACCTGGTGATGGTCTGCCTGGGCGAGTTGTCGGTGCAGATGCCGGTGTCCGGCTCGTTCCAGACCCACGCCACCAAATTCATCGGTCCGGCCACCGGTTTCATGATCGGCTGGGTGTACTGGATGAGCTGGGCCACCACCGTCGGCCTGGAGTTCACCGCCGCCGGCATGCTGATGACCCGTTGGTTCCCGGCAGTGCCGATCTGGTACTGGTCGGCGCTGTTCGTGGTGGTGCTGTTCGGCATCAACGCCCTGGCGACCCGCGCGTTCGGTGAGGCGGAATACTGGTTCTCCGGGATCAAGGTGGCGGCGATTCTCGGCTTCATCGTGGTTGGCGTGCTGGTGATCTTCGGGGTGATGCCGCTTACCAATGGGGCGCCTGCGCCGATGGCGAACAACCTGATCGGCGATTCACTGTTCCCCAACGGCCTGTCGGCAGTGTTCGCGGTGATGATGACCGTGGTCTACGCCTTCCAGGGCTGCGAGATCATGGGCGTGGCCGCCGGTGAAACCGATCAGCCGGAAAAGAGCATCCCCCGCGCCGTGCGCAACGTGGTGTTCCGCGTGCTGATTTTCTACGTGCTGGCGATTGTCGTGCTGTCGGCCATCGTGCCGTGGCAGCAGGCGGGGCTGATGGAAAGTCCGTTCGTGCAGGTGTTCGACATGGTCGGCATTCCCTATGCCGCCGACCTGATGAACTTCGTGATCCTCACCGCGATTCTGTCGGTGGGCAACTCCGGCCTGTACGCCTCGACCCGCATCCTCTGGGCGATGTCGAAAACCGGCATGGCGCCGAAAAGCCTGTCGCCATTGAGCAAGCGTGGCGTGCCGTTGCGCGCCCTGAGCATCACCCTGTGCTTCGCATTGGTATCGCTGATGACCAGCTTCGTCGCCGCCGACACGCTGTTCATGGTGCTGATGGCGGTGAGCGGCATGTCCGGCACCGTGACCTGGATTGTCATCGCCCTGGCCCAGTACAAGTTCCGCAAGGCCTATCTGCGTGATGGCGGCAAACTCAGCGACCTGAAATACCGCGCCCCGTGGTTCCCGGTGCTGCCGCTGATGTGCATCACCCTGTGCTGCTCGCTCTTCGTGTTCCTGGCACTGGATGAGACCCAACGGCCGTCGCTGTACTGGGGCTTTGGCTTCATTGCGCTGTGTTATGGCGCGTACTTCTTGTTCCATCGCAAGCGTGAAGAGGTGTTGGCACCAAGCCTGCCGAGCGCCTGATTCCCTTTAAATCCGGCAATACCCCCTGTGGGAGCGAGCTTGCTCGCGATAGCGGTCTGACAGTCGACAGCGATGTTGAATGTCACGCCGCCATCGCGAGCAAGCTCGCTCCCACAGTTGTTTCTCGGCTTCCTGTAGGAGCGAGCCTGCTCGCGATGGTGCCACAGGCACCGAGGGGCATCAGGCAACCCGCGTTTTCGTTGGCGTCCATCGCGAGCATGCTCGCTCCTACAGGGGGGGATGCAACCGGCTGTCGGCAGTTGTTCGAAGTTGTAACAGACTCGACGAGCAAAAATCATTCGTCGATAAAAAATCTATAAAAAACAATTAGATATACATTTTATCGGTCTGTTACAGCCTATTTCTCCACCAATTGCCGCCTTACTGAACACTCGTTTAGTATTGCCTCAAGTCGCAACACCTCAGACCAATCACAATAATTCGAGGACTCGCATGACTACTCACGATTCGCTGCTCAGTCAGGTCGAAGCAGGCGTTGCCTGGATCACCCTCAATCGCACCGCCCAGCGCAACGCGCTGGATATCCCGACGCTGAAAAAAATCCACGAACTGCTCGACGCCTACAACGCCGATGCAGCCGTTCGCGTCGTGGTGCTGACCGGCAGCGGCCGCAGCTTCTGCGCCGGGGCCGACCTCGACGAGTGGGCCGAAGCCGAAGCCCGTGGCGCCCTGGAAACCTACGGCTGGACCGAAACCGCCCATGCCCTGATGACCCGCCTGCACAGCCTGGAAAAACCGACCATCGCCGCCATCAACGGCACTGCCGTCGGCGCGGGCTTGGACCTGACCCTGTGCTGCGATCTGCGCATCGCCGGTCAGTCGGCACGCTTCAAGGCCGGCTACACCAGCATGGCCTACTCGCCGGACGCCGGCGCCAGCTGGCACCTGCCACGCCTGATCGGCACCGAGCAGGCCAAACGCCTGTTGTTCCTCGACGAATTGTGGGGTGCCGACCGTGCCCTGGCCGCCGGTCTGGTCGGTGAAGTCTGCCCTGACGATCAATTGCTGACCGTCACCAACGAACTTGCCGCACGCCTGGCCGCCGGCCCGACCTTCGCCTTTGCCCAGACCAAAAAGCTGATGCGCGAAGGCGCCGACCGCAGCCTGCCCGAGCAACTGCAAGCGGAACTCGCCGCCGGCCTGCTGTGCGGTCGAAGTGAAGACGGCAGCGAAGCCCTGCGCGCCGCCATGGAAAAACGCGCGCCACGCTTTGTCGGTCGCTAAGTTTTGGCACTTAGCTTCGGCACATAGCCTCGACTCAACCCTCTATCAGCACACGAACAACAGGTAGCACCATGAATTTCCAACTGACCCAAGAACAAGAAATGTTGGTGGACGCGGTACGCAGTTTTGTCGAGAAGGAACTGCTGCCTTATGAAGACCAGGTCGATCGCGCCGATGAAGTCTCCCCGGAGCTGGCAGCACAGATTCGCGGCAAGGCGATCGCCGCCGGTTTCTACGCCTTCAACATGCCGGAGGAGGTCGGCGGTGGCGGTCTGGACTACCTGTCCCAGGCGCTGATCGAACGTGAACTGTCCAAAGTCTCCTGGGCCCTGCATGTGTTCGTCGCGCGGCCGTCGAAAATCCTCATGGCCTGCAAGGGCGACCAGATCAACGACTACCTGCTGCCGTGCATCCAGGGCGAGAAGATCGACTGCTTCGCCCTCACCGAGCCGGGCGCCGGTTCCGATGCCAACGCGATCAAGACCCGCGCCGTGCGTGACGGTGACGACTTCATCCTCAACGGCAGCAAGCATTTCATCAGCCATGCCGGCCACGCCGATTTCGCCATCGTCTTCGCCGTGACTGATACCTACGAGCACAACGGCAAGAAGCGCAACGCCGTGACCTCATTCCTGGTGGATCGCAACACCCCGGGCATGACCATTCGCCGTGGACCTAAGTGCGTGAGCAACCGTGGCTACCACACCTTCGAAATGTTCTTCGACGACTGCCGCGTACCGGCCTCCAAAGTACTGGGCGAAGTCGGCAAGGGCTGGGACGTGGCCAACGCCTGGCTGACCGCAGGCCGGGTGATGGTCGCCGCCAACTGCGTCGGCCAGGCACAACGGGCGCTGGACGTGTCGCTGCAATGGGCGGCGGACCGCAAGCAATTCGGTCAGCCGATCGGCACCTATCAAGGCGTGTCGTTCAAATTGGCGGACATGGCCACGCAAATCCGCGCCGCCGAACTGCTGACCCTGCACACCGCCTGGAAAATGGACCAGGGCACCATGACCGACGGCGAGGCCGGCATGGCCAAGCTGTTCGCCAGTGAAGTGCTGGGGCGCGCGGCCGATGAGGCGGTGCAGATTTTCGGCGGCATGGGCCTAATGGACGAAGGTCCGGTGGAGCGCATCTGGCGCAACGCGCGGATCGAACGGATCTGGGAAGGCACCTCTGAAATCCAGCGCCACATCATTTCCCGCGAACTGCTGCGGCCGCTGCTGCGCTGATCGCCCCGGAGAATTCCCATGTCGCAATCGATTCGTGACAACCTCAAACGCATGCTCGCGCCGCGCCACGTCGCGTTCGTCGGCGGCCGCAGCATGGCCCGCGCCCTCAAGCGCTGTGGCGAAGGCGGTTACCAGGGGCAAATGTGGCTGGTCAACCCGCAAAACGACAGCCTCGAAGGCGTGCCTTGTGTGCGCAGCATTGCCGACTTGCCTTGCGGGCCGGATGCGGTGTTCATCGCCACCAACCGTGAGCTAACCCTGACCTGCGTCGCCGAACTTTCCGCCATCGGCACCGGCGGTGCCATCTGCTACGCCTCGGGTTTCGCCGAGGTCGGTGCCGAAGGCCAGGCCCTGCAACGCCAGTTGCTGGAAGCGGCTGGCGACATGGCCTTGCTCGGCCCCAACTGCTACGGCCTGTTGGACTACCTGCACAGCTCCGCGCTGTGGCCGGTGGCCCATGGCGGCAAGGCAGTGGAGAAGGGCGTGGCGGTGCTGACCCAGAGCGGCAACTTCGCCTACAACCTGTCCATGAGCGACCGGTCGCTGCCGGTGGCCTACATGGCCTCGGTGGGCAACCAGGCGCAACTGGGCGTGGCCGAACTGATGGACGTGCTACTCGACGAACCTCGGGTCACCGCCATCGGTCTGCACCTGGAAGGCCTGAAGAACGTACCGGGTTTCGCCCGTGCCGCGCACAAGGCGCTGGAAAAGGGCATCCCGATCATTGCCCTGAAAACCGGCGTGTCGCAGATCGGTGCCGAACTGGCCCTGAGTCACACCAGTTCGTTGTCCGGCTCCGATGCGCTGTACGACGCGCTGTTCGACCGCCTCGGCGTGATCCGCGTCAGTGGTCCGGTGAGCTTCGTCGAAACCCTGAAAGCCGCCGCTTGCGGCAATCTGCCTAAAGGCAACAGCCTGATCGCGCTGGCCTGTTCCGGTGGCGACGCCGGTTTGATTGCCGATTACTCCGAACGCAATGAACTGGCGCTGCCCAAACTCGACCAAGGTCAGGTCGGCGAGTTGGCGCAAGTCCTGCCCAGCTACGCCAACCTGGTCAACCCGCTGGACTTCACCACGGCGATCTGGGGCGACGGCGAAGCGCTGAACCGCATGCTCGACAGTGCCCTGCGCACCGAAGCGGACGCGGCGATGCTGGTGCTCGACTACCCGGCGGAATTCACCGGCGAGCGCAAGGAATGCGACCTGTTGCTCGACCTTTACTGCAAGGCGCTGGAGCGTCATGGCAAGACCGGTTTCGTCACCTCGGCTTTCCCGGAACTGCTGCCACCCCACGCCCGTGAGCGTCTGCATGCCCAGGGCGTGGCGGCGTTGCAGGGCGTCGAAGACGGCCTGGCCGCCTGGGGTCGCATCGCCGGTTACCAGCGGAATCGTCAGGCCTTGCTGGCCCTCGGCGAATCGGCACTGGTGCCGCTGTGCCCGCAGGCGCTGGAAGGCGAAGGCCGGTTGCTCAACGAATGGGATTCCAAACAGGCCCTGCGTCAGTTCGGCCTGCCAACGCCAAACAGCGTGTTGAGCTCGCCGGCCAACGCACTCAAGGACGCGCAAAAGCTCGGTTATCCGCTGGTCCTCAAGGCGGTCAGCGCAGAGCTGCCGCACAAGACCGAAGCCGGGGCCGTGGCCTTGAACCTCAAGGACGACAACGCCCTGAGCGCCGCGCTGGAAACCATGCGTGCCAGCATCAAGGCCTACGCACCGCAGGTGCCGTTCGATCAACTGCTGCTGGAACCGATGGCCAAGCCACCGCTAGCCGAACTGATCGTCGGCATCAAGCGCGAAAACGATTTTGGTCTGGCCCTGGTGATCGGAGCGGGCGGCATTCTGGTGGAATTGCTCAAGGACAGTCGCAGCCTGTTGCTGCCGACCACCGACGGAGCGATTCGCCAGGCCTTGCTGAGCCTGCGCAGCGCCGCACTGCTGCAAGGCTTCCGTGGCCGTGCGGCGGCGGATCTGGACTCGCTGGTCACCGCCATCCGCGCCGTGGCCGACTACGCCTGCGAAAACGCCGCGCAGTTGCTGGAACTGGATGTGAACCCATTGTTGGTCGGCGCCGATGGCACGACCGCGGTCGACGCGCTGATTCGCCTTGGCCATGAATGAGGACCTGAACATGCAAGCAAAAACCTTGACCGGTGGCCAGGCGCTGGTGCGCCTGCTGGCCAACTACGGCGTCGACACCGTGTTCGGCATTCCCGGCGTACACACCCTGGAGCTGTATCGCGGCTTGCCCGGCAGCGGCATTCGCCACGTGTTGACTCGGCATGAGCAGGGCGCCAGCTTCATGGCCGACGGCTATGCGCGCGTCAGCGGCAAACCCGGCGTGTGCTTCGTTATCACCGGCCCCGGCGTGACCAACGCCGCCACCGGTATCGGCCAGGCCTACGCCGACTCGATTCCGATGCTGGTGATTTCCAGCGTCAACCACACCGCGAGCCTCGGCAAGGGCTGGGGCATCCTCCACGAATGCCAGGATCAGCAAGGCCTGACCGCGCCGATCACTGCGTTCTCGGCGGTGGCCCTGACCGCTGAAGACCTGCCGGAACTGGTTGCCCGTGCCTATGCGGTATTCGACAGCGAACGTCCGCGCCCGGTACACATTTCCGTGCCGCTGGACGTGCTGGCGGCACCGGTCGCCCGCGACTGGAGCAACGAAGTCGTGCGCCGTCCGGGGCGTGGCACGCCTGCCGCCAGCGTACTGGACGAAGCCGTGGCCAAACTGCAGGGCGCCAAACGGCCGATGATCATCGCCGGTGGCGGTGCCTTGAATGCAACCTCCCAGTTGCAGGAACTGAGCACCCGTCTGGCCGCGCCGTTGTTCACCAGCGTCGCCGGCAAAGGCCTGCTGCCACCGGACGCGCCGTTGAATGCCGGTTCGTCGCTGTGCGTGGAACCAGGCTGGAACCTGATCGCCGAGGCCGATGTGGTGCTGGCGGTCGGCACGGAAATGGCCGACACCGATTACTGGCGCGAGCGCCTGCCACTCACCGGCGAAGTGCTGCGAGTGGACATCGATCCGCGCAAGTTCAACGACTTCTATCCCTGCGTCGTGGCGTTGCAAGGCGATGCGCAACAGACGCTGGCGGCCTTGCTGGAACGGCTTCCAAAAGATGTACGCAACGCCGAAGCAGCCATCGCCAAGGTCGCTGCATTGCGCGAAGCGATTCAGGCCGGTCATGGTCCATTGCAGTCGATCCACCAGGCGATCCTGCAACGCATCGCCGCCGAACTGCCCGCCGATGCCTTCATCAGCACCGACATGACCCAACTGGCCTACACCGGCAACTACGCCTTCGCCAACCAGGCCACCCGCAGCTGGTTGCACCCGACCGGCTACGGCACCCTCGGCTACGGCCTGCCTGCCGGGATCGGCGCCAAGTTCGGCGCGCCGCAGCGTCCCGGCCTGGTACTGGTGGGTGACGGCGGTTTCCTCTACACCGCGCAGGAACTGGCGACGGCGGTCGAGGAACTGGACAGCCCGCTGGTGGTGCTGCTGTGGAACAACGACGCCCTGGGGCAGATCCGCGACGACATGCTTGGCCTGGACATCGAGCCGATTGGCGTGCTGCCGCGCAACCCGGACTTCGCTGCCTTGGGTCGTGCCTTCGGTTGCACGGTGAACCAGCCGCAAAGTCTGGCCGAGCTGCAAACCGACCTGCGCCATGGCTTCAAGCGCAACGGTGTGACCTTGATCGAACTCAAGCACGCCTGTGCCCATTGATGTAGGAGCGAGCCTGCTCGCGATGGACGTCAACGATGACGCGTGCTGTCTGAAGGTACGCGGTGCCATCGATTTCATCGCGAGCAGGCTCGCTCCTACAGGATCGTATTCATTAGGAGGAAGGCCATGCGCTTTTCCGATCTGACCCAACGCATCGCCGGCGACGGCGCCGCTGCCTGGGATATTCACTACCGCGCTCTGGCCATGATGGAGCAGGGCAAGGACATCTTGCTGCTGTCGGTGGGCGACCCGGATTTCGATACCCCGCAGCCCATCGTGCAGGGTGCCATCGACAGCCTGTTGTCCGGCAACACCCACTACGCCGAGGTGCGCGGCAAGCGTGCCTTGCGCGAAGCCATCGCCAAGCGCCATCAGCAACGCAGTGGTCAACAAGTGTCAGCCGATGAAGTGACGGTGCTGGCCGGCGCCCAGTGCGCGCTGTTCAGCGTGGCCCAGTGTGTGCTCAATCCCGGCGATGAAGTGATCGTCGCCGAGCCGATGTACGTCACCTACGAAGCCGTATTCGGTGCCTGCGGCGCAGTAGTGGTGCCGGTGCCGGTGCGTTCGGAAAACGGTTTCCGTGTTCTGCCCGAGGATGTCGCCGCGCGCATCACCCCGCGTACCCGCGCCCTGGCCCTGAACAGTCCGCACAACCCGTCGGGCGCCAGCCTGCCGCGCAGCACCTGGCAGGCACTGGCCGAAATTTGCATCGCCCATGACCTGTGGCTGATTTCCGATGAGGTCTACAGCGAGCTGCTGTTCGACGGCGAACACGTCAGCCCGGCGAGCCTGCCGGGCATGGCCGAGCGCACCGCGACTCTCAACAGCCTGTCCAAATCCCACGCCATGACCGGTTGGCGCGTCGGCTGGGTGGTGGCGCCGCCATCGCTGTCCGCGCATCTGGAAAACCTCGCGCTGTGCATGCTCTATGGCTCGCCGGACTTCATCCAGGACGCCGCCGTGGTGGCCCTGCAAGCGCAATTGCCGGAACTGGACGCCATGCGCGAAGCCTATCGCCAGCGCCGTGATCTGGTCTGCGAAAGCCTGGCCGATTGCCCCGGTGTGCGCGCGTTGAAACCCGACGGCGGCATGTTCGTGATGGTCGATATTCGCGAAACCGGGCTCAGCGCCCAGGCCTTTGCCGATCGCTTGCTCGATCGCCATGGCGTCTCGGTGCTGGCCGGTGAAGCCTTCGGCCCGAGCGCTGCCGGTCATATCCGCCTTGGGCTGGTGGTAGGTGCCGCGCCCTTGCGCGATGCCTGCCAGCGTATCGCCCGTTGCGCCCAGGAACTGATGGAGGCTGAAGTTGATGCTTGATTACAAGTCACTGTTTATCGATGGCCGCTGGCAAACCCCGTCGGGCCAGGGTGTCGCCGAGGTGATCAACCCGGCCACCGAAGAAGTCGCCGGCAGCGTGCCGCTGGGCGATGAGCGCGATGTCGACAACGCCGTGGCGGCCGCGCGCAAGGCCTTCGCGTCCTGGTCGCGTACGCCTTCCAGTGTGCGCGCCGGTTACATCCGCGCGCTGGTTGAGCAACTGAAAGCCCGCGCCGATGAAATGGCGGCGGTGATCACCACCGAGCTGGGGATGCCGGTGCAATGGTCGCGTTCGGTACAGGTGGACGGGCCGATCGTTGGTCTGGAGCAATACGTCGAACTCGCGGGCTTGATGGACGAAGTGCGGGAAGTCGGCAATTCGCTGGTCATCCGCGAAGCGGTGGGTGTATGTGCGTTCATCAACCCGTGGAACTACCCGCTGCACCAGTTGATCGGCAAGCTCGCCCCGGCACTGGCGGCCGGTTGCACGGTGGTGGTCAAGCCGAGCCAGGACACGCCGCTGCACGCGTTTTTGCTGGCGCAGATGATCGAAGACATCGGCCTACCTGCGGGAGTGTTCAACCTGGTCAGTGGTCCGGGTTCGAAAGTCGGCGAAGCCCTGGCCAAGCACCCGGACGTGGACATGGTGTCGTTCACCGGGTCCACCGGCGCCGGCGTGCGGGTGTCCCAGGCGGCTGCACCTTCGGTGAAACGCGTGTGCCTGGAACTGGGCGGCAAGTCGGCGCTGCTGATTGCCGAAGATGCCGATCTGGATGCGGCGGTGCGCTACGGCGTACAGGACGTGATGATCAACTCCGGCCAGACCTGCACCGCCTTGACCCGCATGCTGCTGCCAGCCAGCCGTTATGCCGAAGCGGTGGAGATCGCGCTGCAGGAAACCCTGAGCCTGAAGATGGGCGATCCGCTGGATCCGCAGAGTTTCCTCGGCCCGATGTGCTCCGCCGGGCAACGTCGCACCGTGCTCGACTACATCAGGATCGGCCAGGAAGAGGGTGCACGACTGCTGTGCGGCGGCGACGCGACGCCGGACTTCGAGCGCGGCTACTACGTCAGCCCGACGCTGTTTGCCGACGTCGACAACCGCATGCGTATCGCCCAGGAAGAAATCTTCGGCCCGGTGCTATGCCTGATCCCTTACGAAGACGAGGCGCAGGCGATCGAGATCGCCAACGACTCGCCATTCGGCCTGTCCAGCGGCGTCTGGGCCGGCAGCAAAGAGCGGGCGTTGGAGCTGGGGCGGCAACTGCGCGCCGGCCAGTGTTTCCTCAATGGCGCAGCGTTCAACTATCAGGCGCCGTTCGGTGGCTACAAACAATCGGGTAATGGACGTGAGTGGGGGGAAGAAGGGCTCAACGAATTCGTCGAAGTAAAGGCGATTCAGGTGTGACCGTTGGACATTCAAAGATAAAGCGCACCGGGCCCAGGCCCGGTGCATTGCGTGGTTTTGATCAGGTATTCCATTAGCTTTTATCAGGGGCAATGCAATGAGCGATAACAAAAACAAGATTACTCAAGCGAACCACGAATTCAGCCTGCCGCGTCGGGACTTTCTCAAGTACAGCGCGACCACTGCTGCGGTGGCCGGGGCGTTCTCCATGGGCTTGCCGTTCGGGGCCTTTGCCGCAGAAGCCACGCCAAAACCCGGCGGCGTGCTGCGTCTGGGCCTGGCCGGAGGCAGCACCACCGACTCAAAAGACCCGGGCTCCTGGGCCGACACCTTCACCTTCGTCGGCTTCTCGGCGGTCTATAACACCCTCACTGAGATCGCCGTCGACGGTACCGCGATTCCTGAACTCGCCGAAAGCTGGACATCGACACCGGATGCACGGGTCTGGACCTTCAAGCTGCGCCAGGGCGTGACCTTCCATAACGGCAAAACCCTGGACGCCAATGATGTGGTGGCCTCGATCCAGCATCACCTGGGGGAAAAATCTACCTCGGCGGCCAAGACCGTATTGGGCGATGTGGCCAAGGTCAGCGCCAACGGCAGCGACAGCGTGGTGTTCGAACTGCACTCGGGCAACGCCGACTTCTCTTACGTGGTTGCCGACTACCACCTGGTGATCATGCCGAGTAAAGACGGAGTACCGGACTGGCAGGCAGGCGTGGGCACTGGCGGTTATCGTCTCAAGGACTTCGAACCGGGTGTGCGCATGACCCTGGAACGCAGCCCGGATTACTGGAAGCCCGGCCGCGCGCACTTCGCCAGCGCCGAGCTGATCGCGATTGCCGACGGCGCCGCACGGGTCAACGCGCTGGTCACCGGGCAAGTGGATGTGATCAACAAGGTCGACCTGAAAACCGTGTCCCTGCTCAAGCGCAATCCGAACCTGGTCATCGAAGAAACCAAGGGCGCGCAGCACTACACCTTCCCGATGCTCACCGACAGCCAGGTGTTCCAGAACAACGACGTACGCCTGGCGATGAAGTACGCGATCAACCGCGAAACCTTGCTGGCGTCGGTGCTGTACGGCTATGGCCTGGTGGGCAACGACCATCCGATCCAGCCCGGCAGCCGCTTCATCAACACCGCGCTGGAGCAGCGCACCTACGATCCGGACAAGTCGCGCTTCCACCTGAAAAAGGCCGGCATGGATTCTCTCAAGGTGCGCCTGCAAGCCTCCGACGCGGCCTACACCGGTGCGGTGGATGCTTCGGTGCTGTTCAAGGAGCAGGCCCGCGCCGCCGGGATCGACATCGATGTGGTGCGCGAACCCGCCGACGGTTTCTTCTCCAACGTCTGGATGAAGCAGCCATTCACCACCTCGTTCTGGTACAGCAGCCTGACCGCCGACCGCATGTTCAGCATCGGCTACGCCAAGGGTGCGGCCTGGAACGAAACCCACTGGGACAACCCGCGCTTCAACCAGTTGCTCAACGCCGCCCGCGGCGAGATGAACGACCCGCTGCGCCGCGAGATGTACAACGAAATGCAGTCGCTGTGCCGGGATGACGGCGGGGCGATCGTGCCGCTGTTCGCCAGCTCCGTGGCCGCACGTTCCAACCGGGTGGTGCATGGCGGGCAGACCGCGCCCTACGGTGAACTTGATGGCCTGCGCGTAATCGAGCGGTGGTGGCAGGCGTAAGAGCCCGTCAGCGATGAAGAACCCCTGTAGGAGCGAGCATGCTCGCGATGGACGTTAACGATAACGCTGACAACCTGACACCCCGCGGTGTTCTGTCGTCCATCGCGAGCGTGCTCGCTCCTACAGTTGGAAACGGTGGTCTTTGTAAGGAACTACGCAGTGAACAGTATTTTCAAGCTGCTACTTCAGCGTTTGGCATTGGGGCTGTTATCGCTGTTTGCGGTGTCAGTGATCATTTTTCTCGCGGTCGGCATGCTCCCCGGCGATATCGCCCAGGCCATGCTCGGCCAATCCGCCACCCCGGAAACCGTGGTGGCGTACCGCGCGCAACTGGGGCTGGACATGCCGCCGCTGACTCGTTTCGGGCACTGGATCTGGCAACTGCTGCACGGTGACCTGGGGGTGTCGCTGGCCAACCAGCGACCCATCGCCGAACTGGTCGGCAGGCGCCTGGGCAACACCTTCAGTCTGGCGTTGTTGGCGGCGCTGATCTCGGTGCCGCTGGCCCTGTTGCTTGGGATGCTCGCAGCCTTATATCGCAACAGCTGGTTCGATCGCCTGCTCAACACCTCGGCCCTGAGCGCCGTGTCGTTTCCCGAGTTCTTTGTCGCCTACATCCTGATCCTGGTGTTCGCGGTCAAGCTCAACTGGTTCCCGAGCATTTCCAACCTGTCGCCGGACGCCTCCTTGGGTGAAGTGCTACAGCGCTCGGTGCTGCCGGTGGCGACCCTGAGCCTGGTGGTGATCGCGCAGATGATGCGCATGACCCGTGCCTCCCTGATCAACCTGCTGGCCAGCCCGTACATCGAAATGGCCCGGCTCAAGGGCATCAGCCAGTCGCGGATCATCTTCCACCACGCCTTGCCCAACGCCCTGGCGCCGATCGTCAACGTGGTGGCGCTCAACCTGGCGTATCTGGTGGTGGGTGTGGTGGTCGTGGAAGTGGTGTTCGTCTATCCGGGTCTGGGCCAGTTGCTGGTGGACTCGGTGGCCAAGCGCGACATTCCGGTGGTGCAGGCCTGCAGCCTGATCTTCGCCGCGACCTACATCCTGCTCAATACCAGTGCCGACGTGCTGTCGATTGCCAGCAACCCGCGCCTGATGCATCCGAAGGGGTAAGCCATGAGCCTTTTAAAACAACTGCTGAAGGCGCCGCTGAGCGCCCAATTCGGGCTGCTGGTGATCGTGCTGTACATCCTCGTCGCCGTGTTCGCGCCAGAGTTGGCGCCGTTCGGCGAAACCCAGGTGGTGGGCGAGGGCTTCGCGCCGTGGGGCGGGCAGTTCCTGCTGGGCACCGATAACTTGGGGCGCGACATGTTCAGCCGTCTGGTCTACGGCGCGCGCAACACCCTGGGCATTGCCTTCCTGACCACGGTGCTGGCGTTCCTGCTCGGCGGCCTCAGTGGCTTGATCGCGGCGATCAAGGGTGGCGCCATCGATCAGGGCCTCTCAAGGGTCGTGGACATCCTGATGGCGATTCCACAGCTGATCTTCGCCTTGCTGATTCTCAGCGTGGTCGGCACCAACGCCACCTCGCTGGTGCTGGTGATCGCTCTGCTGGATGCGACCCGGGTGTTTCGCCTCTCAAGGGCGGTGGCGATGAACGTGGTGGTGCAGGACTTCGTCGAAGCCGCGCGCCTGCGCGGTGAAGGGCTGTGGTGGCTGGTCACCCGCGAAGTGCTGCCAAACGCGGCGGCACCGTTGATTGCCGAATTCGGCCTGCGGTTCTGCTTTGTATTCCTGTTCATCAGTGCGCTGTCGTTCCTCGGTTTGGGTATCCAGCCGCCGACCGCCGACTGGGGCAGCATGGTGCGCGACAACGCCGTGCTGATCACCTTTGGCGACATCAGCCCGCTGTTGCCAGCCCTGGCTGTGGCGTTGATCACCGTGAGCGTCAATTTTGTCGTCGACTGGATGCTGCACAAATCCAGCGGCCTCAAGGAGTGCTGAACATGACGACAAACAAACCTTTGCTGGAAATCCGCAACCTGCACATCGAAGGGCACTACGAAGACGCCTGGCATCCGCTGATCAAGGGCATCGATCTGACCCTGCAACGGGGCGAGGTGCTGGGGCTGATCGGTGAGTCCGGGGCGGGCAAGTCGACCCTCGGCCTGTCGGCCATGGGTTACACCCGTGACGGTTGCCGGATCACCGGTGGTTCGGTGAATTTCGACGGCATCGACCTGCTCAAGGCCAAACCCGAAGCGCTGCGCCAGTTGCGCGGTTTGCGCATTGCCTATGTCGCCCAGAGCGCGGCGGCGTCATTCAACCCGGCCCATCGTCTGATCGACCAGCACGTGGAAACCGCGGTGAAGAACGGTGGCATGAGCCGCGAGCAAGCGATGGCCGAGGCGGTGGAGTTGTACCGGGTGCTGCGCCTGCCCGACCCCGAAAAGATCGGCCAGCGTTATCCGCATCAGGTATCCGGCGGGCAGTTGCAGCGGGTCATGACTGCCATGGCCATGGCCTGTCACCCGGACCTGATCATCTTCGACGAACCGACCACCGCGCTGGACGTCACCACCCAGATCGAAGTGCTCGCGGCGATTCGCGATGCGGTGAAGACCTACGGCAGCGCCGCGATCTACATCAGCCATGACCTGGCAGTGGTGGCGCAGATGGCCGACCGCATCATGGTGTTGCGCCACGGTAAACTGGTGGAAGAGGCCGAAACCCGCCAGATGCTCGGCGACCCGCAGGAGGACTACACCAAGTCGCTGTGGGCGGTGCGCAGTTTCCGTACCGAACCCAAGGCCTGTCCGCACGAAGAAAAACCCCTGCTGGAGTTGCGCAACAGTTGCGCCAGCTACGGCCATCAACCGGTGCTCCATGACGTCTCCTTGAAGCTGTACAAGGGCCAGACCCTGGCAGTGATCGGTGAGTCCGGCAGCGGCAAGAGCTCCACGGCGCGACTGATCACCGGTTTGCTGCCGCCGACCTACGGCGAAGTGCTGTACGACGGCCAGCCACTGCCGGCGGACTTCCGCCAGCGCAGCAAGGAGCAACTGCGGCGGATCCAGATGATCTACCAGATCCCGGACACGGCCCTGAATCCGCGCCAGCGCATCGTCGACATCATCGGTCGGCCGCTGACGTTCTACCTGGGGCTCAAGGGCAAGGCCATGCGCGCCCGGGTCGCCGAGTTGCTGGAGATGATCGAGCTGGACCCGGCCAAGTACATGGAGCGCCAGCCCCGCGAACTGTCCGGCGGGCAGAAGCAACGGGTTTGCATTGCCCGTGCCCTGGCGGCCGATCCGCAACTGATCATCTGCGACGAAGTCACCTCGGCCCTCGACCAACTGGTGGCCGAAGGCGTGCTCAAGTTGCTCAACCGCATTCAGCAGCAACTCGGTGTTGCTTACCTGTTCATCACCCACGATGTCGCCACCGTGCGCGCGATTGCCGACGAAGTGCTGGTGATGCAGCGGGGAAGGGTGGTGGACCATGGCTCGCGCAGTGCAATATTCACCCCGCCGCACCAGGACTACACCGGACTGCTGTTTTCCTCCGAACCGCAAATGGACCCGGACTGGCTCGACCGCTTGTTGGCCAGCCGAGACCTGAACAAAAAAACTACGCTGGAAAAAGTCTAAGGAACCCCCATGAAAGTACTGATCGTCCACGCTCATCCCGAGCCGAAATCCTTCACCGCCGCCCTGCGTGACCAGGCCGTGGCGACCCTCGAAGCCCAGGGCCACGAAGTGCAGGTCAGCGACCTGTACAAGATGAACTGGAACCCGGTGGCCAGCGACGCCGACTTCTCGAATCGGGAAAACCCCGAGTACCTGGTGTACGCGCTGGAGCAGCGCCTGGGTGTGAAGAGCCAGTCACTGGCGGCGGATATACAGGGCGAACTGGACAAACTGCTGTGGGCTGACTTGTTGATCCTGAACTTCCCGATCTTCTGGTTCTCCGCCCCGGCCATGCTCAAGGGCTGGATCGACCGGGTGCTGGTGTCAGGCATCTGCTACGGCGGCAAGCGTTTCTACGATCAGGGCGGTCTGGCAGGCAAGAAAGCGCTGGTGACCGTAACCCTGGGCGGGCGCGAGCACATGTTCGGCGAGGAGGCGATTCATGGTCCGTTGCAGGACATGCTGCGGCCGATCCTGCGCGGGACCCTGGCGTACGTCGGCTTCGACGTGCTGGAACCGTTCGTGGCCTGGCATGTGCCTTACATCAGCGAAGAAGCGCGCCAGCAGTTCCTCAAGGACTATGACTTGCGCCTGCAGCACCTGAGCGATGATCAGCCGCTGGAGTTTCCGAAGCTGTCGCAGTTTGACGAGCAACTCTACCCACTGACCACCCGGGCCTGATCAACACCGAAACCTTCTACTGCCTGACCTGCCGCCATCGCGGGCAAGCCTTGCTCCCACAGGGTTGTGTGTCGTACACAAAAACTGTGATCGACACGAAGCCCTGTGGGAGCGAGCCTGCTCGCGATGGACGTCAACGATAACGCTGGCTGTCTGACACCCCGCGGGGCCCGCGCCTCCATCGCGAGCAGGCTCGCTCCTACAGTTTTGATCGCGGCGCCACCTGCAGACCGTTCGCAAATCCCGCCCCCATTGTTCTGAATCCGCAAACACTGAAGTCGCCGAGATTGGAATTGTTGGCTGTCAGGGCGCGCCTTATCGTTCGCCCCGTAGCCCGATGGCACTGTCGACCGTCGAGCACCCAAAACAATAACAATATCCGGAGTATTTCGATGAGAGCTGGATTCAGTCTCGCGATGAATGTGGCAGGCCTGGGTCTGCTTGTGGGTCTGAGCGCGCTTGGTGCCTCCCTGTATCCAGGCGGCGAGGCGCAGGCGTCGGGCATTCCCTATGCCAGCAACCGGCCGCAAAGCTTCCAGTTCAGTTCGGACTTCACCGAGCCCTACAACTCGGTGGGCCAGGAATTCGAATACAACAACGACCGCCAGCGCTTCGATGACCACGGCAACAAGGTTGCAGGCCCCGGCACCGAAACCTGGGTCGGCCTGACGTCGTTGCTGCACTACTGGAAAATGGACGGGCTGCCCAATACCGGCTTCATTGCCAGCGTTACCCTCCCTGAAGTGGCGGTTCGCGGCAATGGCACGCGGGTCAGTGGCTTTGGCGACCCGCTGGTGGGCGGACTGGTCTGGTACAACCCGACACCGCTGCGCACCATCGGTGCTCAAGCCTATGTGCAACTGCCAACCGGCGCCGACTCGGTCAGCAGCGACACCTACGCCCTGTGGCCTTCGCTGTTCTACAACGAGTGGTTGGGCAAGGTGAACATCGACCTGCTGGTGGGCGCGATCATTCGCGGCGACGGCCCGCATCACACCGAACCGGGCGACACCGGCCACGCCAACCTGCGCCTGGGCTACAACATCGTCGACCGCCCGACCTACCAGGTCACGCCTTTCCTCAGCGCCGACTACCAGAAAACCTTCAGTTCCGACGACCGCGACAACAACAGCATCCCGTTCTCGGATTCCAACGAAACCGCCCTCGGCGCCGGTGTGCTGTTCCAGCTCAAGCCCGGCGTGCAGCAAGTGTTCAACCAGAAAATGTGGGACCAGGTGTCCATCCACTATTCCAAGGGCGTGGACGGGCGCAACACCACGGTCACCGATGGTTTGTTCGTGCAGCTTTGGCATTACTGGTGAGTGCTCCCTGTTTTGTGTGATTTGCCTGTGTGGTTGCTACCCGTTGCGGAGAATAAAAATGACTGAAGAAACTGAAAAACTTGCACTGTCTCGCCGAAGCTTCATCAAGGCCGGCGCCGCCGGAACCGCCGTCGCCGCGCTCTCTGGCGTGGCGGCACGGGCCATGGCCACAGAAGAGCTGCCCTTCGACCGGGAGCACGACATCGTCGTGGTTGGTGGTGGCGGCAGTGGTCTGCCAACTGCCTTGTTCGCCCGCTGGCTGGGCAACGACGTGGTGATTCTGGAAAAGGCCGGCAGCCCCGGCGGTACTGCGGCCAAGGCGGCGTTCTGGTACTGGGTGCCGAACAACAAGCCGATGCGCGATGCCGGCATCGTTGATGAGAAAGCCGATTACATGCGCTACGTGGCGCGCCTGAGCCGTCCGCAATCCTACGATCCGTCGTCCCCGAAACTCGGCCTGTCGGACTGGGAATACGAGATGTGCGAAGCCATCTACGACAGTGCATCGCCTGCCGCCGAACTGCTGGCCGAGCGCGATGCACTGCCTTACCGCCACTGCCCGGACGTGCCGGACTACTGGTACGAGTTGCCTGAAGACAAGGCCAAGAAAGGTCGCGTGCTGTTGCCCAAGGACGCCCGGCCGAGCATGTCCGACGGCGGCCGCGTGGCGATTCGCACGCTGACCGCGGCGGCCAAGCGCGACGGCATCCAGATCCGTACCGGCGAGCGTGTGGTCAAGGTCATCCAGAACTCCAAGGGCGAAGCGGTCGGTGTCGAGGTCGAGACCGAAGAGGGCACCCGTGAGCGGGTCAGGGCGCGCAAGGCGGTGATCTTCGCCACCGGTGGCTTCACCCACGATCCGGAGCTGCGTCGCAACTTCCTCAACGCCCCGGTCTACGGCGGCTGCGCGGCCCTGACCAACGAAGGCGATTTCATCCGCATTTCCAGTGATCTGGGGGTGCAGTTGCGCAACATGAACTACGCCTGGTCGTGCCCGATCCTGCTGGAGAAGGCCCTGGCCAAAGACGGTTCGATGTCAGGTATTTTCACCATGACCGGCGATTCGATGCTGATGGTCAACAAGTACGGCAAGCGCGTCGTCAACGAAAAGACCGTCTACAACGAAATGGTCCCGACCTTTTTCCAGTGGGATGGCGACAAGTCCGAATACCCGAACCTGGTGATGTTTTCGATCTGGGACCAGCAGGCCCAGGACAACTGCTTCAGCGACGAATACGGCTCGCCCATCGTGCCCAAGGGTGGCAACGACCGGCATGTGGTGCGCGGCGACACCCTTGAAGAGCTGGCGAAGAACATTGCCGAACGGCTCGACAAGCACGCGGCCGACATCGGTGGCATGAAGCTCAGCGCGGATTTCAACCTGAACCTGAAGGCCACGCTCAAGCGCTTCAACGAGATGGCGAAGAAGGGCAAGGATCTGGACTTCCAGCGCGGCGAGCTGGTGATTCAGGGCGTGTTCACCGGCCCCGTCAAAGCCGGCCGCAGCGGCAACCTGACGATGTACCCGCTGGCCGCGAAAGGCCCGTACTACGCGGCGCTGATCACCGGTGGCAACCTCGACACCAAGGGCGGGCCGAAAACCAATTCCCACGGCCAGGTGCTGAACAACGCCAACGCGCCGATTCCCGGCCTGTATGGCGTCGGCAACTGTGTGGCTTCGGCGTCCGGTCGCGCCTACTGGGCTGGCGGTTCGACCCTGGGCCCGATCATCGCCTTCGCCTATCGGGCGGCGAATCAGGCGCACAAGGAGCCGGTGCGCGGCTGAATCTGGCCGCCGCCACGTTCATCCGTGGCGGCGGGTAACCCGTGATTGCATGAGAACACGACCATGAACCACTTCAATCCACGTATCGCGGCACTGTTGCTGCTGACGGCAAGCCTGGGTCTGGCGGGCAGCGCCCAGGCCGACGAGCTGGAAATCGCGCAGAAAATGGCGACCAACCATTGTGCGGTGTGCCACACCTTCGACAAGGGCGGGCCACCGGGGCAGGGGCCCAACCTGTTCGGCCTGATCGGTCGCAAGGCCGCCAGTGAAAGCAACTTCACCTACAGCGATGGCTACCGCAAAGCCATGGACGGCAAGGTCTGGGACGAGCAGCTGCTCGATGCCTGGCTGACCGATGCCCAGACCGTCGCGCTGGGCAGCGCCATGGTCTATTCCCAGGACGACCCGGCCAAGCGCCAGAAGATCATCACCTACCTCAAATCGCTGCACTGACAGACCTAAAACCATTCGGAGACAGCCATGATCAGCACTCAGACGATGACCGACGAACAACGCAAATCCGTGGCCCTTGAATACCTCAAGGCCTTCGACAACGGCGGCGTCACCTCCACCGGCGGCAGCATTCTCGAACTGTTCGCCGAAGACGCCCAGGTCCTGTTCCCGAAATGGGGCCTGGCCACCGGTCGCGAGCAGATCGGGCAGATGTTCGGTGACCTTGGCGCACGCTTGAAGTCGATCACCCACGACTACGCGCACTTCAACTGGATACTTACCGGCACCGACACCCTGGTCTGCGAAGGTACCAGCTTCGGCGAGCACGTCGACGGGCCGTGGCGCGCCGGTGTGCCGACGGCGGCGAGTGCCGGGTACTGGGTCGACGTGTTCGAAATCCGCGACTTCAAGATCCAGCGCTGCTTCATCTACCTGGACCCGGACTACGGCAACAAGGACACCGCGCGCTACCCTTGGCTCAATCGCTGAATCCCACCCCCTGTAGGAGCGAGCATGCTCGCGATGGACGTCAACGATAACGCTGGCTGCCTGAAACCCCGCGGTGTCTGCGCCTCCATCGCGAGCATGCTCGCTCCTACAGGGGACTGCGCAATTTGAAGGATCTGGAGCACAGGCCACCAACAGGCTAACCTCGCCATAGCCCAATAATAAAAGCCTCCAGAGAGCCTGCCGCCATGGACCGTTTACTCAGTGTCGAAGCCTTCGTGCGGGTGGCCGAGACCGGCAACTTCGCCAAGGCTGCCCAGCAACTGGGCGTGACCCGTTCGGTGATCACCCACCGCATCCAGCAACTGGAACAATTCATCAACGCGCCGCTGTTCCACCGCAGCACCCGCCATGTGCGGCTCTCCGAAGTGGGGGAGACGTACTACAAGGAATGCGCGGACATGGTCGCCGGTTTCAACTCGCTGACCGAACACATGCGCGAACTGCGGGCCAAGCCCACCGGCAAATTGCGCATTCAGATGCTCCCGGGCTTTGCCATCAGTCATTTCGGCCACCTGCTCGCTGAATTCACCCGGCTGTATCCGGACATCGAGGTCGATGTGATCGTCAACGACCGGGTGGTGGATCCCATCGAAGAAGGCTTCGACGTGGCGTTCCAGATGTTCCCGCCCATGGCCGAGACCCTGATCGAACGCAAGCTGTTCACGGTGCGCCGCCTGTTCTGCATGTCCCCGGATTACGCCAGCGAATTCGGCGTGCCGACCCATCCCCAGGAGCTGCTGCAACACAAGATCGCCCTGTACGAGGGTTATCCGTCGCGTAACCGCTGGGTTTTCAACCGAGAAGACGAACAGGTCGAGCTGAGTTTGCCGGGTCAAGTGCGCTCGAACTCGGTGCATCTGTTGCGCGATTACGCGCAGACCGGGGTGGGGATTGTCTGCCTGCCGACGCTGGTGGCCAGTGAGGATTTGCAAAGTGGCCGGCTGATTCCGGTGCTGTCGGAGTACCTGTTGTCGTCCTTCAATTTCTCCGCGGTGTACCCCGCGACCCAGCGCCGGGCCCTGAAAGTGCGGACGTTGATCGACTTTCTGGTGGACAACTTCGGCGCCGAACCTTACTGGGACGTGCCGTTGCTGGAACGTGGCTGGATCCGCTGACACCCCCGTCCCCTGTAGGAGCGAGCCTGCTCGCGATGGACGCCAACGATAACGCTGGCTGCCTGTCACCCCGCGGTGCCTGCGCCTCCATCGCGAGCAGGCTCGCTCCTACACCTCACCCGCAGTGTTCGCGTTTTGCAAACACTGTTGTCGCCCGTCAGCCAATTGTCCCTGGACCTGTCGCGACGTACTGTTGGCTCACGGTTACTACAACAACAAAACGGTGAGAACCATGAGTAGCGCAGCAATCCAAACGGTGTTCGGCTCGCTGGACAACTACCGCAAGGGCTCGGTCGAGATCATCAGCGGTCAGGCCAGTCACTACGCCTTTTCGAACATCTTCGAAGTGGCGGATAAATCCCTTCCCTATGAAAAAGTCGTGGTCGGCTACAACCTCGGTTACGTCATCGAAACCCTGCGTGCCGAAGGCCAGTCGCCCTGGTACACCGCCGCCCACGATGAGTTCGCCATCGTCATGGACGGTGAAGTGCGGATCGATTTTCTCAAGCTCGAGGCGCCGCTCAAGGACGGCGAGGGCACGCACCTGGCCGGTGAGATGCCAGCGGGCAAACCCATGGGCTACGTACTGCTCAAGTGCGGCCATCAGTGCCTGTTGCCGGTGGGCACGGCGTATCGCTTCGAATCCAGCCGCCCGGGGGTGATTCTGCAGCAGACCATCAAAGGCCCGTTGTCGGTCGAGAAGTGGGCAGATATCTGCTTCAAGTGATCTGTTCGACCCGACCGTCCATTCCCCAACAATAAAAGGAATCCCGCCATGGCCATGCTTGAAACCGCTGCTGAAACCGCACTGTTTGCCGACGATGAAGTCCAGGCCAGCGCGCCCCATCCGGTCACCGGCTACCGCTCATTCAAACTCGGCGCGTTCGAACTGTCGCGCGACGAGTATTTCGCCCGCATCACCTGGCCGGCCAAGGGCCAGACCCGCTCGCACCTGATCCCGGTCGACTACTTCCTGCGCGCCATGATGCGTGACGTCGCCTGGGGCTTCTTCTACGGCTGGGTCAACTTCGACCACGTGATCGGCACCCGCAACTACTACGGCAAGGTCGACCTGTACGCCGGTACGTTCAACGGCACCCTCAAGGCCGCCGGCGTCAACTACACCGAAAACTTCGAGACGCCGCTGATCATGGCCACCTTCAAGGCGATCATGCGCGACTGGACCAACGCCACCTTCGACCCGTTCGCCGCCCCGGAAGAAACCGGCAGCGCCTATGGCCGCAAGAACGGCGACAACATCGAAGCCATCGAGCGTTTCCGCATCGCCACCAAGCGCATGCCCGGCCTGCCGGATGACTCGCCGCTGCGCGACGACCTGCCGGTCAACCGCCAGTTCATCGACGTGTCCCAGGAGGAACCGGAAGTCCATGCCGCCGAAGGTTTCGAAGGCGAACTGCATGCTTTCAGCCTGTTCAAGTACCTGTCGCGCTCCGACGTGACCTGGAACCCGTCGGTGACTTCGGTGTGCAAGGCCAGCCTGTTCTGCCCGACCACCGAGGAATTCATCCTGCCGGTGTTCCACGGCAATGACCGGATCGAGTGGTTCCTGCAGATGTCCGATGAAATCATCTGGGACGTGGGCGACAAGGACGATGGCAATCCCCGTGCGCGCATCACCATGCGGGCCGGCGATATCTGCGCCATGCCCGCCGACATCCGTCACCAGGGCTACTCGACCAAGCGCTCGATGCTGATGGTCTGGGAAAACGCCACGCCGAACCTGCCGCAACGCTACGAAAGCGGTGAGCTTACGCCGTACCCGATCGAGTTCTAAGACTTCGCGTCTTGCCCGGCGCCTTGCCGGGCCATGCTTTCAGCCATTGATTCAGACACTGCGCCAGGCGCGCGGTGCGAGGAAACCATTATGCAAAATCAGCTCTATATCGATGGCCGCTTCGTGGACGCGGTGGCCGGTGGCACCATCGACGTGGTGTCGCCCCATGACGGTTCGTTGATCACCCGCATCGCTGCCGCCGAAGCCGCTGACATCGACCTGGCAGTCGCTGCCGCCAAGCGCGCGTTCCCGGCGTGGTCGGCGCTGGGCGCCGCCGAGCGTGGCCGCCTGCTGCTCAAACTGGCGGACAAAATCGAAGAATGCGCCGAGGAACTGGCGCAGCTCGAATCCCTGGACACCGGGCACCCGATTCGCGACTCCCGTGGCCTTGACGTGCCGCGCACCGCCGCCTGTTTCCGCTATTTCGGCGGCATGGCCGACAAGATCGAAGGCGCGGTGATTCCGGTGGAGGCCGGGTTCCTCAACTATGTGCAACGCAAGCCGATTGGCGTGGTGGCGCAGATCGTGCCGTGGAACTTCCCGCTGATGTTCACCAGCTGGAAAATGGGCCCGGCGCTGGCGGCGGGTAACACCATCGTGATCAAGCCGTCGGAAATCACCCCGTTGTCGACCTTGCGTATCGCCGAGCTGATGACCGAAGTCGGCTTCCCCAAGGGCGTGGTCAACGTGGTGCCGGGTTATGGGCACACCGCCGGCCAGGCGCTGGCCGAACACCTGGACGTGGGCAAGATTGCTTTCACCGGTTCCACCGCCACCGGGCGCCGGATCGTCGAAGCATCGAAAAGTAACCTCAAGCGCATCCAGCTGGAACTGGGCGGCAAGGGTGCCAACATCGTCTTCGAAGACGCCAACCTCGACGCCGCCGTCAATGGCGCCGCCTGGGCGATCTTCCACAATCAGGGCCAGGCCTGCATCGCCGGTTCGCGCCTGATTCTGCACAAAGACATCGCGGACAAGTTCCTCGAGCGTTTCATCCCCCTGGCCAAGTCGATTCGCCTGGGCGACCCGATGAACCCCGAGACCGAAATGGGCCCGCTGACTTCGGCGCTGCACCGCGACCGGGTGATGGCCTACATCGATTTCGCCATTGAACAGGGCGGCAAGATACTCGCCGGCGGCAAGGCCCCGGACGACAAGGCCCTGGCCAACGGCTTCTATGTCGAGCCGACCATTGTCGAGGCCAAACCCTCGGATCGCGTCTGCCAGGAAGAAGTCTTCGGCCCGTTCGTCACCGTGGTGCGGTTCAGCACTGACGAAGAAGCCCTGGCCATTGCCAACGGCACCGAGTACGGACTGGGTAGCGGCTTGTGGACGCAGAACCTGGCCCGGGCGCATAAACTGGCCAATGCGATTCACGCCGGCATGTGCTGGATCAACTGCTACAAGCGCGTCAGCCCCGGCAGCCCGTTCGGTGGTGTCGGCCAGTCCGGTTATGGCCGTGAGATGGGCTTCGAGGCGATCCACGATTACACCGAGGCCCGTTCGGTCTGGGTCAATGTCGACGCTAACATCGCGCCGCACTACAAACGCTGAGGCCTGCCATGAATCCGTTTATCTACCAAAGCCTGCCGACCCGCGTGGTGTTCGGCTGGGGCAAGCTCTCGGCACTGGCCGAAGAGATCGAGCGCCTCGGTGCGCGGCGTGCGCTGATCCTCACCACCCCGGAACAGCAAGGGCTGGGCGAGCGGGTCGCGGCATTGCTCGGTGATCGCGCGGCCGGGGTTTATCCCAAGGCGGTGATGCACGTTCCGCTGGAAGTCGCGCAGGCGGCCCGTGCCGAAGCGGCGCGGCTGGATGCCGATTGCTGCGTGGCGATCGGCGGCGGTTCGACCATCGGCCTGGGCAAGGCGATCGCCATGGATTCCGGCTTGCCGATCCTGGCGGTGCCCACCACTTATGCCGGTTCGGAAATGACCCCGATCTATGGCTTGACCGAGAACCGTCTGAAGAAAACCGGGCGCGATCCGAAGGTTCTGCCCAAGACCGTGATCTACGACCCGCAACTGACCCTGACTCTGCCGGCGCAGATTTCCGCCTGTTCGGGCATGAACGCCATGGCCCACGCGGTGGAGGCGCTCTACGCCCAGGACGCCAACCCGATCATTGGCTTTATGGCCGAGGAATCGATTCGTTCGCTGGCGCAGGCCTTACCGGGGGTGGTCAACGATTCGGAGGATCCGCAGGCGCGCGGCCAGGCGCTGTACGGCGCCTGGCTGGCGGGCATCTGCCTGGGCTCGGTAGGCATGGCCTTGCACCACAAGCTGTGCCACACCCTGGGCGGCACCTTCAATTTGCCCCATGCCCAGGCCCATGCGATCGTTTTGCCCCATGCCGCGCATTACAACCGTGAAGCGGCGGCGGGGCCCTTGCAACGCGCCGCGCGAGCACTGGGCGGCAGCGACGCCAGTGAGGTCGGCGCCTTGCTGTATGCGCTGAACCAGAAGCTGGGCATTCCCCTGGCACTGGAAGACATCGGTTTTCCGGCCAATGGCCCGGCCGAGGCGGCGCAAATCGCCTGTGCCAGCCCGTACTACAACCCGCGGCCGTTCGAGCAAGGCCCGATCGAAGCCCTGCTGAACCGAGCGTTGAAGGGCCAGGCGCCAGCCTGATGTAGCGATCAATCTCATCGGAATAAAAACAATGACCGATCAAGACAAAACGGCGGAAAGCCTGATTTCCGAGCAAGCCGTGAACAGCTTCGATGGCGCGCCCAACGCGCGCTACAAACAGATCATGCAAAGCCTGACCCGGCACCTGCATGCCTTCGTCAGTGAGGTCGAACTGACCGAACAGGAGTGGTTCGAGGGGATTCGCTTCCTGACCGACACCGGCCATACCTGCGATGGCCTGGTGCGTCAGGAATTCATCCTGCTCTCCGATACCCTCGGCGTGTCGATGCTGGTGGATGCGATCAACCATCGACACACCGCCACGGCCACCGAAACCACGGTGTTCGGGCCGTTCTACATCGACGGCATGCCCGATCGCGAATTCGGCGAAAACATGGCGTTCACTCCCGGCGAGACAGCACTGGTACGCGGACGGGTGGTCGACGTCAACGGCAAGGCCCTGGCCGGCGCGGTGCTCGACGTCTGGCAGACCGCCGAGAACGGCATGTATTCCGGCCAGGACACCGAGCAGCCGTTCGGCAACCTGCGCGGTCGCTATCGCACCGACGCTGACGGTTGCTTCGCGATTCGCACCATTGTCCCGGTGGCCTACCCGATACCGACCGATGGCCCGGTGGGGCGCATGCTCGATGCGGCCAACCGTCATGCCTGGCGGCCGGCGCACCTGCATTTCATGATTGATGTACCGGGCTATCGCAAGCTGGTCACGCACCTGTTCAACCACGATGACCCGTACCTTGAATCCGATGCGGTGTTTGGGGTGAAGCAATCGCTGCAGGTGATCTACGAGGACTGTGCTCGCCACGACGAGGTGTCCGCCCGGTTGGGCATGGCGCTGCCGTTCAAGCGGGCGTGCTACGAATTCGTCATGGAAAAGGCCTGAGTCATGGGCCAGTTCTTTGCGGTATTCGCCACCGACCACCCGGACTCACTGGCTCTGCGTCAGCGTCTGCGCCCCAGCCATCAGGCTCATTTGCGCGCCACCGACAGCCACCGGGTGGTGGTGCGCTTCGGCGGCCCGACCCTGGATGATGCCGGCGAGTCGATGAACGGCACCTTGCTGGTGATCGAGGCAGGCAGCCTGCCGGAAGTACAAGCATTCCTGCAGGATGACCCTTATGTTCAGGCGGGGCTGTTCGCCAACATCCAGATCCGGCCCTGGAACTGGAGCCTCGGCAACCCGGAACTGCGTGGCTGGGCATGAGCACCATCATCTTGTGCCAATTGGACGACATCGCCGACGGCGGCGCCCTGGGCCTGCCGCAGCACCGGCAACTGCATCCGGCAGGGCTGGTGGCGGTGCGCCAGGGCGAGCAGGCGTGGGTGTACATCAACCGCTGCCCGCACTTTTCCGTGCCGCTGGACTTTCGACCCCAGGAGTTCTGCACTTATCGCGGCAAGGTGCTGATGTGCGCCCATCACAGCGCAATGTTTCGCTTCGAGGACGGGCATTGTGTCGACGGACCGTGCAAGGGCGCGACGCTTGAGGCGGTGCCGGTCCGCCTGGAGGAAAACAGCCTGGTGATGGAGGTCCGGGA